>JBHAEB010000048.1:0-13730 GCA_041855345.1 Arachnia sp. | reverse complement strand
GACGACGCCATTGCGAACCCGCAGGTATTTCATGTCCTGGCCGCCGATGTCGATGATGCTGCTGACTCCAGGGGCGATGTGCTCGGCGGCCCGGTAGTGGGCCATGGTTTCGACCTCGCCGTCGTCGATATGGAGGGCGGCCTGGATCAGGGCCTCGCCATAGCCGGTGACGCAGCTGCGGGCCAGGAAGGCACCGTCGGGGAGTTTGTCGCGCAGCTCGCGGACGATGGTGACGGCGGCGGGCAGGGGGTCACCCGCGTTGGAGGCGTAGGAACTGGCCAGGATGCGGTTGTCGGAGTCCAGCAGCACGGACTTGATGGTGGTGGATCCGGCATCGATGCCCAGGAACAAAGCCCCGCTGGTCTCCTCAAGCGGAGTGCGAGGCACGGTCACCTGGCTGTGCCGGGCCTCGAAGACGGCGCGTTCCTGGTCGTCGCGGAAGAGGGGGCGTAGCGTCGTGGCTGTGGTGGGGATGGCCGAGGTGTTGAGTCCTTCGGCTAGGCGGGAGGCAAACCGGTCCTCACCGGAGGCAAGCAGGGCAGCGCCGATGGCGACGTAGAGTTCTGCGTTCTCGGGGGTGGTGTAGCTGTCCACCTTGTCCCCAAGGACCCGCTGGTAGGCGGCGCGGAGCTCGGGGAGGAAGTGCAAGGGGCCGCCGAGAAACAGCAGGTTGCCGCGGATCGGGCGGCCTGCGGCGAGGCCAGAAATGGTTTGGATGGCCACCGCCTCGAAAACCGAGGCCGCCAGGTCCGCGTGGGAGGCCCCCTGGTTGAGCAGCGGCTGCAGGTCGGACTTGGCGAACACCCCGCACCGCGAGGCGATGGGGTAGATCTTCTGGTGCTGGGCTGCTAGGGCGTTCAGCCCGGTGGCGTCGGTACGCAGCAACGAGGCCATCTGATCGATGAAGGCGCCGGTACCGCCCGCGCAGGTGCCATTCATCCGCTGTTCGGGGGTGGGTTTGAGATAGGTGATCTTTGCATCCTCGCCGCCCAGTTCGATGACGACGTCGGCCTCGGGGTGACGTCGTTCGACGGCCTCGGTCGCGGCGATCACCTCCTGTACGAAGTCCACGCCCATCAATTCGGCCACCTGCAGCCCGCCGGATCCGGTCACGGCCGCGACCACAGAGTCGTGGGGGAAGCTGCGTTCAATCTCGGATAGGAGTCGCCGAACCTCGCCCCTGACGTCGGCATGGTGACGGCGATAGTCGCTAAACAGCAGCCTGTCGTCGTCGAGGACCACGGCTTTGACCGTCGTGGATCCAACATCCAAACCCAAAGACAGCACCTTGGTCGACATTGCGCTCCTGATCGATCGAGGCCGCCAGGCGGCCTGAGTGACCTTTGCAGCAGTAGCTGTAACGCTACAGTACTGTAGCACTATGCTAGGTCGGGTACAGGATGGAGGGAAATGAGTACCAGCGTCGTAGTTGATAGGCCCGTGACAGATGGCAGGTCCAAGGCCCGCGTCCACACTGATGTGAAGATCGCGGAGGCTGTCGTCCAGATCGTCAGCACCCAGGGCCCAGCCGCGGTCACGATGGAGGCTGTCAGTGCCATCTCGGGTGTAGCCAGGACCACCTTGTATCGCCGGTATAAGGATCGTTTCGAGCTTCTTGTGGCCTTCGCGGAACAGATCGTTCCGATGCCAGAGCTGTCTGGAGAATTCACTCGACAGGGGTTTACGAAGCTGATCCGTAGCTTCCAAGAGACCTTCGAGTCGAAGGTCGGGCTGCGGCTGCTAGCGCACATGATGGCCAGCGGCGACGAGTTTTTAAGCGTCTGGCGGGAACGGGTCATCATGCCCAGATTGAGACTGGTGAGCCGTTTCTTTGAACGAGGTATCGAGGCTGGGCAGCTCCGAGCTGATCGGGACCCGGCACGGATCATCGAACTGATCGCAGGGGCTGTGGTGTTCACCGTGGTGATTCGTGGCGGCTTCCCGCGAGGCTGGGCTGAGGAGCTTGCAGAGACGTTATGGCCCACGATCGCTGCCGGATGACACGATGACTGCCATGACCCGACAGCTCATCCGGTTCGCTCCGCTGCTATATGTGCCGGTCTTCCTCGGCTGGTATTTCCTATTGGAGGGACGGCCTACCGAGGCGATGATTGACGTGTCCTCACCCCTGGACGCGTTGATCGGCTTCGATGCGGTGTGGATTCTGGCTTATCTGGCGTGGTTTCCCTTCCTGCTGGGATGTATTGGGTTCATCTATGTGCGCGATTGGCAGCGGTTGGTAGAGATCCCGCGCCTAGCCTTCCTGCTGATTCTCGGGATGACGGCCTGCTTGATTGGCTACACCTTTTGGCCCACCACTCAGTCGCTGCGGCCCCAGATCTATCCCGATCAGGGAGTTTTCACCGACGTCGTGGCGGCATTGCAGGGTTTCGACGACCCGTCGAATGTGTTTCCCAGCCTGCATGTGTATACCTCTATCGTGGTGGCCTTCTGCCTGATGACGAGCCACTACGTGCGCCGTCGCTGGCTGGTAGTGGCGGCCTGGACGTTGACGGTGTTGATCGCCGCCTCAACCTGTTTCCTCAAACAGCATTCGATCCTGGACGCGTTCGGCGCAGTGATGCTGTTTGTCGTGGTGTGGGGGCTGTGGTCAGTTCTGGGTCGGGTAGGGGCCCGAGGTGGCTCAGCCCAGTTGAGTACGTCGTAGTCTTGAAACCCCTCGCACGAAGGACGGGACCATGACTGACTACACCGATGCCACCTTGCCCATCGACGCGCGTGTGGCCGATCTGCTGGGGCGAATGAGCCTGGCCGAGAAGGTGGGGCAACTGCTGCAACTCGATGCCCGGGGTGATTTGGAAGAGATCGTGGTATCTCGGCTGTCTGGATCCATTCTGCATGCCTCACCCGAGGGCATACTGCAGGCCATCGAGTTGACCCAACGGACACGACTTCGGGTCCCGTTGCTGATCGCTGATGACTGCATCCACGGCTACTCGTTCTGGCCGGGTGCGACGATCTTTGGCACCCAGCTGGCGCTGGCTTGCGCCTGGGATTCCGGGCTTGTGGAACGTGTTGCCCGCGCTACCGCCGTCGAGGCCTCCGCGACGGGGATACACTGGACCTTCTCGCCGGTGCTGTGTATCGCCCGCGATCCCCGTTGGGGCAGGGTGGGTGAAACCTTCGGGGAAGATCCCCACCTCATCGGGGAGTTGGCCGCCGCAATGGTGCGCGGCTATCAAGGCACAGGCCTCGACGATCAGTCGGCGATCTTGGCCACGGCGAAACATTTCGCGGGCTATTCCGAAACCCAAGGAGGCCGGGACGCATCCGAGGCTGATCTCAGCCGCCGCAAGCTACGGTCGTGGTTCCTGCCGCCCTTTGAAAAGGTGGCCCGCGAGGGCTGCGCCACTTTCATGCTGGGCTACCAGTCCATGGACGGAGTGCCCATTACCCAGAATCGGTGGCTGCTGCAGGAGGTGCTCAAGGGGGAGTGGGGCTTCGAAGGCACCCTGGTCACCGACTGGGACAACGTCGGGCGCATGGTGTGGGAGCAGCAGGTGTGCGTCGACGATGTGGAGGCCGCCATCAAGGCCATCGAGGCTGGCAACGACTTCATCATGACCACGCCGCAGTTCTTCGAGGCAGCCCAGCAGGCGGTTGAGCAGGGGCGGCTGGATGAGGAGTTGATCGACCAGGCGGTGGCCCGGGTGCTGCGGCTGAAGTTCAGGCTAGGTCTTTTCGAGGACCCGCGTCCCCCGTCGCCGCAGCGTCAGGCGGCGATGATCGGATGCCGTGATCATCAGGCGTTGAACTTGGAGGCTGCCCGGGCATCCTTGGTGCTGTTGCGCAACGATGGCGCACTGCCGCTTGGGCCTGAACCTAAGACCGTCGCTGTGCTTGGCCCGTTGGCCGATGACGCCCAGAACATGCTGGGGGATTGGGCCGGGAACTCTGGTCAGGTGCCGTGGCTGCCCGACGGGCACCCGCGTGAGCTGATCACCACGGTGCTGGACGGGCTGCGCCAGCAGGTGCCCGAGGACTGGTCTGTGACCTATGCGCGAGGCGCCGAGATTCAGATCCTCACCCCGCAGGAGGGCAGCTATCCGGATGGGCAGCCATTGCCGCCGCTGGCTGAGGCCGCGCCGGTTGACGACCAGATGTTGGCTGAGGCGGTCGCGGTGGCTCGCGCTGCCGATCATGTCGTGGTCGTGGTGGGCGACACCGTCGCCTATACCGGTGAGGGCTGCTCGACGGCGACGCTGGAGTTGCAGGGCGGACAGATCGCGCTGCTGGATGCCGTCGCGGAGCTGGACGTGCCCACCACCGTCGTGCTGATCCAGTCCAAGCCCTCGACGCTGCCAGACTCGGCGTTGCGCGGGTCGCTGATTGAGGCCTTCAATCCTGGCATGCGCGGTGGTCAGGCGATCGCTGAGTTGATCCTTGGCAAGATTGAGCCGCGGGGCCGGCTGCCGATCTCTTTTCCGCGCCACGCCGGGCAGTTGCCGGTGTACTACAACCAGATTCGCGGCCAACATGGCGACCGCTACGCCGATCTGACCCAGGAACCGCTATTCGCCTTCGGTGAGGGGCTGTCATATACCGACGTCATCTATTCCGATCTGGTGCTCGATGCGGTGACGGTGGCTGCCGACGGGGTGATCACAGGGCGGGTGACGTTGACCAACACCGGTCAGCGACCCGCCGAGGAGACGGTGCAGCTGTATGTCCGCGACCTCGTCACCAGCGTGACCTGGGCGGATATCGAGCTGAAGGGTTTCGTGAGGGCCAGGGTTGAGCCGGGGGCCTCGGAGATCGTGGAGATCTCGCTTCCCGCGTCAGCTTGCTCATTGGTCACAGCTGACGAGCGCAGGGTGGTCGAGCCGGGGGAGTTCGAGTTGCGCGTCGGCCCCAGCTCCAGGAGAGAAACCCACCAGGTCGCCACCTTCCAGGTGGAATAGATGCCAAGGAGCGAACCGCCGTAGTGTTCCCGCCGAACAGGCGGATCCCGGAAGGCAGGTTTTGGCGTAGGTCGTCGCGGAGAAATGCCGCCAGGTGAGGCCGACTCGACCTTGAAATTCGGCGCCAGCTACGATGCGCCGCCTTGGTGGCTGGCGGAGGATGATTGGGCCCCAGCCGAGGGAGCTTATGCCTGAACTGCCCTGGCCAGCGGGGTGGTTCTTGGCACATACCTGTGGACGTTGCGGCGAATCGATGGGTAGCCTCCCGACCAAACTCGCAGAGTTCCGACGGTGACGGAAGGAGTATTTGATGGGTACGTCGAGGCCCTCGGAAGTGCGGGTCGATGAACTACGTTCGGCTCTACATGACGCCGGCTGGGATGTGATTGAGGAGACCGAACCAACCGATGCCCACGATGGCTGGTGGGTGATCCAGCACCATTTCCTCCCGGTGGCGCAGCGACGATTGATTTTCCAGACCATGGACGGGTGGGGACACTCGGCACCGATTGCCGCCGCCTACGGCTGCAAGGTTGAGGGCTCCCCCGAGCTGGACCTGTACCTGTCTGGGAACAGGGCCGAGCGCAGGAAGCAGATCGCGGCCTTCGTCGCCGATCTCACTCAGCACGCCCGTGATGAACACCGCCCACCCGCTGCGCCGACCGGGCCCGCTGATCTCTACACCATCAATCTCCGCAACATCAGCAGCCCTCGCGGCTTGTTCCTAACCATCTCCCGGCAATTGCGGTTTCCCGACTATTTCGGGCACAACTGGAATGCCCTCGACGACTGCATGCGGGACCTAGCGTGGATCCCCGCTGCCCACGTCGTGGTGGAGTTCAAGCATCTTCCAGTTCTGGCTGAGCAATCCCCACAACTTCACGCCACTCTGGTTGAGAGTCTCGACATGTGGCGGGACCACTGGTCTACGAGTCGGGACCGCCTGGTGGAGATCGTGAGTGACTGAGCTGAGGGTGCCTAGGAGCTTGTCGGTTCTAGATGTTGTGGATGCCGACGGCGGAGTCTGATCTGCGCATTCACAGTGGTTGCGTCACGTCGATGGCTGTGGATCAGTTGGCAAAACGGCCAGGATGGTGAAGCGTTTGGCGTCGCGGAGTACGTGGATGCTTCCATTCAGCAGCCGGAGCCGTTCTTGTAACCCTTCCAACCCTAGCCCTTCACCTGGCGGGGTTGGCGACGGTATTGCAGTGCAGGAGTTGGAACAACGCAGCAGCAACACCCCATCGTCGCTGGTTTCACAATCCAATCGAATATTGCTATCGGTTCCATGTTTCCTGGCATTGGTGAGGAACTCCTGGATCGCACGTAATACCCCATGCCGCACCCTGGGGGATGCCGCTTCGAAGGCCTCATGCCAATCGGGTGACAGCCGCAACCGGATGTGCTGCCCAGCATCGGCTTCCTGGGCTAGGACGGTGGTCACGTCCTGCCACGAAGTCCGACCTTCATCGCCGGGCATCTGGTCATGAAGCACCGCAAGGATCTGACGCAGATCCTGCCCGGCCTCGCCGACCAATTCGTGAATATGGGTAGCCAATTCACGTGCCTCGGCCGCAGATAGCTCTCGGGCAGTGCTCATAGCCCCCGAATGCAGTGCCAGCAGCGACAACCGATGAGCCAATGAGTCGTGCATCTCACGCGCGATTCGTGCCCGCTCCTGCGTTCGCGCCTGCGCTACGTGAGCGTCGTGAGCGTGTTGTATGGCCTCCGCCTCCCGAATATGTGCCTGGTGTAATTCCTCCCGCGCCAGCAAATTCCTTCCCAACAGTCCACACGCGAGACCTACCGGTAGTGCTAACAGGAGTTCACCAGGCAAATCCAGAAGGCTGGTAGCAACGAGGACAGGGGAGGACCACGGCAGGGCGTATCGTGTCGTTAACCCCAAGGCTGCGGTCGCCAGGATCAGTGGGAATGCGGCTTTGCTCCGCCACATTCCAAGCATCGTGTTAGCCGCCATGCTGAGGAACTCACCCCAGGTGACGAGATACCCCAGCAAGCTCACGATAGTGAGTAACACCGGGTTTCCAATGGCGATGGCAGGCAGCAGCAAGATCAATGCCGCAATGGCGATTACCGCATCGGTGACGACACTGAATTCCGGTGCATCTATGTCGGCAGGCCAGGTCAACTCGGAGATTATGTGGAGGTCGATGACATGCAGCGCGAGGCGAGTGAGAGTCAAGGCCGCTACCGCAAACCACACGATCCTACGGAGGTCGTATCGACGGTGAATCATCGCGTCGTGTGGCTGTCAAGGCACCGGGCGACGGCAACGGCGAGTTGGACTCGATTGTTTACCCCAAATTTCTCTAACAGTGCAGAGACATGGGTCTTGACGGTGCTGACGGCTAGATTCAGTTCCTCAGCGATCTCGGTGTTTGCTAGTCCCCGCGCTACCAAGGAAGCCACATCGCGTTCCCGTCCAGTCACCGCAGGAGGGAATGTCGGTGTGACGGGGGCTGTCGTGATGGTGGCATGGACTAGCCGGTTGAGGACACTGACGGCGAATGCACGTTCTCCTCTGGCTGCCATGAGAACTGCTTTGAGGAAGGCTTCGGGATGGCTGTCCTTGAGCAGGAAACTGGTAGCCCCAGCCTTCAACGCCGCGCTGACCAGGTCGTCAGTGTCGAAAGCTGTGAGCACGAGGACCCGAACCTGCGGATAAGCAGAGACGATCCGAGAGGTCGCCCAGACACCGTTGGTGTGAGGCATATGCAGATCCATCAGCACGACCTGGGGCCGCAGCCGACGAACCGCATCGACAGCACTTCGTCCGTCAACTGCCTCACCCACGACGCAAATGCGTGGCTCGTTGTCGAGGATGCGACGAACAGCTGCACGGACGAGGGCATCGTCGTCAACGATGAGGACGCTCACAGTTGTCTGGGCTCGGTCTGCCTTCACCTGCGTCAGGGTAGTCAAGGGCTTCGTCGGTGACATCGGTCAGGTGACGGAGAATGTGTCGACGAGGTTCATCCTGTGGTCTTAACCCTCGGGATCAAACACGAGGCTGAGGGAGCGGAGATGAACTCTCCGCCCCCTTGGCTCGGGTTAGGACACCGACCTCATCCGATCACCGATCATCTGAAGTTGCTGCGGTGATGCGTCCGCCCTTGAGCTCGAGTTAGGACACCAACCTCAGGGCTCTGACGCCCTCAGCGCCGTAGATGTCGCGAACAACATCGTAGGTCCGCCGTTCGCTGGCAACTGTTGCCAGGCTGTCTGCAACGGGGTTAGTGGGGGCTGGTTGGGTGTTTTCAGTGCCGGGGACCGGTTGCCAGGCGTCGTTAATGTCTTCGCCGACGTGCTGGGCGTTTGCATCAAGCGGGCGCCATGACTCATACACCGTGGTTTCGCCAGGTACCGGCTTGGCTTGAACCACCGTGACATCTTGAGGCATTACGCCACGATTCAACAGGTCGATGACCGGCTGATCAATGTCTGCACGGCCATATGGGAACAATCCATGTGAACTTTCGTTGTCGACCGCGATCAGCGACGTGTTGGGCAGATGGGTTCCGCTACGCATGCCCCCTTCCCAACCGGTGGCAGAGTCAAGTTCGCTTTGCAGGATAATGGTCTTCGGGAAATCGGACTTCGGGCGCGGCATATGCAGGTCAGTCTTCCAAAAATTGCAGGGCTCAACCTTGGTAAGACCGACGGCATGGGCGAATGGGAACTGCTGCTCATAGCGCGCCACCCGCTGCTCAACTTGTTTCAGGTTCTGATCCCATTGTCCGTCTTGACACTCCACGAACGAGTAGCTGCTCTGCTCCGTCTCGGTCTGCTTTCCTGAAACTGGGGAAACAGCCACTAATGCCTCGGCGCGAGCTATCCCGCGAGTAATCGCTGGACTGGGTTTTGCGGTCTTCAGAAGAGCTAAAGCCGCTGTGGCGGGATTCTCTGAGGATTCAGGGATGGCGCCTTGCGCCACTGCCTGTCCATAGCGGACGACGAGGGCGACGAAGGTCGCGGTATTTGGGTAGTACTCGTTGCGGTATAGCCCATCCTGGGCAAAAGTGAGCGCATGGAGTAGCCGCAGCAACTCGGGTGGCATGGCTGCCTGGCCCTTGAGATAGGCGCGGTAGATTTCAGCGGGATTTTCGCCGAGTTCGTAGTCATTGTTGTGGCGGGCGATCCAGTTCATGAGGTGCTCATGGAACTGGCGTTCGAGTGCCTTTGGTTGCAGGGGACTGGCTGTGGCTTGGCTCGTGGCGGCCGTGAGGTTGTAGGACGAGTCCAGGATCATAGCCTTGGTGTTCGAGCCAAACACCGAGCCATACCAGGCGCCCAGCCAGGTGCCATAGGAGTAGCCCAGATAGCTGAGCTTCTCCACGCCAAGGAGGTGGCGGATGAAGTCCATGTCATAGGCTGTCTGCTCGGTGTTTATCACCTTGACGTTGGGGTTGCTGCCGCAGGTCTCAGCCATCGCACGCTGCCACCCGTAGGGATCGGCTGTGTCATAACTAAATGTGCAGGGCACCGTTGTCGACTGTCCTGAACCGCGCGGGTCCATCCCGATGATGGTATGGGTTGCTGCCAGTTCGGGGACTTGCAGGCTGATGCTCCCACTCAACGTGAGGCCTGGTTCCCCGGGGCCTCCAGGATTGGTGAACAATGTGCCCACATAGTTATCGCTGGTGGTATCGGTGTTGCCGGAACGGGAAATGGCAATCTGGAAAGTCTTGCCATTGTTGGGGTTATGCCAATCCTGCGGAACAGTCACTGTCGCACATTGGGTGACCTCACCTAAATACTGGTTGAGTCCAGGCTCACCAAAGTCGCAATCACCCCACTCGATTGTCTGGTTCGCTAGTTCTCCGGCTAGGGCTGCAGTATCTGGTGTGGCATGGTTTGGGGATGCGTGGGCTACCCCCGCGGTCAATGTCAGTGCGGCGCTGAGGGCCAAGACCACAGGTTTTCGGATCTTCATGGGTCTCCTTAGTTGATGGGACAAGATCGTGGGCCCCCCAACCCAATGCCAGGGGCGTGGGTGAACCGTCTAAGCGACGCATAACCGCTACTCCCTGGCCTCTCGCTCACCATAAAAGGCCCTGCTGACTAGGCGGAATATTCCTCCGCCAACCGGTGGAGCTAGCTCCCCCAGGTGGCGGAAGGGCAGATGAACTCTCTGTCGACGAGTCCCTATCGGCAGAGTGATGAGGAACTGGCGCGCATCCGGGCGACAGCAAGAATTCTGGAAAACGGGTTAACCGAAACGGTTGACCCGTTTGACCTAGAAGAACGTGGCGGAGGACACCACAACCTTGGTGCCACGTGGTGCGTGCATGAGTAGATGCCCTTCCCGGCCTTTCAGTTCCAGCCAGGCAGGAGCGAGCCGTCAACCAGGAGGGCAGGGTCCCCGGGGACCAGCTCTAGGCCGGATGCCCTTTCACCAGGCAGCCGTCCGGGATGGCTGTGACGGCCGCGATCGCCCGGCTGATGGTCGAATGAGACACACTGTGATTCTTGGGGAATTGGACCTGTACGCGGTGTCATCTCAGCGACTTCAATGACATGTACAATGCTCCGGAGGCCACTAAGCTATGGGAATTGTCCCGCGCATGTGTATTGATTCAAACGATCTCATACAGCGATTTTGAGGCGATCGTAGAGGGCGTCGAATTAGTCATCAGCTAGGCCTGTGATATTATGCATCCAGCGGCTCGGTTCATTAGCGCCTTGTTCAACACCTATGCTATCAGAAGCGAGTCTCGCAATATGTTCATTCAGATTGCACCTCCAGCTAACCATTCTGTGGATAATCATCCCGGTATCAAATTGAGCTATAGGAATAAAATGCTATTGCTCGACCAACTAGTAGTTGATACTCGTTTCTAATCCATCTAAGTAAGGATCAAGCATTGAGTGCGGAAGATTTAATTAAGAAAGCATTCATCTTAGACGATTTTGAATTAATGATGAAGCTTATTTCAGACGGAGGATCTGTCGATATGGTTGATCCGCGCGACGGTAGTAGTGCATTGCACCGTGCTGTAGTCAATAACAGGCTAGATGTCGTCGATTATTTGATAGAGCGCCATGTTAATTTAAATCCCGCGATGGGGAACAATGGTATCACTCCTCTGCATTTGGCTGCCATATACAAACATAAAGAAATTGCCGAGAGGCTGATTGACGCTGGGGCAGATATCAATGCTGGTGATAAGTATGGCATGCCCCCTATTTCCTATGTATTTTCCAATTATAAAGACGGATATTTAGAACTGGCCAAGCTGTTTCTCGATAAGGGCGCAGATATCAATTCGCAAGACATCGACGGTGTTCCTTTATCCTCTAAAGAATCATTTCAGCAGGAATTGAAAAAATTAGGGCTTCCCCAGTGATGCTCGTGATATGTGGGTGGCACGTGGAGACCTAATTTAAAGAATGACTAGCCGTAGCTTCAGATGTACCTTGAATGGATGGGTTGAATGGCTCAATTCGAGCAGAACAGGGATTCTATGAGTACGCATCCTTGTTGCGGATGGTTGTCGAATGGTGCGGAAGCGTACCGTTCCCTTCGGGTATAATGCACTGGGCATTAAGGAAGGCCATGTTGCTCTGTGCACCGACCGTATGCCAGCAGAAATGTCTTTCGGTGCCGTTCGTGCACACGCTGTCAGGTGCGAGATTGGTGAGCCACTTCTGGCTCTCGAGCCATCGCGCAGTGCAGCAGTCTATTCGATTGGGGTAGGAGTTCCAGTGCTAGGGTCCGAAGGGTATGGGGACTATCCGTCGGATCTGATCGATCTCTTTAACACTGAGTGATTTATACGATTGCAAGAGGGAATTGGTCTGGTTTGATAAACAAAACATTCAGGAGAATCTGGTTCGGAGAGTCTGCCTCCATCCTCGGGGCTGAGATGATGGCTTTCGCTGTTCCGGTGTTCATGACGGTGGGTATGAATCTGTCGCCGTTCGAGATCGCTGCAGTTACTGCTGCGGGCTCCTCGGCGCCCCTGCTAGTTAGTCTTTCAACGGGAGCTATTGCCGACAAATTTGACCGCAGGCGTATTTTGATTCTTAGCTCGATTATTCGAGCTATCATCGTGCTTGCTTTTCCTTTTATGTACTGGCTGGGGATACTGAACTCTTGGGTGCTTGGTGTTTGTCTTTTCCTCGTCATGGCCATCACAATGCTGTTTGACGCAGCTTTGACTGCAACCCTTCCCCACGTCGTATCGAAGAGTCAGCTCATGCGCGCTAACTCGTGGATGGAGGCTGGTCGGGGCGTCGCGGCAACCGGGGCGCCGATAATTGCTGGCTCATTGATTCCGGTGATTGGTGTCCCTTGGGTTGCTGTTGTCAACTCTGTCACCTACTTCATTAGCGCTTTTACTGTCAGCTCCACGCCGAAGGGGCCGCGGCAAGCATTGTCGGAGGACGCCCTTGACGTGACGCACTGGCAGGACATTAAAGAGGGGATCAGACTCGCTCTAGGTCATCATGTGTTGCGACCGATGATTCTTACCGCTGCGACATTCAATTTCTTCCAGTCATGGCTTTTTGCTGTATTCATCGTTTATGCAGTCAGGGTTCTTGGGGTCGGTCCGGTGGCCATTGGCGTTATTTTCTCGGCAGTGGGTATCGTTGGTCTTGTGGCGGCCATACTGGCTCCTGTCATTGTTGAGAAGCGAACCCCCGGCTCTGCTGTAATTTGGGCTTTTGTGCTCATTGGCATTTCTGCAATATTCGCTCCACTCTTAGATAGCATGGGAGGAAATCCTGCCGCTGTAGGATTTACCGTGGTGTTCGCAGTCTGGGAGTTTTGCGTTGTTATAGCGGTTATTGTGGGGGATACTGCTCGTCAAACTTTGATTGAGGATCGATTTCAGTCCCGCGCCGCGAGTGTTGAAAGATTCGCGACATGGGGCCTCGACCCGGTCGGTGCACTTATCGGCGGAGCCGTTGCCTCCACCACTATCGGTTTGAGTGGGTCGCTGATAATTGCGGCCTTTGGGATGGCCATCCCGGCCGTGATTGCTGTGTCATCCTCTGGTATTCGTCAGCTCAAAATGCTGCCTACGGATAGTGAGTGACGCCTTCAGGCAGTGGTCCGGCTTGGGCTGGGAGACAGATAGAGCCTAACTAGAGGTACTGGTATTGCTTGTCGAAGTACGGTCGCTGGTAAAGCCATAGTGGCGTATGTCCCGGCTGCTGCTCGGTATTCCGGGGTGAAGTGTCGGCACAGTTTCGGCGTCACCTCATGCCCGAGTCAGGGTACGCCTCAAGTCCTAGCTCAAACCGAGCCTGTTAGCCGAGCTGCTTACTGCGCATCCAGCGAGCCATGTGGTCGGCTACCTCGACATTGTTCGTGTCCTGGAACATGAAGTGCTCGTTGCCAGTGCTTGGTGTCAAGTGGTGGAAGCAACGAGTAGGCGTTCGTATGCTTCGCGTGGGGTGAGCCATCCTAGGGCTGCTCTGGGGCGTTCATTCAGTTCTTCAGCGATGGCGCCCAAGGTGGGGCTGGTGTGTGGTGATCTGGGTGCCTTTGGGTAGGTATTCACGGATCAGTCCGTTGGTGTTCTCGTTGGTGTCCTGGTCCCCACAGGGGGAATCAGGACGAGGCGAAGGCACATCTTCAGGTCGGTTGCCAAAGTGAGTGCAGCATGACAGGTGCATCTCCGAAACCGTGATCCCACGTCACGGAGACCCCGCATCACATCTGGGATGGTGTCGGTTGTGGCCGAACGCATCACACAAACCCTCAGGAGTTCTTCCCTAACGGCAGAGCCAGGATCATCCGCGGATCCGGGTAGTGCGTTCCACCAGGATCAGCTGCTG
>JBHAEB010000047.1:0-17962 GCA_041855345.1 Arachnia sp. | reverse complement strand
CAGCATGGTTTGCGGCCAGTCGGTGACGGGGCTGAGTCGGCCGTAGAAGAAGCGCAGGATCTCGGGTTCCTCCTCCCAGGTCATGCCGCCGATCAGCCGCCGGTTTTGATACAGCCAGTCGATCCGGTCGATCGCGTAATTGACCTGTGAGAGGGTGAACACGCGGCGCGGCATCGCCAGCCGCACCAGTTCCATATCGGCCATCGGCTCGATACCGTCAGGGTCGCGTTGCTCGCTCATCGTGCCCCGCTCCATGCCCCGCACCCCGGAGGCCAGGAACAGCGCCGACGCCAGCGCCGCCGCCGGGTATTGCTGCTGCGGCACATGGTCCAGGAAACGCAGCGCATCCAGATGCGCGCCCAACCCACCGGCGGGGGTGATCACCGGGATGCCCCGGGCGTCCAGCTCGCCCACCATGTACTCGATGAACTGCGGACCCTGGTTGATCATGTCCTCATCCATGGTCTCTTCCAGGCCGACGGTGATCGCCTCCATTTCCCGCACGCTCATGCCACCGTAGGTCAGGAAACCCTCGAACATCGGCACATAGCCGCGCATCCGCTTGTACATCTCCTCGTCGCGGATACAAATGCCGCCGCCGCGACCGAAACCGAGCTTGCGGGCCGAGAAATAGATGATGTCGCACAGCTCGGACATCGCGGCGGTGATCTGGCGGATCGACCAGTCCTTGCACTCCTCCTCACGGACCTTGATGAAGTGCAGGTTGTCGGCCAACAGCGAGGCGTCCATCACCAACGGGATCCCATAACGTCGGCAGACCTCGGCGGTTTCACGGAGATTCGCCAAGGAGAAGGGCTGCCCGCCGATCAGGTTGGTGCCAGCCTCCATGCGCACGAAGCTGATGGCTTCGACCCCCTCACGCTCGATGAGGTCACACAGGGCCGCGACGTCGAAGTTACCCTTGAACGGATGCTGGCTGGTGACCTCCAAACCCTCGGGCCGGATCAGCTCCAACACCTTGCCGCCATGCACGGTGATGTGCTGCTTGGTGGTGGTGAAGTGGTAATTCATCGGGACCCAGCTATCTGGGCGGACCAGCACCTGCGCCAGGATATTCTCGGCGGCGCGGCCCTGGTGGGTGGGCAGGAAATACCGCATACCGAAGATCTCGACCAGCTTGTCGTACAGCCGGGTGTAGGTGGCCGAACCGGCATAGGCGTCGTCGGCGGTGAACATCGCGGCCTGCTGATCCTGACTCATCGCATTGACGCCGGAATCGGTGAGCATGTCCAAGAAAACATCCGCGTTTTGCAGCAAGAAAGTGTTGTACCCGGCGCGGCTGATCGCCTCAAGCCGCTGCTCGATCGGCAACAGCGTCAGCTTCTGAATGATGCGCACCTTATGCATCTCCAACGGCAGCTGCTGACCCCGATAAAACGTCACCTTCGACATCTGGATCTCCTTCCTTGGCGGATCAGCAGGAATCATCCTGCCACGAGAGCTCGACCATCAGAGCAGGGGCTTGCTTATGACTCCCCTCCCACAAGGGCGCTGCCAACGCGTCGAAGCAGCGTCGAGACCGTAGGCGGATAGGCTCAGCATCTGGCTTCTAGGGCGTGAGAGGGTGAAAGCTATGAATACTGAGCGTCGCGACCCGTTGTCCCGTGACCCGTTGCCGCTGCTGGGGCGCACGATCGTGCTGACTGGCGTGAGCCGTCGGGCAGGCATCGGCTACGCGACGGCGTGCAGGCTCGCTGCGTACGGCGCGAACCTGTTCTGTCACCACTTCCGTCCACACGATCAGGAACAACCGTGGGGCGCGGACGACCTCAACGCCGTGCTGGATGGGATCCGTGCGCACCTGGTGGGCGATGCGCGCCTGGCTGACCTGCATAGTGACCTCTCCGAGGCCGAGGCCCCCGAGAACCTGATCGCGGCCGCCGTAGCCGAGTTCGGCATCCTGGACGCGCTGATCTGCAATCAGGCCCTTTCCGGATCGGACGGTGCACTCGGCGAACTCACCGCGGCCGAACTGGATCGGCACTGGGCGGTCGATGCTCGCGCCTCGATCCTGCTAGCTCAGGCGTTCGCGCGACACCATGTGGCAGGAACACCAGCCTCGATCGTGTTTCTCACCTCAGGGCAAGGTCTTGGACCGATGCCCGGAGAGGTGGCATATGCGGCGGCGAAAGCGGCGCTCTCGGGGGTCACGGTAACGCTGGCTGACCAGCTCGGGGACGAAGGAATCCACGTCAACACCGTCAACCCCGGGCCCGTCGATACCGGCTACCTCACGGCGGAGATGTGGCGAATGGTCGTACCGATGTTTCCTTTCGGCCGGTTTGGCGTCCCCGATGATCCCGCGCGGCTCATCTCCTGGCTGGTTACGGACGAGGCGGAGTGGATCACTGGCCAGATCATCAACACCGAGGGCGGATTCGGGCGCTGGCGGCCTCGCGGCTCGTAGGCTCCCCCACAGACTTGCAATAGGAGAATCTGCGTGAGCACCGTACTTGTCACTGGAGGCACCGGTTTCCTTGCCGGATGGATCATCCGCGCTCTGCTGGAACAAAACCACACCGTCCGCACCACCGTCCGCACCGCGGCAAAGGCCACGGTGATCACTGACATGCTCGTCGCCGAGAACATCGACGTGACGAAGCTGTCGCATGCGGTCGCCGATCTCGGCGCAAGCTCTGGATGGGCCAATGCCATGGCTGGGGTGGATTACGTCCTCCACACCGCTTCCCCGCTGGGCGGGGAAGACCACAACGATCCCTCCCTGATTCAAACGGCGAAGGACGGGGCGCTCAACGTCATGAACGCGGCGATCGCCGCTGGGGTGAAGAGAGTAGTGATGACCTCTTCCGCGGCCGCCGTGTTCCCGGGGCGTGCCGACACCCGTCAAGACATTGACGAAACCTACTGGACGAACCTCGCCGATCCGCTCGTCACCAACTACATGCGCTCCAAGGTCGTCGCAGAGCAGGCGGCCTGGGAAGCCGTGGGAAGTCAGTCGCAGACAAAACTCGTCACGATCCTCCCCGGCGCCATCTTCGGCCCGTTCATGAACCGCCGTTCCTCCAGCACAGATCTGCTCTTCACCTCGCTGCTGCGCGGCGCCCCCAGCCCCAAGGCCACTTACCACGCCGTCGATGTCCGCGACCTCGCAGATCTTCACGTTCTAGCCATGACCCACCCTGAGGCCGAAGGTCACCGCTTTCTTGCCCAACCGGGCGAGATCACGATGCCCCAGATGGCGCGCCTGCTGAAGGAATACCTGGGCGAGCGGGGCCGCCGGATCAGCACCATGACCATCCCCGATGTTGTGATCAAGGCGGGCGCCCGGTTCAACTCCTCCCTCGCCGTGATGAACACCCTGATCGGCATGAAACACCGCCACGATTCAACCAAGGCCCACCGAGTATTGGGTTGGGAACCCCGCCCCATCGACCAGACCATCATTGATACCGTCGAGTACATCATCGACGCAGGACTGCTTTAACCGCACGAATCCCCGCTCGGGAGACATCCGCTCTCAGACCCGTGGAACGCGCTGACGCTCACCCCTATTCGGCGGCGTTTTGGTAGACGGAGTGATCCGGGTGCTCTGGTCGGCGGCGGACCTCATCCAGCCGGGGAGCAACACCCAACGGGCCGGGCGATGCCTATTTGTGCGCGGAACTGGCGCGAAGGTCCGGCAGCTCAAGTTCGTTGACTGGAGCAACCCCATCGCCAATGGGCTCCCCTTTGCCTGAAGCAATCTCACGCATCGGCAAGCACCTGAGTCGACTTCAAATCCCTGCCCTTGACTGCGCATGGGAGACAACACTCATCGCCGAGCTGTTGACTCGCGTTGCGCCGCTGTAGTCAGGTGGTCCAGAGCACATCCATCGGGACGGCGGCGATCCGGTCCCCGAAGGGCCCCGCAGTCGGGCCGGTGTGCAGGATCAGCCCCGCAACGAAGCGCGAACCCAGCTTGTCTCGAAGCTGAGCCAGCCACTTAGCGTCGTTCTTGCCGATCCGCGAGGTGGACTTGATCTCGATCCCCACGACGCGCCCATCCAAGGCCTCAAGGATGAGGTCGACTTCACCGGCGGAGCGGTCGCGGAAGTGGCTAATTCGCACGTTGGTTTCCGCCCATGCAAGCTGCCGACGCAGTTCCCCAGCTACAAATCCTTCAAGCAGGTGGCCCGCCAACTCGCCATAGCCATCCGGGCCAGCCCCAAGTGCCGAGATTCCCAGAAGCCGAGCAGCCAACCCCGTGTCCAGCAGGGACACCTTGGGACGCGAGACCGCCCGCTTCGTCAAGTTGGTAGACCACGCCGGGATGTGCTGAATCAGATACATGGTTTCCAGCAGTTCGAGCATCCTGGTCAACGAAGTGGCGGGAATCTCGGTGAGTGAAGCTACGTCGCTGATGACAAGTTCTTGGGCGTTGCGGGCCGCCAGCACACCGAGAACCTGCGGGAGGCGGTCGATGCGCTGCAGCCCGCTGATCTGCCGGGCATCGCGCTTCAAGATGCCACTTAGATAATTGTCCTGCCACGCCACTCGACGCCGCCCCGGTGGTCGGGCAAGCGCCTCCGGGTATCCACCGGCAACGGCACGCTCCAGGTAGTCGCGGCGAGTGAGGTCGCTGCCGTGCTCGGTGAATAACTCCCCTGCAAAGACCCGGTCGATGAACTGCTCACGATGGGCGACGAGCTCACCTTGACTGAACCCGTGCAGTTCGATGTATTCGACGCGCCCGGCCAGGCTGTCCTGAGCCGAGGGCAGCCGCAACAGGTCTGCCGAACCGGTGACGAGAAAGCGTCCGGGACGCGGATCCCGATCCACGGTGTACTTCAGCGCAGGCACCAGCTCGGGCACTAGCTGGATTTCGTCAAGAACCAGCATTTTCTCCTGGTGCCGCAGAAAGCCCAACGGATCCGCCTTCGCCATGACCAATGCCTGCTCGTCGTCGAAGCTGACGGCTCGCCCGCCCCGAAGCGCGACAATCTCACGAGTCAGGGTTGTCTTCCCAACTTGGCGCGCTCCTTGGAGCGCCACGATCCGGGTGTCCGCTAGTGCTTCCATGACCCGGGGCGTCACGTTTCGAGTGATTGGACTCACCGCACCCACGCTACCCCATCTGGGGGATTCGCAGTGGTTTAGTGGTGGATTCGCAGCACATTCGTGGTGGATCCGCAGCAGTTGCGTGGTGGATCCGCAGATCGCCTGGGAGATCCAGCGGCCAGACCCTCACCGTCGAGCCCTCCCGGATGGTCAGCTGCTCGCCGTTGATTGGTAGAGCCGACGACGCCCTGATCCGAACTCGCTAGTAGGCTCAGCCCACACGGGCTCCGACCCGCGATTCAGTACCGATGAGTGGATGACTGGTGACCCAAGGACGGCATCGCGCAGCCACATCCCCTCCAGATCGATCGCGACGCGTTGGCGAAGACCGGCTTCCAGCTTGATCTCAGCCCGAGCGAACGAGGCCTCATGGATGAGCTGATGAGTTGGCCACTGTCCTGGATACCACTGGCCCCCTACGCCCCGCAGCTGATCCGCATTCCCGCCCAGGCGATCGGCCTCACCTGCACCGAGCTACACGGCAACAACATCGGCTCCCACGGCGAAACGCAGCTCATTGAGGTCGCGAAGGTCTATCTTCCCGGCGACTTTCCCACCCTGACCGGTCCCGGCACCAACCTTGAACTCGACATCGCGAACCGTGACGCAGCTGAGCGGGCGGGAGCACCCGAACCCATTTGGCTACGGCAACAGCACCCTAACGGCCTTCGCCCACTGCCAGCTCACAAGGCAACAAGCGGCACTGACCTCCTGGGAACGGCAGCTCACCGATACATCACCGCCCGCTCGGCCTTCCACCGGGTCTTGAGCCCGAAGTCAATGGTTGCCGATGTGTTGAGGTCGTGGCTGGCACTGGGCGGCCGTTGGTGATGACCCCAGAGTCACCGCGATCGGGGGAAGACGCGGATATCGGCGGCATGGCCGGGGGTGGCCAGCTTGGCATCGCACGTAATCAGTGGCACCTGAAGGGCCTCAGCCAAGGCGAGATAGCTGGCGTCGTAAGTCGTGAACTGGTGTCGCAACTGCCAAATCCGGTCGGCAAGCAGCCCCGTTTCGTGTCTGGTAATGGTGAACGCAAAGTGATCCCGCATTGCCCGCTTGGCGTCGTCCGGGCTGAGCTTTCCGGCGAGTGTGAGCCCACGCAAGACCGAGAGCACCTCGACGTCGAGCAGGTGTGGCGCATTGATCTCGCCGGCCAGTTCGTCGAGCAGATCGGCATCGGCTTCCCGGCCCACCAAAGCCTCGACCATCGCCGAAGCATCCAGCACAATCACCTGCGCCCTGCCTCCACCGCGGCAACGATCTCATCCGTCGTCGGCCCCTGTGAGCGGTTCCGCGCTCGCAGCCTAGCCAAGATTTCGTCATTGGTCGGGCGGGCGGCAATCCGCGCCAGTTCCGCCCCCACGTAGGCAGACAGCGACTTGCCCTGCGCCGCGGCGCGCCGCTTCAACGTCTCCGCGACCGCCTCTGGAACATCACGAATGTACAGAGTTGTCACGCGCCCATGCTAGCAAACTGCAAGCAATCGTGGCGGCGAACGACGCCCGGCGAGGAACGATCTCCTGGATCAGCACATGGCTGCGGTGTTGGCTAAGGTGTGGACGTTTCCCGCGGCCACAGCAGGTTAGCTACGCCTTGGGGGCCGCATGGTTGCCGCACGCGGGGGGGGAGCCCAGTGCGGACCTTTAAGTGATTGGGATAGCCGTGGTTGACCTCGTAAACCAGGCCCTCGCGTTCGGGCCCCAACTGTGCACCATCGCGCTGCTCATTGCAGGTGCCATCCGCAGCGGCGGGACCTTCCGAATCATGGTGTGGGTCTCCGTGGGGTGTACGTTGATCTCACTGATTATCGACGTCGTTCACTTGAAGTTGGGACCCTGGGACTGGGACATGCTCGGCTGGGTGATCACGATCGACAGGTTCTTCAGTGTCGCGGCAGGGATCTTGGTGCTGCTGGTGATCATCCTCGCGCGTCCGGGTGTCCGCAACAACCAGCCTTCGGGCTGATCCAATCCGAATCCCTTCGGTTACTGACCCCCAAAGGTCGGCTCTGAACGGATCGCTGGGGCATCTTCAAGATTTGGCCCTGCCGAACTAAGCGACGAAGCCACCCGCCCACCCCATCGGCGCAGCGCGAAGACCAGGCCTTCCGGATCCAGCAACTCCCACTCGACAACCTCGAAGCCGACATCGAGTTCGTACGAGACCCGCATCAGATACCAGGCCAGAACATCCCAGTCATCGGCTCCGACCTGGACGGTGACCTCATCGGCCGCGGAGGCCAACACCACGCAGTGGCTAGCCGAGATTGATGAGGTAAGTCTCCCCACGTCACATCCGAAGCGAACCGCCGCATAATGCCGCCAACGCTGACCGTCATCACCACGTAGCGCATGGTCGGCATCGGGCATCGGGCGGGGCTGGAACTCGAAGGTGAGCGCCGACACCTCGGACATCCGGTCAAGCCGGAAGGTACGCCAGTCGCCCCGGCCGCGGTCGAAGGCCAACAGATACCAGCACCCGCCTGCAGTGACGATACGGCCCGGCTCGACAGTGCGTTCCCCTGCTTGCCCGTCGCGGCGCTGGTATCCGAACCGAACCAGGCGATGTGCCTGTCCCGCCTGGGCCAAGGTGAGCAACAGGTTCCAGTCGAGTGCTGGAGTATTGCTCGGCAGCGCCTGCACAGCCTCGTCGACGGCGGCCACCTTCGCCCTCAACGCCGTGGGCAGCATCTTCCTCAGCTTGCCCAGCGCCCGGCGCGCTGCCTGCCCGAGAAGAGTTCCGCCATCGCTTCCTTCCAGGCACGCGGCGACAGCGATCGCCTCCTCCTCGTCGAGCACCAGCGGCGGCAGCACCCTGCCTGACGCCAACCGGTATCCCCCACCAACGCCTTGGACACTGTCGATGCGGTACCCCAGGCCTCGCAGGCGAACGATATCGCGACGCAACGTGCGTTCAGTCACCCCCAGCCGCGCGGCCAGTTCGGCTCCGCTCCACACCGAACGTGACTCCAAAAGGCTGAGCAGGCTGAGGATGCGCTGTGAAGTGACCATATCTCCAGTCTGACGTGTGTAGCGGACGGATACAGTCCGGTTTACGGCCCATGCTGGTGCCACCCAACAAAGGAGAAACACATGTACTTCGCCAGCATCGACGACGAACGCACCACCCTGCGCAACTACCTACAGGTCCAGTTGGAGGCAGTGCGCGACGCGGGCTACGGCCTAAGCGATGAGCAACTGACCTCCCAACCGCTCGCCTCGGCACTCTCGCTGGCAGGCCTGCTCAAACACTGCGCCTTCGTAATGACAGGCGGACTCCTCGGCGCGAGGGCGCTCACCGCCGAGGACGCACCCATCGACATCACGGACTTCTACGGCAGCTTCGCCCTAACCGAGGATGAAACCGTCGCCCAGATCCGGGAAGCCTACGAGAGCCTGATGGAACGCTACCTCGCCATGATCGAGGGCCTCGACCTCGACGCCGAACTCACTGTCGGCCCCATGCCCTGGTACGGCGTCACCGAACCCGCCCCCGCGAACATGCGCTACCTGGTGGCGCACCACCTGGAAGAATTCGCCCGGCACGCAGGACACGCAGACATCATCCGCGAACAGATCGACGGCGCCAAGGCGGCCGAACTGAACGCCGCCGTCGAAGGCCGCCCCGCCAACGAGTTCGTCACCCCCTGGCGAGCTGAAACAGCAGACTGACCGCTGCGACTAGGTCCACCGGCTTCAGCCCAGCAGCTGGGCGTGGCTGAAGAGCGGTTCGGAGAGCTTGTTCGGTGGAAGCACACCAGGGCGTGGGCGGCCAGGCCGTAGCGGACGAACGGGTCACTCTCGGCCAGCACCTGTGCCTGATCGAGGGGCATGTCGATGGTCAGGATGATGCCTCTGGGCGCAGGGTTCCCTGCGCCCAGAGGCTGGGATGGTTCCCCCGAGTAATGCCGCTCCAGCCAGACGACGTGTTCGCCGAGATGCTCCTCGATCGGGCCGAACGGGGCGGTGTGCTTGCGCGCCCACTGAGCGGAGGTGCAGGCGGGGCTTCCGGTGACGTCCTCGACGGTGGGGAGCACCACGTCGACGGGCGTGTGGTCGGCGCCTGGGGCAGGACGCCGACGACATGGTGCAGTTGAAACTTCTCGAAGACGTTACCCCGACGATTCACCAAGCTTTGCAAGCCGAAGCGCAGAGGCTCACGCAGTGGCTGGACGGACAGCGGGTGTTCAACGTCTACCCGTCACCAGCCAAGCCGTGACCGACGACACCAACTGGCAATCGCAACATCCCGCCCGCCACCCGGGCGGGTGCCGCGCCGTGTGGAGCCCGTACGTCGAGCAGGAGGCTGAAGGTCGTCGCGCTGCAAGCCGTTACAAATCCACTCCTGGTATCCAAGGTTTCACACCGTTCATTTCAATCTGCGCTCGCTTACGCCGAATTGAATTCACATTCTGCTCCACCAAAGCCTTATCCGTTAGAAGCGGCGCCAATTGATCCCACTGTTGCTGATCAACCCTCGTTACCAACCACGGAGCAAACTCCCAAATCTCACTCCAAAACCACTTCACCCGGCCAAATTGATTGACGCGCATCAAACCAAACGACCCTCGCATCCCAAACAATTTCTCGCCCCGGAATCCGATGCACAATTAGTCTGCGAAAGACTCATGATTGCGGGCGAAACCACGTCTCCCCTTGGCGGCATTCCACCCTATAACCACGAGCTATTTACCATCACACGGCCTACCTCAAAATGACCGGAATCATAAATGTTGGCTCGAATATAATTTGATTTATACTCTGTACAAGCACCGGCCCAGAACTAAGTTGCTCAATCACAGGCGCTGTGCCCAGGTCGACAACAAGCCCACCGACATCCGTGTCCAAGTACGAGTCTGCCAGCCGCCCGAGGGTTCAGCCTCGCCTGCGCCGTCATCGAGGCGAGAACGCTGAAGCCACCTCCGAGGACAGGACCTCATAGGTAGAGACGACATGCTCTGCCCATTCCCGCATGCCTGAGGGCGAACCGTCGACATTTCTGGGTCCGGAACCCTGCTTACGCTGCAAGAGGAGTAAAACACACTGCCTTGTGGGGCACTGAGTGTCTCACAAGGCGAGGAGTTACCGACGTGAAAGCCCGCAGCAAGCCCTAAGGTGGGTGGGCCTTCAGAGCGCGCGGCTGGAAGGGTTAGGTCTGCTTGGCAGACACGCTCATCCGCAGAGGATTCGGAGCCCACGATCCGAGCGTCCGCCAGTGCTTCCATGCCCTGTCCGCGTAACGGACATCGCCGATTCCTTCGCCGCTGAGGTCATCGCCATAGACGGCCCCTGCCCATACTGGGAGGACAAAGCCTTTGGACTGGACGACCTAGGTATCTTCCCCGGCTGCAACTTCCTGTCCACATGGCTGAATGCGCGATAACCCCCGCCAGCCAACCGTTCTCGGTGGCGAGGTGCAGTTCCGAGTGGGCTTCAGGACGAGTGGCCGCCCCCCGTTTCACTCGCCCGCGTCCCAGTACACCTCGTCGTAGATCTTGAAGTCCCCGGTGCCACGCACTCCCACGGCGGCCGGCAGCTCGCCGGGGGCACCGTCATAGAGCCAGGTGACACATCCCTCGGCCGATTCCCCGACGTCTAGTTTCTGGTACCTGTCGTGCAGTAGGCACTCGTCCACGCCACGTTCACCTACCTTCAATTGAGAGCTCGACCTTTCCCCGTCGGCCGAGCGCACCGCAACTCCGCCGAAGCTGCTGTCCGTCACCTGGGAGGCGGCATCGTCAACAGCAGTGATGGTGTAGCGGGCGATGACGATACTGCCTCCTTTGTCCAGATGGTCGGTAGCCAAATTGATGCCCTCGAACCAGGCTGGGTCGCCTGCTTCGGGCTTCTCAAAGGATACGGAGAACTTGCCGGTCGTCCCCTCACCGAAGATGAACTCCGCCGACTCGCCAAAGGCGACGATCGAGCCTGGGTTGGTGACACCCGCAGCCTCCGCGGCCGCCCGCACATCTTTGTTGTTGGTTCCGCTGCGGTCGTCACCACCCGCGCAGCCGACAAGCAGGGTCGCGACGGATGTCAAAACGATTGGAAGGAGTAGACGGACGTGACGGGTACGCATAGTAGTAGTCCTTCGTTGGGCTGCGACAGTGAACCTCATTATGCAGGACGCAGAGTTCACGCCTTCGCTCAGAAGTGGCACTGCAAACCATGCTCATTCATGCATGTCAGTAGAAATGCTCCCATTACTTCGGGTCAAGATCGCGTTTGGTTTGAGCGTTCTACCAGGGCGAGCCACCTGATAGCCTGACCGGCATGTCGTTCATCCATGACTACTTTGGCACGCTGACAACCACCGATCTAGACGACACCGATGTCATCTGGTCTGACGAAGTCTTGTTGGGTGAGCGTCAAGTGGAAGTAACGCTGTGGGCTAGTCCGCAGGCCCCTCTTGAGCCTGCTTTGTTGGACCGATATGCCCAGTTCTTGAACCGGCTCGCCGAGGCTGACAAGAGCGCGAGGCAGGCTTTGGCCCGCTACCTCAGTGAAGAAGCTGACTACATCAACTGCCACCGCCAAGAGCTGGATGGTGGGGACAGCCTGCCGACGGACCCGGAGGCCTTCGCGGCGGCGATGCACCTTCCGAGGCTGTCGCTTTGGATCAGCGCTGATGACGATGAGGACTACGAGACTCAGATCGTGTTGGACTACATGATCGCCCCCGAGGACAGCGACCAGATTCTTGCCGTCACGTTCTCCCCGGAGGCAGAGCTGCTCGCCGTTGAGTGGGAAAGCTGACACCAACCTGGTTGGCGGTGGCGACAATGACAGCACGTCCATCGCCGGCCGGTTCTTCCATGGGGTCCCCCGCCGGGCGTCGAGCACCATGAGCCGACCGAATTACTTGGTCAGGTCGGAGATCCCGATCGCTGGTGTTATGGCCCCTAGCTCGGCCTGCGAGGAAGGGAATTCTTAGGAGCGAGGTGACTGCGTCCCAATGTCACTGAAACCAGAGAACAAGCGTCGCCGCTCTTCGCCGCCGATCGCAACCTGAGGCTCCCGCGATTCGCTCACCGGACAAAAGACGGTGTGACGAAAGCGCGACGCTCGGCCCCTAGAGCCGCCGAGGCCGCCCCAATTCACGGTACCCAGAACATTCGTAGCGCGTTATAGACGTACTCCTGGGCCGCCAAGGTGTCGTGGCGATAGCCCTCCCGCTCGCGATAGACCAGATTCCCCGATGCCTCGTCGTCGGCAAGAACGAATACATCGGTGGCAGCCATGGCATCGATCTGACTCTTGAACGCGGCGTAGGCGAAGTCGTCCGTACCCGACGCGGCCACGATGAAGAAATCATCTGGCGAGTACCTGCTGTCTCGTACCACCTGGGCCAAGGCCTCCCCGTCGGAGGTCAGCGCCCCGATGCTGGGCGCGAAGTAGCGGAAATAGTCGAGCCCATGTCGAAACGTCTGCCAGGTGTTGACCGAACCCATCGAGAAGCCACCGAACCCTCGATGATCGCGGGAGGCGATCAGTTCGTCGGGGGATGTGCCAGTCGCGTAGGTCGAGTACTTAGCTTCGACGGCAGGCAGCAGGCTTTGCAGCAACTCCCGGTGAAAGTTTTCCGTGAGCTGCAGGGCCAACTGGTAGTCACCGCTGTCTTCTGGGCTGGTGTTGTTGTAGGTGGGAGCCACGACGATCAGCGGCTCGATCTTCCCATCGGCGATGGCGTGGTCCAGGATGTGTTTGGAATCCGATGGTGCCTCCGCCGTGCCTAGCCAAGTGGTTTCGTTGCTCCAGCCGCCATGGCTGAGATAGAAGACGTTGTAGTCCTGCTCCGCCGAATACCCGGGCGGCAGATAGGTCCAGGCGCGCTTGGTCAGTTCCTGGGTGCGTTGTTCGAACCCGAAGGACTCATAGGTGGAATAGGTGAGTTGTTCCAGCGTGCCAGGGTTTTCAGCCGGTTGGCGGTAACCATCGGGGATGTATTCCAACTCAAAGCGGCTGGTGGCGGTGGGCATGCTTGCTGTTTCGCTTTCTTGGGGGGCAGTGGACTGGCAGCCGACGAGCAGGGCGAGCACCCCCAGGAGCGCCGCGACCTGGCGCCTCAAGACTGTTCCAAGGACACAAAGCCGTACAGCCAAGCCCGCAGGCCCGTCGTGAGCGAGGCCACCGGGTCCGTCGGTGCGGCGGGGATACGAGCCTCGCGGCGCCGTGCCTCCTCCAAGGCCGCAGCAGGGTGGCACAACTCCCAGGCCTGGAAGGAGAGCGCGTAGACCCCGCCGATGACTTGGTTCGTGACCCCTTCCGGTATACCCAGCGCTTCGGTAAGCACTGCCCCCAGCAGCGCCATGTCTTCGGCGATGCGTAGTTTGAAGGCCACCACATCGTCGACGGTGACATTGTGTTCCAGCACGCTGGCCACGGCGCCGAGCAGTTCACACAAGACTGGGCGTGCCAGCGCGGCGCTCGCCAACACCTCGGCCAGCTGCTCAACCGTGACCTTCGCCTGGCCGGCCACCGCGCTCAGGACCTCATTGGTCCAGGCGTGATGCTCATCAGCCAGGATGCTCAGCAGCACCCCCTCGCGAGACCCGAAATAGCGCAACACAGCCGACTTCGCCATCCCAGACTCGCGGGCGATGTCGCCAAGTGTCACCGCATGCGATCGGCATCCCTGCAACAGGCCGTACGTGGCACGTTGGATCTGGTCTCGCCGCAGCTGCCGCTGCTCATCGGTTCGTGCCCGCGCGAACTCCATGCCAACTCCCTCCGTTTCAGGCTATCTCGTCATCACCAAACGAAACATCGTTCCGTTATATTGAAGCACAGCGGAACGACGTTTCGCTAAACGATTTGCTGCGGTCCCAGTGCGACGCGCAATCCATGAGCCACCGAAACCGAGTGACCGTCTTCGTCATCGCGGCCTTTCATCGGGGGGCCGCCTCACCCTCCCGCGACAGAGTGTTTCATCGCAAGCTTCCCCTACCCCGCTCTACAACGACGAATTCCAGGGCTGAGCCCCGAGGCGCACAGCCTGTCCGCGGACGCGGAGCGCCGCCGGGGCTACTGCCTGAGCGAGGCCGATGGTGGCCGGTTGTCGGTGACCGTAGCTGAACCCTCGGGCGATGCGCTCACCCAGCGCACTAGCGAGACCTCCTAGATATCCCCTCGCCCCGAAGCTTCGACGTCGCGATTAGCCCAGTCCACCCCCGCGGCGTCAGGCTCCAGCAGCTCGCTCAACGGCAGGGCAGCCAACCCGGCCACGAACGCCGTCGACGCCTGGGCGAAGGCATCATCGACACGGGCGATGGCCTCGTCGAGGTGCCGCGACGGGGGGAACAGCCGCGAGGCCAGGTCCCTGGTGGTGTTAGGCAGTTCCACCCGTTCCATCGCGTCGAACACATCTCCTAGCGTGATTGTCTCGATGGGGCGGGTCAGGGTGAATCCGCCTTCACGCCCGGCGGCTGCCGCGATCAGCCCGGATGTGGTCAGGGTACGCAGCACCTTCTTCAGGTAGGAATCGGAGGTCCCCAACCCCCGGGCCAGCACGGTGCTGGTGACCGGGCGTTGGCCTTCCTGCAAGGCCAACATGAGCACGACGAAGACCGCCTGCTCGGTGCTCCGATTCATCTTCATGGCTCTCCTATCCGGCCACGGCCCTGAGTTTGGTCACCAGTTCGGCCGCCACATCCTCCACGCGCACGGGCTTAACCTTGGGGAATAAGCCTCCCATGAGTTTCAGCAGGGGCACCAGCGTGGACGTGGCGTCACGTCGCCCCGCCCCGTAAACGAGAGTGGGTTCCACCACGGCGACGGGAACACTCGACTTAGAAAGTTCATCGATGATCTGGCGCTTGAGCTGAGTGAAGGACATCGGGCCGAGGGTGCCGCCGATCATGCCCATCGCTTTGGCGCCGCGTTCAAGAGCCAGCCGCTCCATGAGCCGCGCGGGCACCAGGTTGATTCGCCCCAGTGCCGTGGGATCGGAGTCGGGACGGCCCAGGAAGTCGACGATGGTGTCGATCTGGGCGGGCAGGGCCTGGGCCAGGCTGTCGTAATCGGTGGCATCGGCGACCACGGTCGTCACGCGCGGATCGGTTAGCTCGTTGCGACCAGAGCTGGAAATCACCAGGAAGGTGGCCTGTGGATCGGCGGCCAGCCATTGCCTGGTGACCTCCCGCCCGATGTAGCCGTTGCGGCCGAGTAGGACGTGGGTACTCATCAAGACTCCATTCATAGATATTGCGTATCTCTGGATATAGAATATCCATGAATTGGGGTTTCGCAAACTCGCCTATGTCACGGGGGTTTCCCTCGACGGTCCCGCGGGGGACGTGCTACCTCGCGGCCTGGGACCAAAAGACTGCGGCCTGGCCCCCGTGAAGGGGCCAGGCCGCGCAAACCGCAAGTTCTCCGCTCAGCGGTTCTCGGTCCAGTTGATTCGCAGATGGCGTTTGGCAAAAAACCAGGCGCCGTCTTGCTTGACGTAGTCGTCGTCGTAGCGGATGGAGGCCACCATGTTGTTTTGCTTACCGGAGTCGTCGAAGCTGATGTGATGGGCCAGGCAGTAGACGATCCCCGTGGCCGTGGTGTCGGTGAGTTCCTGCACGACACTTTGGCCGTTGAAATGTGTCTTGGTGTGGTAGGAGGTCAGGCTCTCAAACAAGGGAATGAGGGCTTCCCGACCGGTGATCGTCTGAGTTCCTTCGGGATTATCTAGGTACTCGACGATGTAGACGGTGTCCTCAGTGAATAGCGCAGCTTGGCGCTGCACCTCACATTGGTCGGCGAAGAAGGCGTAGTTGTCCACCAGCTCCCGGATGGCGCGGCGATCGTTGGTCTCACGAATGAAATCGTCCAGGTTTTACGTGTCTTTCTAGGTGTCACAGACAACGCCTACCGATCGTATCCAGGCGACCAAGTGATGAGGCGTCTTGCCGCGGTCGGCGGCCATTTCCCGCGATGCAGCCTGAGTCGCTAAGGACCGAGCAGCGCCAACGGAACCACGCCAATGCCGTCGGGGCGGCGATAGGCCCGAGTTCCCGTGGTAATGATGATTGAATCCGCCACCCGGTCGGGCGCGGCTTGCGCTAGCCAGCGCAGGTGGCGCCCGTCCGAGGCGGTGGGCGTGGCGGCGAGTTTCACCTCGGCCGCCACCACGCGCCCGTCTTCGCCCTCCAGAATGAGGTCCACTTCCTGCCTTCCGGCCTTGGTCCGAAGGTGGAATAGCTTGGCCTCCAAGGCCGCCGCACTGACCTGGAAAGTGAGGCACGCCAGTGACTCAAACAGCGGGCCCAGCATTGGGTGGCCGTTCAGCAGGCGACCCGCACTAAGACCCAGGAGCCGGGCAGCCAGGGCCGGGTCCGCAAGCTGATGCTTGGGAGCTTGAGTGGCTAGCTTCAGAGTGCTGAGAGAAGCAGTCCAGCCCGGAACCGAATCGATCAGCCAGAGCTTGGTCAGCATGTCGCGGTATTCGATTGTTGTCGACTTGGCGGGCTGGCTGCCATCTCCGGCTGTGGCCGCATCAAGGATGTTTGAATAGGACGCGGTGGTAGAAGAGGCGGCTGCATAGGCGCGTAACCATCGACGAAGAGTGTCTGGGCGGCGCACCGCCAAGCCCTGATCGGGCATATCGCGGTCGATGACCCGCAGCAGGTAGGCATCGAGTTGCCGCTTGCGGAGACCTTCAGGGCTGAGCATGATCCCGGGAAAGCCGCTGGAGACGATGGCAGCCGCATAGTCCACGAGCGTGAAGTCGGTCTCGCCACCGAGAGGCTCCTGCTCTCCTACCATCAGTTGCCCCAGAGAAACGGTTGGCTGAACGCAACCCCGTTCATGCAGGGCCATGGGCCGCATCCGCAGGGAGAGGATCCGACCTGCTCCGCTATGCGTATCAACCCCTCTCGCGGGCGAAGCCGACCCGGTCAGCAAGAAGCGACCGGCTGGCGCTCCGGCGTCCACCTGTCGTCGAACCACGTCCCAGGTCTGGGGTACGCGTTGCCACTCGTCGAGCAGGAACGTACCTGCGGGAACGGATCGAAAATAGGGGTCGGCTTCAGCCAGTGCCCGAAACTCGGCTAGATCCAGAAACCATGAGGAGCGCGCACGGCGCTGGGCAGTGCCGGTCTTGCCAACCCCTTTGGGACCGTCGATGGCAATAGCGGGAGCCAGCGGCAACAGGGTATCCAATGTGGCATCCAGCGTTCGCCGAAGATACTTTGTCATCCGCACTCCTTGACCGCCAACTGCGCGACGCTACCATTCGCGCAGCATCTAAGCTACCGTTGGCACACCCCTTAGGCTATCAATGGCACACCGTCGTGAGCCTCCGCTGATCCCGTTGATTCCCATGTCCCGGCCTCAACCCAGGTCGGGTGGATCCGCGCTTGGCGCCTCGGCGCTGTCGCCGCCGTAGGTCAAGACCACCGCGTCGATCCCGCGAACCAGGTCACGAAGCTAGGGGCAGATACCGGGAGGCCTCGACGGCTTCAACCTCAGGCGGGAAGAGACCCCAGCACGCCGCGCTTTCAGGATCTGGGCGCCCGCGCTGACCCCGCTTCGTCGACCGACCCCGAATAAGAGAAGCACCAGTTGTGCAACCCCGGTCTATAGGGCCGCGTTTAAGGCCGCGTTCTGCCGCGCGGAACGGGTCACCTTGGCCGCGTCGATGATGCCAGCAACCACCAGGTCGACCTACTCGCCGGTGGCGGCGTCGAGTCATCGCCCTGGTCCAGCCCAGCGGTCTACAGCGACTCTCCAAAATCCGCGCGGAACTGGGCCAGCATGGTTTGCGGCCAGTCGGTGACGGGGCTGAGTCGGCCGTAGAAGAAGCGCAGGATCTCGGGTTCCTCCTCCCAGGTCATGCCGCCGATCAGCCGCCGGTTTTGATACAGCCAGTCGATCCGGTCGATCGCGTAATT
>JBHAEB010000046.1:0-3248 GCA_041855345.1 Arachnia sp. | reverse complement strand
GTGCCCCGTCGCATTACCGAGATTCAGCAGCCGCCCCTCGCTCAACACGATGACGGCATGTCCGTCCGGGTAGATCCACTTCGCGACCTGAGGTTTGATCTCAACCTTGGTGACATCGCCCCGGGCTGCCAACCCAGCCATGTCGATCTCATTGTCGAAATGGCCGATATTGCCGAGGATCGCCTGATGCTTCATCTGGGCCATGTGCTTTTCCAAGATGACATCGCGGCAACCGGTCGCGGTGATGACGATATCGGCGATCCCAATCACCGACTCCAACCGGGCAACCTGATAGCCGTCCATCGCTGCCTGGAGGGCGCAGATCGGGTCAATCTCGGTGACGATGACGCGGGCGCCTTGGCCGCGTAGGGATTCAGCGCAGCCCTTCCCGACGTCGCCATATCCACACACCACAGCGACCTTGCCGCCGATCAGCACATCAGTGGCACGGTTGATGCCATCGACCAGTGAATGACGGCAGCCATATTTGTTGTCGAACTTCGATTTGGTCACCGAGTCATTGACGTTGATGGCACCAAACAGCAGTGTGCCGTTGGCATGCATCTCGTAGAGCCGATGAACACCGGTTGTGGTTTCCTCAGTGACCCCGAGGATCCCGGCAGCCAAGGTCTCAAAGTCCACCTCCCCAAGGGCCTGCCGCAGCGCAGCCTTGACCACCAGCGCCTCCTCTGAGTCACTCGGGTCATCGGCAGGCACGGCTCCGGCACGCTGGGCAGCAACCCCCTCGTGGAGGAAGAGGGTGGCATCGCCGCCGTCGTCGAGAATCAGGTTGGGTTGGGTCTGGCCAGGCCAGTCGAGGATCTGACGGGTACACCACCAGTACTCCTCCAGGCTCTCCCCCTTCCAGGCGAAAACCGGCACCCCCTGCGGATCCTCCGGGGTGCCATGTGGTCCGACGACCACCGCCGCCGCCGCATGATCCTGGGTGGAGAAAATATTGCAGGAAGCCCACCGCACCTCAGCGCCGAGGGCTACCAAGGTTTCGATCAGCACAGCGGTCTGCACGGTCATGTGCAGTGACCCTGCGATGCGCGCGCCAGCCAGTGGCTTGGCGGCCCCGAAACGCTCCCTCATGGCCATCAGGCCCGGCATCTCATGCTCGGCCAGGGTGATCTCCTCACGGCCAAAAGCGGCCAGGGAGAGGTCAGCTACTTTGAAGTCGAATCGCACCCGCCGAGTCTACGCCGACTGGGCCAGGAAGCGCAGAGCCAGGTCATAGCCAGACAATCCGCAGCCGACGATCACCCCGGCAGCTTTGGCGGACAGCACGCTGTGGTGACGGAACTCCTCTCGGGCATAGACATTCGAGATATGCACCTCGACATAACGCACCAGCTGGGCGGCATCAGCTATGGCATAGCTGTAGTGGGTCCACGCCCCTGCGTTGATCACACAGGGGATCTCAGCATCGGCGGCCTCATGCAGCCACCCAATGAACTCGCCCTCCGCATCGGTTTGCCGCACCTCAACCTGGCAGCCGAGTTCGGTTCCCAGCTGCACCAGATGGGCAGCCAGCTGATCGTGGCTAGTGTGGCCGTAAATCTCTGGTTGACGACGCCCAAGCCTGCCTAGATTGGGACCATTAAGCACGAGGATCTTCACCGCACCGTCCCTTCTTGGGGGTAACCCCCCAAACCAATAGCGAGATAGGTGGCGGCATAGCGGCCCTGCTGCAGCAGCGTGACATACCGCTCCACATCAGAGGCACCCAACTCCACCGGACCGGAACCGATATGGCAGACCCGCACCCCGACCGCCTCCGCCAGTTGCTCCAACCGTCTGGGAACCGGAGCCAGATCCGGTGGCACCTGGTCAGCGTCGAGCAGCACCAGCACTGGCCGCGCCTCCGCCTGATCCTCAAAGGGATCGCTGAATAGGTCACGTCGCGGAGTTCCACGCAGCACCGCCTCCAGCTCCTCGGCATCGGCTGCTAGGGCCAGCCGCCCGCTGGCTCGCCGGAGGGTCTCCGCTAGTCGCCTGGAGGCCCGCCCCGCCAGCACCGTGCCGCCCCAGATCAGCGGATAGCAATCAGCTAGTCCAACAGCCAGATCCTTGCCGGGGTTATCCCCCAGTTCACGTGATGGTGAGCAGGCGGCGGCCACCGCATCAGCGGCCCCAGCGGCCAGTTCCACATCGACGGTGGGGCCTAGATCCAGCTGCCCCAGCAGGGCCAGCACCGCAATCGCCGCAGCCATCGGATCGTCGGCTGGGGTGGGCAGGTTCGTCGTGAGGCTACCGGCCGCTGCTGCTGCCAGCGCCGAATCCTTCGGGGCCGCGACAATGACAGTTGCGCCGCGACGTACCGCCTCACCTAGGCATCGGGTCTCCCACGCTGGGGCATCGTAGGAGCCCAGGGCCACCACCAGATCCAACGGACCCACCCAGGCCGGTAATGCTGGGCCTGGCCAGGCCATGAATGGCACCGGGCAGGAGGGTTCCAACACGGCACGCACCAGCCGCGCTTCAATGCCAAGCACCAACACCCCCCGTGGCCGGTCTGCTCGCGCCAACCGTCCTACCGGCTGACTGAGCGCAGCCCGCCGGATCCGGGCACCTTCAGAGGCTAGCCACCACAGCTGCTCGTTGTGGATCAGGTCATCGGCCTCTAGCCGGGAATCGTCGAAGATCACCATGGCTAATCCGTCGTTGAGCGTGCCTGATCGACCAGCAGCACCGGGATACCGTCGACCACCGGATAGGCATTGCCGCACACCGTGGAGCTACACACCAATTCGGATCGTTCGTAGTCGACGGCGAATTTGGCGTGACAGGCTGGGCAGGCGGCGATCGCGAGGAATTCTGGGGATAGGTTGAGCCCGGCTTCGGTCATGGCATGCTCCTTTTCATCGGATCATTTCAAGGATCTGGTCCCTCAATTGGACCATGGTTTCAGCGTCGGTGGCCTCCACATTGAGTCGCAGCAGCGGCTCCGTATTAGAGGGGCGCAGATTAGCCCACCATTGGCCCTGCGGATCGCTGATGGTCAATCCGTCCTCCCAACTCAGCTCGGCCTGGCCGGTGAAGGCCTCAGCCACCCGAGTCATCGCGAGCTGGTGGTCGCTGACTGTGGAATTCAGTTCCCCTGATCGGTGGTAGCCATCGAATCGCGCAACCAACTGGGACATCGGCAGGTCTTGGGCACGCAACAGCTCCAGCACCACCAATGCCGCTAGCATCCCGGTGTCAGCCCCCCAGAAATCGCGGAAATAGTAGTGGGCGGAGTGTTC
>JBHAEB010000045.1:0-2757 GCA_041855345.1 Arachnia sp. | reverse complement strand
CGAGGATGGCATGGTCGTGCTCAGTTACATCCTGGCTGGTCTGCTCTTCTACGGTGGACTTGGCTGGCTAGGGGATTTCTATTGGAAAACCTCCTGGCTACTGCCGACAGGCCTCATCCTGGGGTTAGCCACCAGCATTTATATGATCATCAAGCGATATGGGAGCGGTACGTGAACCCTTGGCTTCTTCCGCTGGCGGACGGCGACGGTGGCTACGTGCCCCCGAGTGTCAATGACTTCATCTTTGATACCGCCGTCATCCCAGGGACTCCCAACTGGATGAACAAGCCTTTTTGGCAGGCTGTCATCGGCGCCTTGCTGGTGATCCTGCTGTGGTGGTTGACCTCACGGAAGCTCAAGCTCAAACCCTCCAAGGGCCAATTCTTCGCCGAATATATCTACGAATTCGTCCGCAACGGTATCGCCCGAGACATCCTCCATCACGATTACAAACGTTTCCTGCCGTATCTGCTGGGGTTGTTCTCATTCCTGCTAGTCAACAACTGGTTCGGCGAATTCTTCCTGTTTATGTTGCCGACCTTCTCCAACGTCGGATTCGCCTACGGACTGGCCCTACTCAGTTGGTGCGTCTACGTTGGGGCAGGCTTTCATAAATATGGGTTCGGTTTCCTCAAGCGATCTCTCATCCCCGAGGGTGTCCCAGGCTATCTGTTGCCCCTGATCATGCCGCTGGAGTTCCTAGCCACCTTCATTACCCGGCCCATCACCTTGGCCTTGCGGCTTTTCGCCAATATGTTTGCCGGTCACCTCGTCGTGCTGGTCTTCGTCGTGGGTGGCTCCTTCCTACTGACCTACGAGAACAATCTGATGTTCAATGTCTCTGGGGCAGTTTCGGTGGCATTCAGCTTCGCCATCTTGTTCCTTGAGTTGTTCATCGGCGCCCTGCAGGCATATATCTTCACTGTGCTTACAGCCCAATACGTCTCAACCTCGATCGCCGAGGCGCACTGATCCCTATATCTGACCGATCCATCCGCAACCGACCTCGGGCCAATCCCGGCCCGGGGCCTGACCAAGAAGGAAAACCATGCTGTCCCTCCTGGAAATCAACGGCTCCCTCAACATGATCGGCTATGCGATCGCCACCATCGCCCCCGCCTTGGGCGTGGCGTGGATCTTCGCCTCCGTCATCAATGGGACTGCCCGCCAGCCCGAGGCTCGTGGCGCCATGATGAGCACCGCCTTCATCGGCTTCGCCGTGGTTGAGGCTCTCGCCATCATCGCCATCGCGCTCGCCTTCGTCCTCAACTAAGGATCGCCCGTGGTCCCCGTGTACGGGGCGTTGCTTGAGTCCGGGATTGACCTAGGACCCCTTCTGCCCCATCACCTTTCAGAGGTCGTCGTTGGCATCATCTTGATGCTGCTGGTCTTCCTCGTCATGTGGAAGGCCGTGGTTCCTGCCTTCGAGAAGATGTATGACGAGCGCTACCAGCGGATCGAAGGCGGCATCCGTCGCGCCGAGCAAGCCGAACAGGAGGCCGAAGCGGTGCTGGCTGAGTACAACGAACAGTTGAAATCAGCCCGTGAGGAAGCCGCGAGGATCCGTGAAGAGGCAAAGAATGCTGGAGCCCAGCTCGTTGCTGAGGCGCGTGAGAAGGCCGCTAAGGAATCCGACCGCATCGTGGCTGCTGGCCGGGCCCAATTGGAGGCCGAACGCGCCCAGCTCATGACCGAGTTGCGTGCCGAGATCGGTGGCTTGGCCACAACCCTGGCCGGAAAGATCGTCGGTGAGTCCCTTGCCGATGACGAGCGGGCTAACCGCACGGTTGATCGCTTCCTGGCTGAACTCGAAGCGGCAGGTGCTTCCCGATGAAGTCTTACGACGCCGCCCTCAGTTCCTTCGATCAGATCGCCGATGCCACCACAGTGGACCGCGCAACGGCCGAGGAACTGTTTGCCGTCGTCGACCTGCTTGAGGCTCAACCACCGCTGCGGCGTTCGCTATCAGACCCGTCAGCTCGTGCTGAGGATCGGGCGGGATTGGCAACACGACTCTTTGCTGCCAGGCTCACTCCGGCCGCCCAGCAGATCGTGACCCAGGTGGCCTCTCATGCCTGGCCTGGGGGACGGACCTTGGTCGAGGCCATCGAACGTCAAGGGGTGCGCGGCCTGCTGCGCACCGCCCGCGAGCAAGGCGAGCTGGACCTTGTCCAGGAGGAACTGCACCAGTTCGCTACCGCGATCTCCGGCTCTGCTGAGCTGTCTGATGCCCTTCGGAATAAGGGCCGAAGCCTTGAAGATCGCAGGAATCTGATCGCTCGACTCGTCGATGGCAAGGTATCGACCGTGACGGCTCAGTTAGCCCGCCGGGCGGCGGCCGCGAGGGCCCGCACCGTGCAGCTGACTTTGGCGAGTTATATCGAACTGGCTGCTGAACTGGCCCAAGAGCAGATCGCCAAGGTGACCGTGGCACGTCCGCTGGATGCGGATCGATTGGCTCGCCTCCGCAAGGCCCTTGAGGCGCAGGTCGGCGGCAAGGTTTTCCTCCAGGTCGAGGTTGACCCCAGCGTCTTGGGCGGCATGAACGTCGTCTTAGGGGCGCATGTATTTGAATCCACAGTGGCCGGGCGGCTCGATGAGGTCCGCCGGCTGATGAACTGATATCTCCCCAGGGAAAAGCGAAAGTAGGACGCAATGGCTGAACTCACCATCAGTCCCGACGAGATCCGTAGCGCGCTCGACGAGTTCGTCTCGTCATACCAGCCCGCAGCTGCCAGCAAGACCGAGGTCGGCGTG
>JBHAEB010000044.1:0-10474 GCA_041855345.1 Arachnia sp. | reverse complement strand
CTCTGCATCAAGGCGATATGACAACAGCACACGCCCTGGCAACCGAGGGTACCGACCTGCTAGAACCGTTGGGCGACCCAAACCTGACCGAAGCACTGGAGCTAGCTGCCACCATCCGAGCCCAGGCTGTGTCCTAAGAAGAATTCGATGCCTCGGCGATCAGGTCAATCAGGTCCGGGTCGCCGAGACGCCGGGCAGCCCTGTTGCTCTGTATGGCGGCCATCCGTTCCGCGTTGTCCAGCAAGTTTGGGCCCCAGCGATCAGGGGCGCTGTCGGCGAAGGCCCCTAACAGCCGCAGCGTCTGCGCATAGATCGGCAACCACAGCCGACGTAGGGTCGCGCGGGTGACGTCATTCATGCACATCACCGCACGTTTGAGCCTAACGCAGCCCAGAGGATCCGTTCTGAGCTATGATGAATGAATCTTGCAAATATTCATTCAGGAGTTGCTATGACCCGCATCCTCATCATCACGGGCATCATCGTCCTCGTGCTCGCCATCGGAGTGGGCATCTTCATCATGCTGGCCCCCTCACCCAATGTCGGCGATGCCACCAAACTCCAGCGCACCTTCAGCACCGAGGAACAGGCGCGTATCGACTCGGTCACGGTCACCACCACGGAGCTGGCCAAACACGATGGCCAGGAAGGTCGCTCGGCATGGATCGCAGTGAACGGCGTCGTCTACGACGTGACCGAGAAGTGGACTGACGGCAAACATCACGGCCTCGAGGCGGGACAGGACCTGACAGAGAAGTTCGTTGCCTCCGGGCACGCGCGTCAGACCCTTGAGAAGCTCCCGGTGGTTGGCTCCCTGCTCCCCGATTAGCATGAGCCCATGACCGACCGAGACTCCCTGCTGGCCGCCGCGCGCGCCGAGTTCGCCACACACGGCTATGCCAAGGCGGGGATGGCAAGTATCGCTCGCCGCGCGAATATCGCCGTGGGCAGCGTCTACAACCTATTCCCGTCGAAGCGTGAGTTATTCGTCGAGATCTATACCGCGGAGAATGCCGCATCCAAGGAACAGATCGTCGCCGCCATTGACTGGTCCGTGCCGCGCGAGGCCATGCTGGCTTTCATTGAGGCGAACCTGCAAGCCCTACGGGAGAACCGGATCCTCGGCGAATGGGTCGGATCAGCTGTGGGACGACAGTTGCGCGAGACCGCTGGACGCTGCCATCTCCTGCACGAGTTCTATGAGCAGCAGCTTCATCGGTGGCGCGCCGAGGGGCGAATCCGGCCGGAAGTCACCGACGAATTGGTCGGCGAGTTGTTCGAGGCGGTGTCCCTCATTGACCGCGCGGGTGAGACATCGCTTGAGGCCCTGCGGTTCATCGGCCAAGCGCTCCTCGACCGCATCTTTCTCAAGTGATCGCCGGACTCAGACGACGGGCCGCCCCGCTGCTTCCCCGCAAAGCAACCGGTCGGCGAATGACTCGATGATAATCTGCAGCCCGGCTGAGGCCCCATCCTCGGGTTGCTCGGCGCGGGCGAGGTCGCGGACCACTTGCAGGGCCTGCGCCACGACGCGCCAGTCCCCCGCGAGCCGAGCGATTCGCTGGCCGTGAAGTTCGACGACGAGGTCACCCATCGCTACTCCCCTGCGATTCCACGGTGGCTTGAAGGCTGACTCCGGTGGCCCTCATATAGGCGAAGAGCCGTTCGGTGAACAACGACGGCTTGCCAGCTTCAATCTCCCACACATAGCGCTGCGAGATGCCCAGCTCCTCGGCGAGCTGACGTTGCGTCTTTCCGCTCAGCATGCGCGCTTGTTGCAAGATCCGCCCCAGCGACTGGGGTCCGGTGACCTTGCCGGTATACACAGACTCTCCTGACTACGATTACGTAGTAACTCTAGATGACTACTGATTCGTAGTCAATGCCCACCTGGCCCCGGATGCGAAAGGCCCCCGAAGCCTTACAGCTCGGGGGCCTACGCAGCTAGCGGGCGAGATCAGTCCTCGTCCTCGTCCTTCTTCTCCACCACGAGGGTCTCGGTGGTGAGCAGCAAGGAAGCGATGGATGCGGCATTGGCCAACGCGGAGCGGGTGACCTTCACCGGATCAATGACGCCAGCCTCAACCAGGTTCTCGTAGACCCCGGTCTTAGCGTTGTAGCCGAAGCCAGGCTCCAGGTCAGCCACCTTGGCGGTGATGACATAGCCAGCCTCGCCACCGTTCTCGGCGATCCAGCGCAGCGGCTCGGCCACTGCCTTGGCGACGATGGCCACACCGGCCTTCTCGTCACCAGCCAGATCGAGGTTGCCTTCCAGCACCTTCGCAGCATGAATCAGAGCAGAGCCACCACCGGCGACGATGCCCTCTTCGACAGCCGCGCGGGTCGCGGAGACGGCATCCTCAATGCGGTGCTTCTTCTCCTTCAACTCCACCTCGGTGGCGGCACCGACCTTGATGACGCAGACGCCACCGGCCAGCTTCGCGACCCGCTCCTGGAGCTTCTCGCGATCCCAATCGGAGTCAGTGCGCTCGATCTCGGCGCGCAGCTGAGCCACCCGACCGGCAACCTCGGATGCGTCGCCAGCGCCGTCGACGATGGTGGTGTTGTCCTTGGTCACCACGATGCGACGGGCACGACCCAGCACCTCAAGACCGACCTGATCCAGCTTGAGACCAACCTCGGGGGCGACGACCTGGCCGCCGGTGAGGATGGCGATGTCCTCCAGCATGGCCTTGCGACGGTCACCGAAGGCCGGGGCCTTGACCGCCACAGAGCTGAAGGTGCCGCGGATCTTGTTGACCACCAGGGTGGACAGGGCCTCACCATCGACATCCTCAGCCACGATGAACAAGGTGCCCTTGGCGGCGATGACCTTCTCCAGCAGCGGGAGCAGGTCGTTCATTGAGGAGATCTTGCCGGAGTGAATGAGGATGTAGGGATCCTCCAGCACGGCCTCCATGCGGTCGGCGTCGGTAACGAAGTACGGGGACAGGTAGCCCTTGTCGAACTGCATGCCCTCGGTGAACTCCAGCTCGGTGCCGAAGGTCTGGGACTCGTCGACGGTGATGACGCCGTCCTTACCCACCTTGTCGAAGGCTTCAGCGATGAGATCACCGATCTGCTCGTCGCGGGAGCTGATGGTGGCCACCGATGCCATGTCGGCGGTGGTGTCAACGGGACGGGCATTGGCGCGCAGACGCTCAACCACGGCCTCTACGGCCTTGTCGATGCCACGCTTGAGGCCGACGGGGTTGGCCCCGGCAGCCACAGCACGCAGACCCTCATGGACCAGAGCCTGGGCCAGCACGGTGGCGGTGGTGGTGCCATCGCCAGCCACATCGTTGGTCTTGGTGGCCACTTCCTTGGCCAGCTGAGCGCCAAGATCCTCGTAGGGATCCTCCAGCTCAACTTCCTTGGCGACGGTCACGCCGTCGTTGGTGATGGTGGGGGCGCCCCACTTCTTGTCGAGCACCACGTAGCGGCCCTTGGGGCCGAGCGTCACCTTGACGGTGTTGGCGAGGATATCGACGCCACGCTCCAGGGAGCGGCGGGCCTCCTCGTTGAACTGCAGAGTCTTAGCCATCCGGGACCTACTTCGTGACGACCGCGAGAATGTCGCGGGCATTCAGCAGCAGGAATTCCTTGCCGTCGTACTTGAGTTCGGTGCCGCCGTACTTGCTGAACACGACAACATCGCCCTCGGCGACGTCGAGGGGAACGCGGTTGCCCTTGTCGTCGACGCGACCGGGACCGGTAGCCACAACGCGGCCTTCCTGCGGCTTCTCTTTGGCGGTATCGGGGATCACCAGACCGGAAGCGGTGGTCTGCTCGGCCTCGAGCGGCTGAACGAGGACGCGGTCCTCGAGCGGCTTGATCGTGACTGCCACGACAAACCCCTTTCTGTTCTCTCCGGCCGTAGCCGGGATCGAATGCTTTTCAAGTCCGGGCGTCGTCGCGGTGCCACCCGGGTTGGCACTAGGCATGCCTGAGTGCCAGAAAAAGGCTACCCCGCGGTTAGCACTCAGGCAAGCCGAGTGCCAGGTTCATTCTTCCTTCGGGGGTTTGGCCGTCGCACCCTTTGGCCGTCCCCGCTTGGGCAAGGGATCGAGCCGCTGCGGCGCCCGTCCGGCTTTCTTCAGAGAATCGCGCAGCAGCAACTCGATCTGGGCGTTGAGCGAACGAAAATCATCGTTGGCCCAACGCGCCAGCGCCTCATGGACCGCAGGATCAAGCCGCAACAGGATTGACTTGCGTTCCGCCATGGCTCAACCTCACCGATACAGCGATCCTGTGTTGATGACCGGGGTCACCCGCGAATCGCCAGTTAGGACCACCAACAGATTGGAGACCATGGTGGCCTTGCGCTCCTCGTCGAGTTCGACGATGTTTTCGGCCTCTAGGCGCTCCAGCGCGCTATTGACCATGGAGACTGCACCCTCAACGATCTTCTCGCGGGCCGAGATGATGGCGGAGGCTTGCTGACGTTGCAGCATGGCCTGGGCAATCTCGGGAGCGTATGCCAGCGACGAGATGCGGGTCTCGACCACTTTGATGCCCGCCAGGTCCACCCGTGCCGCCACCTCAGCAGCCAGCTCCTGGGCCACGGCCTCGGTAGAACCACGAAGGCTCTCCTCGCCACCCTCGGGGGAATCGTAGGGGTGGGTGGTCGCAATATGACGCAGCGCCGACTCCGATTGAACGGCAACAAAGTTGGCGTACTGCTCGACGGCGAAAACCGCCTTAGCGGTATCAGCGACCTGCCACACCACGATGGCAGCGATATTGACCGGGTTGCCGTCGGCGTCATTGACCTTGAGTTCATGGGTCTCGAAGTTGTTGACCTTCACAGACACCTTGGTGCGCTTCGTCAGTGGCAGCACCATGCTCAGGCGGGGGCGACTAAGAGTGCCGACATAGCGTCCGAAGAACTGCACCACTCGCGCTTCACCCGGGCTGACGACGACGAGGCTAGAGAACAAGAACGAACTCACCACGATGAGGACGATGCCTAGGAGCAGACTCACCGCACCAATGGCATTTCCCTCCTCCAAAATAACTGCGCCCCAGACGATCCCAGCGACACCAGCCAGGAGGGTCACAATCCCCAAGATGATGCCAAGAGCCGCTCCGACGGCCCATGCCGGACGCTCCTCAATATCAACCCCAGCCTTATTCCAGCCGATGGCCCCAGTTCCAGGTTCGATGGGGGTCCCGTGTTGCACTGTCATGAATCCTCCTTAACGAGATATCAATATGATATCACTTTTTTTGCGGCTTCGGAGTCGGGGCCACATTTACGGGGGAACGCTCGCTGTGCCCGGCAGCATGAGCCCAGCGCCACCGGGCAGGAGAATCCCAACGAAGAAGCACCTGACAGGCCACAAGCGACGGACCTGGGCAGCGCGACAGTTCGGATACCTCGGGCTGAGTTACACGGAGCAGATGGGTTAACGGCTGGCGCTCATGGGCCGCCAGCCAAGGGCTGTTGCCAGCTTCACGATGACCCAGAAGCCAAGCCAGCCTAGCCCCAGCCAGGTACCCCAACTCAGCGGTAGGGCATGGGAGCCCGCCAACGACAGGGCATAGACCACGGGCACTGCCGCGCATCCAGCCATCAGCAGCGCAGGGACGGCACGACCAACCCTGATCCGACTCGCCGAGGTCCCCAAGTTCCAGTAGCGGAAGTGAGCCAGGCGGGCACGGACCCCGTCGCCTAAACGGGTGGCCACCAGCTGCACCACGCACACCAGCGCGATGAGCACCCCGACCACACCGGCGAGCGAAACCACCAGCTCCGTGATCGCGCTGGATAATCGGGTCCGCGAAGATGCGACGACATACCACTGGGCGGCGATCCCCATCAGCGCGAAGGCAGTCGCCACGGCTGCCGCCGAAACCGTCTCCACCGTAGCCAGGCCGATGCGACGTCGACGCGTGCCCAGTGTGGCGCTGAGCCCCTCAGCCTTCGGCCGCAGCGGGTTCGACACCAGCAACGTCACCGCCATGGCCGCCCCCACGATCCCTAGCGGCAACAGCCACTGACCCGAGACCCCGAGGATCAGGGCTACGAGTGACGCACCAAGGGCGACGGCAATACCAGGCCACTCTTCGCGGATCGCCCACCACAGCCGTGCAGGTACCGACCAACCCAGCGATCGCAGCAAAGCGTGGGTGTGCCCGCGATCAGGCCGGGCCAACCAGCCAGAAGCCACCAGCGATAGTGCCGCCACCACCATCGATCCCAGGCTCAGCCACCCCACCAGACGAGCGGTGGTGGATTCGCTCCAGGTGGCGGCTCCAAGTGTCGTGAACTCCTGGGTCACCCAGCCAAGATCCCCCACCCGCTGCGATTGGCCGGGTGTATTGGTACCGAAGGCATAGTCCGGCACCCACAACTGCACCGGTTGCAAAGCAGATCCGGCAACAACATATGCGTCCAGCCCCAGAGCTCGGATTCGCCCGGCCAGCGCGTCGATCCGCACCATCGCGTCCGCACGATTGAGCCCTTCCAGCCCGGCAACCCGCACCCGCACCGCCGAAATGAAATCCCCGCTGGCCAGTTCCTGGGCGCCACGCAACGAGACGATGGCCGAGGCCGACTGCACCGGCAGGCCAAGTGCGTTGCGCGTCGGTGTGAGGACCTGGCCGGTATCGGTGACGGTCACCGTCGCGGGATCATAGGCCCCCAGCGGTACGTAGCTGATCCCAGCATCCAAACTCTTGGGGGTGTAGGTGCCCACCTCGAAGGGCGCGGCTCCCTCACGGTCCAAGCCGCCGATTCTCAGCTCTCCAGGCAGGGTGTTGCGATAGCTCTGTTCCTGCCCAATTCCGGCGCCATCTGGCGGGGCGAAAGCCATGCGCGGTATCGCATATTGGATTCCCTGGGGCTCGACGGTGAACCTCGGTTCCTGCCCGGCCTCTGATTCCCCGTCGATGGGGGTCAGTGATAGCGGGCTGATCCCGTCACTGGCATAGTCAGCGACGAAATAACGCTCAATATCGAGGGTGGTGGCGGTTTCGCCGCGCGGCCAACCGATCTCCAATTCGGAACCGTTGAAGGGCCGCATCACCTCGGCCAAGTCGATGCTACGTTCCCCGATGTTGACATACTGGCCGTCAACCAGCTCCTCGACGGTGGCCACCAGCTCAGTGGGGGCATAGGGCTGCGTGTTACGCAGATAGCCGACGAAGGGTGAATCCAGGCCATAGGCCCCCCACAGCGCAGCACGGTGCCCAACCTGGGCACCTGGGAGATCCTTCAACGCTGCTTCGAGGGGGATCGAATCCTGAAGGTGCTCGACATTGTGAAAACTGTGGTGGGAAATCGGTCCGTTCTCGGCGATAAGCGCATCGAAATCGGCCAGGGGCTGCAGGAATTCGCCGTCGGAACCCAGCAATGCTTTCTCCGCGACGGGATCGACAGCGAAAATCGATGATCGGAATACCGGCACCGGCCACCACGACAGTTCGATGCCTTCGCGCCACACATAGCCATCGAAGGTCATGTTCGGATCGGTAGATGTCGCCCTTACCCCGACCTCTCCCAACCGGCCCTCCTGCCCGTTCCAGTCGGTCATGGAGATAGTGACGGACTGGTACTCATCCATCACAAGGCGGTCGCCCAGCCCGTCGGAGCCGGCAACCCGCCAGTTGATGCGGTACTCTGTCGTTGGCTTGGACAGCTCCGATATTGGGATGAAGAACAGCGGCCAGTTCATCGAATCAGCCATGGAACCCAAGAACCCAATGGGTGCCGCCACGTCAACATCGTTGAGCTCTGCGATGGCGCGGACCTGGTCCAGGCTCATTGTCGGCGTGGAAGCGTTGGCGAAATTCGGGTCAAGTAGCGCTAGCCCTTCCGAGTCTTGGCCAGGAGATAACGAGTTCTCGGCTCCGGGGGCTGTCACCAGAATGTCGAAGCGCCCCCGCCAGTTCGCCTCCAGCGCATCACAGGTCAACCGGGTGACCTGCCGGGCTGTCAAAGCCGCGAGCAGCACCAATACCCCCGCCAGCGCCCAGACTGCGGCCCTCAACCATGCGATCCTTGGGCCGATTGTCATAGCCGGTATGTCCTATCTACCGCATCCAAAATAACCTCGTCGTGGGATGCCACCAGCACGGCGGCACCCCGCTCGGCGGCCGCGACTAACACGTCCCGCACCACCTGGGCAGCATCGGTATCGAGGGCGGCTGTTGGCTCATCCATCACCGCGATCTCGGGCAGCTTTGCCAAGGCTCGAACTACGGTGAGCCGCTGCCGTTCACCACCGGAGAGTCCTCGTGCTTTGCGACGCGTCATGGCGCCGAGTCCCAGCAGTTCCAGAAACTCCACTGCCTCGGCTCGGCCAGCCCCGCCGAGCTGGGCATTGGCTAACACAGATTGGTCCTCCAGCACCAGCGCGTCCTGGCTGGCGTAGCCAAATTTTTCGCGACGGATCCGCTGTCGCTCCCGCTCGTCCAGGTCCGCCACCGCGCGGCCCTGCCAGGTGACGCTTCCTGCCGTCGGATCCAGCTGACCGTAGGCGATGCGCAGCAGGCTGGTCTTGCCGGAGCCGCTGCGCCCCGAAATCGCGATCAGTTGGCCAGGCATCACCTCTAGGTCGAAGTCGCTCAGGACCCGGCGGGAGCCCCGAGGATCCGGGTACTCGACGGCTATCCCCGCCAAACTTAATCCCAGTACAGTCGACTCGCTCATCTCTGAGGTTCCGTCCGTTCCACGACGAAGGCCCGGGCCCCTTGGCTGGTACGGGCCAGAATCCAGGTGGCAGCTGCCTCACCTTTCGGTTTGACCTGTTTGCGGAGCACCGCTGGGTCGATGTCGATGGCCCGTCGTTTGATCTCCAGCCTGCCAACGCTGTGTTGTTTGACCCAGCGTTTCAGCGTCGATAGGTCGTAGTCCAAGGCCTCCAACACCCGGTAGTTCGTTGTGAACGGACCCGCAATCGGGTGATCCGATGAGGTGTAGGCCACCCCGGGCGCCAACAGCCAAGCTCCCGGGCTGGCCTCGGCCACTAGTCCAGCCCGCACGACAGCATTGTCGGGTTCCTGGATATAGGCGCCGACCGGTCCCACCTCCAGGGGGTCAGCACCGGCAGTCAACACGGCAGGATGCGTTGCGCCTTGCGGAAATAGCACAGCCCTCGGGCCGGGCTCGCCCAGATTGGAGACCATCGCCTCCACGGCATCCCCCGCTACTGACACCCATGCCGCCCCCATACCTAATGGGATGAGAGGCTTGGGCAATCCGGGACCCAATTTCACCGCGCAGGGATGGGAGCTGGTCAGATAACTCTCCACCAGCTGCCAGGGTGGGGAGAAATCAGCGACATCCCAGGTGCGGCCCCGCGCGGTACGTCGAGCCGGATCCAGGAATACTCCCGCGCCATCTGGGACCACGGCTTCCTCAGCTAACCCAACGCGTACGCTGCCTCCTCCCACAAGGTTGAGGTTGGCGGTGGCGAAAGCAGCAGTGGCAGGATCAGCTTCTACTGCTGTCAGGCGAAGCCCGACCTGCACCATCGCCATGGCATCCACCCCAAGACCGCAGCCAAGGTCCCACACATCAGTGACTCCGGCGGCTCGGAACTGTTCTGCACGCCAAACAGCTACTGGCCACCGGGTAGCCTGCTCCAGCCCTTGAGCAGTCCACAACATCTCACCAGCTAGTGGGGTCTTCGCCTTGGCCCGGCGACGTAACATCACCTGGGTCAGCGCAGCAGCAGCTAACTCAGCTGGAAACTCCTTTCGGAGCCGAGTTGCGGCCGCTAGCGAGGTCGGGTCCGGCTCTTGGGCAGCCAACATCAGGGCGCGGGCACCGTCGCCGGAAAGAATATCCATGGCCATACCGTAATGGTGTTGGGGCAGCAGCGACCTCGCAATAACGCTAATCATTGGATTCTGGACTACCGGATGCTGGTCTCAGTTATTCGCTAGGTGTAGCCCCTAGACTTGGCGAATGACCCGACTGGATGTGTGGCTGTGGAGCGTTCGGCTGTTCAAAACCCGGTCCCTAGCAACCAAGGCCGTCACCGGTGGGCATATCCGCCTCAATGGTGATTCCGTCAAACCCGCCCACGCGGTCAAACCCGGGGACCGGGTAACCGTCAAGGAACCCGGTTGGGTGAGGGAGTTTGAAGTCATCGAGTTATTGAACAAAAGAGTTGGCGCTCCCATCGCTCAGAAGGCCTATATTGACCATTCCCCGGAACGCCCGGCCTATCTCAGCGTCCCGATGGCTCGCCGGGATCGCGGGACTGGCCGCCCGACCAAGAAGGACCGACGGGCCATCGACAAGCTCATGGGCATGGACGGCATGCCACCCACCCTCGATTGAGATCACGCTACGGCTGCCGCCGCATCTGATCCGCTGCGGGATACTCCTCCCATAGCGATCGATTAGCTGGCCGTGGCTCTGAACGGCTGGCCCTACCATGATGAGCCGATCAGGTAGGACCAGCGAACCGGGCTACTGGCTCAGTTCTCGGGTATCGAGTTCGACCACCTCGTCGCCTAG
>JBHAEB010000043.1:0-26709 GCA_041855345.1 Arachnia sp. | reverse complement strand
CCAGCGAGCCTAAACTTCGCGCCCAGATGACCCATTTCCAAGAGCAGCTACGGCAGACTGCCCAAGCCAAAGGCACTGTGGTTCGGGCAGCCAGCCGTAGCTGAGGCTCTCGACTACTTCCAGGACGGGGCGTCGGCGCGATATCCCACGCCGACGCCACAGCGGCTATGAGGTGCTGATCCGCAGCCATCCCTCAGATGTGTTGGCATCCAACTGCTGAGACACGACGCCGATGCCGGTGATGGATTGGAGATTCTCCGCCAGGCCGGTGTCGCCGGTGAGGTTTTGGACTAGGTCTTTCAACTTGTTCCCGTCAACCCACAGGATTGAGTGCGGGTTGTCGATGCCGGCAGTTAGCTTCTGGTAGGTGGCGTTGTCACCAAGCTTTTCGCTGGGTGAGGTGAAGCTCTCTGTCGTGGTCCTGAAGGTGGTGATCACCCGATCTTCCTCGATGACGCTAGCCGCGGGAGTGGCCCCGGCTTGCTGGAGCAGGTTGCCGAGGAGCAGCTGTTGTTTGACCGGGTTGTCACTGCGGACCGCCAACGCAGCAGTCGGCGGTTCACTGGAATCCAGGGTGAAGGTGATCTCGGTTCCCAAAAGGGTACGCAGATCTTCAACGGAGGTGATGCCGACAGAACTCATCGAGTTCTCTCCAGCAGATTCGGCGATAGACCACAGCTGGTCAGCGAATTCCTTCGGGATGCTTATGGCTCCGGCAACAGCGGTATTTGCTGGCAAGCCAGCGGCGACGTCACGAACATTGCCGTCGACGGTGACACCCTCAGCAGTGGTGGCGATTGATCGCAGGGACAAGGTGCCGTCCTTGATCGTCAACCCCATGGCTGTCCTGACCTTGGGGAAGGCCGCAGCACTCTGCTGGTCCATAGTGGTTTCAACGAATTTCTCGGAGATCCATGCAGTCGCGAGGTTGTCGTCGCCCAGTTTGGAAAGGTCACTGTTGTACTCGCTGAGGTCGGCGATGCTGTTGTCACCTAACCAATCGGCGGTCAACGAGAGTTCAGCCGGAGCGAGCACCATGAGGTTATCCATGATGATCGGGTCGTAACCGGACATGTGTTCGTTCACGAAAGCCAGCGCCTTGTCCTTGTTCGTGATCTCGACGGACATCACGGGCAGCACTCTCTCCGGCCCGGCAGGTTCAGTCGGGTCAGGGACTGCCCCAACGGCCATCGAGTCACCGAGCCAGGCGGAGACCTCCGCAAAGTCTGGAGTCTCCGATGCGTCGACGGTAAGGAAGTTGTAGAGGGCGGCCTTGTAGTCGGTGCCAACATCTTTGAAGCGGTCAGCGAGAATCGGGAACTTCTCAACAAACTCCTTGGCAGCCAACTGGCTTTCGGCCGAAGGTTTGAGGTTGACCTCCACTACTGCTAGAGCGCTATTGGGTAGCCCCTTAGCAGCTGCTGGTGTTGCGCCACGCAACATCGATAGCACCAGCCATCCCGCACCAGCCAGCAACGCCAGGACCAGCGTCCCAGCGAGGATCAGCGGTGCCTTTCGCCGTGGTTTAGAGGGGGCAGCAATCGTCTCAGTCATGGAAATCAGTCCTTTGCTGTCATCGACTCTGGCCTTCCAGATTACCGGTGCTGAGGGCCGTTTCCATCGGTCGAAGGTCTCAGCTGCTATAGGTCGACAGCGCCTCAGTGTTGCCGGTTGTGACGGCGTTGAAGACGACCTGGCTGGCTTCCTCGTCCCACAACACCACGCTCTGGCCGTCGCGGGTAGCGCCAGCATCGGCGACGGGAACAGTCAAGGTGTAGCTGGAACCCAGGGCGGATCCCATGAAGACCTGAACCCCGCCCAGCAGCTCGCCCACACCTGTGGTGTCGCCACGACCTAAGGTATTGGCGGCTGCCATGTTGAGTTTCCAATAGGCGATGGGGTTGAGCAGGGTCAGCGGGTTGATTGCCTTCTTCGCGACCTTGCCAATGACTTCACGTTGCCTCGCCATCCGGCCGATATCTCCGGTGGGGTCGGCTTTACGCATCCGCACATAGCTGAGGGCGGTCTTGCCGTCGATGGTTTGGCAGCCGGCGGGTAGATCTAGGTGGGCGTCCTCGTCGACGACGGCCTCGTCAAGGCATACCTCGATCCCGCCGACAGCATCGACGGCCTCCACCACGCCGAGGAAACCAACCTCAAGGTAGCCGTCGATCCGGATACCGGTGTTGTGCTCAATGGTTTGGATCAACAGTGGCGCTCCGCCCCAGGCGTATGCGGCGTTCAGTTTGGCCTCGCCATGGCCGGGGACACTGACCCAGGAATCCCGGGGCAATGAGATCAACGCGGACTTCCCGGATGGGGGCTGGTAGAGCAACATCATTGAGTCGGTGCGCCGTCCCTCAGTATCGCCGGTACCCAACTCGCCTTGTTGTTCTGCAGTGAGCGATTCACGATCATCTGAACCCACCAGCAGTACCGCAGTGCCGGGCTGTTCGGCAGGGCGTTCACCGGAATGGCCAGTGGCCACGACGTTGCCGATGGTCCAGGCATAGATCGGGGTGCCCACCATGAACAGGATCCAGGCCAGCACCAGCAGCGTGATGATCTTACGAATGGGTCGGCGACGTCGTGGCCGTTTGGTCCGAGGTTGATCCTTTGGTGGCGCTGGTGGGGCCGTGGTTGCCTGTGGCTGCTGTGGGGGCGGGCTTTGCCGGTAGCCGTCGTAGCCCGTGGAAGGTGGGTACCCCGCCGGCTGGGCTGCGACCGGTGGGCTACTCGGCTGAGGATAGCCCTGGGCTGCGGGGCGAGCGGAGCCCGCAGTCCCGGAATAGGGCGATGCGGATTCGGGAATCACCCGGGTGGCTTCTGGGGCATCGTCGCGGCGGTACAGCCAATCCAGGTCCGAGTCATGCTTATCGCTCATGACTAAGAGGCTACCGGGCCCCAGTACAGGCCGAATCAGACCAGCGACCCCATTGTGGGAGACACTGGGATCTGCAATACCGCTGATCGATGATAATGCTGGATCAATTGGTCGCCTTGACGGCGCGTCGATGCGAAGAATGCCGTAGCCGGGGCCAGTCTTGGATGACCTTGTCGTTCGGAGCCGCTATGCCACAACCCCCCAACCCCATCCGGCACCGTCGAGCCGTTGGCCTGATGGCGATGAGTGCCCTGCTGCCAGGTTCAGCCCAATATGTTGCAGGTCACCGTCGTCTCGGACTGTGGTCTATTCGGCTGTGGATCGGTCTGGTGAGCGTCGTCGTTGTGCTGGCGGTGGGATTCCTCGTAGCCCGTGGCTACACCATGTCAGTGCTGTTGTGGGGGCCGACCATCGGTTTTATGCGGGTGGCAGTGTGGCTGATCTTCGGTTGGTGGCTTGTGCTGCTGCTCGATGCCTGGAGATTGACCAAGCCCCCCACATTGTCTCGGGGCTTCCGGCTGGGCATGACCGCAGCGACCCTAGTGCTGGCGGTTATCGCTGGCATGATCACCAATCTGGTGGCTTCGGCATTCGTCGCTGCCGGGAATGTCGCCGAAGTATTCGAAGGTGGCGGTGAGGCTCAGCCGCAGCAGGGGCGCTACAACATTCTGCTGCTGGGCGTCGATGCGGCCGCTGATCGGGAGGGTATTCGGCCTGATTCGATCAATGTGGCCTCGATCGATGCTGACACCGGACGGGTGGTGATCTTCGGTTTGCCGCGCAACCTCATGGGTGCGCCTTTCCCAGAGTCTTCCCCGCTCTACAGCCAATATCCATCTGGGTACTCCTGTGGGGGCGAATGTATGCTCAACGGGGTCTACACCCTCGGTGTGGACAATGCCGTGCTATACCCCGGCCAGGATCCGGGAATCGCTGCCATGAAGGAAGCGGTGTCAGCGACGCTAGGGCTGGAACTCAACTACTACGCCATGATTGATCTGGCAGGATTCCAATCCCTGGTCGACGCGATGGGCGGGATCCGGCTCAATATCAACAAGAGAGTTCCGATAGGCGGTGGCAGCTCGACCATCTCGGAGTGGATCGAACCGGGGGAGAACGTTCAACTCGATGGCTATCAGGCCCTGTGGTTTGCCCGATCCCGGGCAGACTCCGACGACTATGAACGAATGATCCGGCAAAAATGCGTGATGAGCGCGATGGTGAAGCAGCTTGACTTGAGTACCTTGGCGACGCGGTTCGTGCAGCTCTCCGAGGCTGGATCCGACGTGGTAAGCACCGATGTTGGCACCGACAAGATCACGGAACTGGTGGGACTGGCGTTACAGGGCAAGGATCTGCCGATCGAGACCGTGAACTTCAGCCCACCTTTGATTGAGACTGGGAACCCCGACTTCGCGTTGATCCGGAAGACCGTTAGCGAGGCCATCGCCGCATCGGAGGCGCTCGATGACCCCAGCACAAGCGTCAGCCAGCAACCCAGTCCATCGGCTACCAGCCGAGTCCCATCAGCCGCCACCAGCAGGGCACCACAGAGCACAGCGGCTCCCGAGAACACCCAGCCCGCAACACCTGCAGCGACCGCTACTGAGTCGGAACCGAGCACGGCAGAACCCATCTGCTCGGTGCCCTAGGAGCATTGCAGTACCCTCACCTGCTGCGTATCGTCTCGCGATTCAACCTGAGCCGTCAGCCAAGCAGAGGATGCGCTTCGGGCTGGCTGAAGCGCGGTCCAGCCGAAATAATTCGGGCTCTTCGACCCAGCGAAGAAACGGCGTACTCCCGCTGCGTCGACCACGATCTCATCCGACTGGGCCACCATCGCATCGACCGCCCGATGTTCCTCTTCGAGCCGGACATGCCGGATCAGAAGCTGATGGTGAGCACGGGTTGATGAGAGTGATGTCCCATGAGTTGATTGGTAACCCGGCAATGCGCCACCCAGGGGTTGGGTCAGGAATCCTTCAGTCGGCTGTCACCGGTTTTGTTGTTTCTCTAACAGACCTCGACTGAACCCAGTAGATTCTCACCTACATTTAGAACATCAGCATGTGAAGACCATGAAGACGTCGATTGTTTCTTGGTCTTTTGCTTAGTCCTGTGGAGAGCTACATGCCTGAATCGGTTATTGAAGTTGTTGGCCTGAGGAAGCGTTACGGTTCCCTCGTCGCTGTTGATGATGTGTCGTTTCGTGTGGCTCAGGGTCAAATCTTCGGTGTGCTGGGGCCGAACGGGGCAGGCAAGACGACGCTTCTTGAGATGATTGAGGGTATTCGTGAGCCTGATGAAGGCCATGCCAGTGTGTTGGGCGAACGTACGTGGCCGCGCAACCCGAAAGCGATTGCCCATATCGGGGTGCAGCTTCAAGCCACGGCCCTGTTCGACGGCCTCAATACCCGCGAGCAGCTCTGTGTTTTCGCCGCGCTCCACGGAATGGACGCGGGCAGGGTGGATGACCTTCTTTGCCGCGTTGGCCTGGAGGCTAAGACGAAAGCCTGGACCAAAGATCTCTCCGGCGGGCAGCTACAACGGCTCGCCATCGCCGTGGCATTTATCCATGACCCGAAGGTCCTTTTCCTTGATGAACCGACCGCTGGTCTCGACGCCCTCGGCCGACGAGAGCTATGGGAAATCGTTCGCGATATCCGTGGCAGCGGCACCACGGTGGTCCTCACGACGCACTATCTTGAGGAAGCCGAAGCGCTATGCGACGAGGTGCTTATCCTCTCGGAGGGGAAACTCGTCCGGCAGGGCAGCCCCGCACAGCTTGTCCGTGAGCTCAACGCTCCGGTGCGCGTCGTGGTCGATACGGGACAGGTCAGCCCCGAGGTCGCGGCGCGTATTCCTGGCGTGGAGAGCATCGTGGAAGAACACGGAAGCCTCATCCTGGTCACCCGAGAACCGGCGTGCGTGGTTGCCGCCCTCGCCGAGTTCTCGCATTTGCGTGGTCTTCGTGTGGACAGTGCCCGTCTCGAGGACGCCTTCTTGTCGTTGACCATGGAACGAGCGTGATCATGCCCGGCTCCTGGCAAGCACTCACACGGGTGCAATGGACCACCTTCTGGCGCGGCACACAGAACGTGATGTGGATCGTGCTTTTCCCGCTGATGTTCCTGGTCATCTTCGGTTTCATGTTCCGTGGCGCCGGTACCAGCACGCTAAAGGTCGTCACCACCGGGGATGTGCCCCTGTTCACTCAGGCAGTGGATGGTTATATCGAGACGACTCCCGTTGCCTCAGATGAGCAGGCCCGCGACAAGGTCGTCAACGGTGAAGCCGATGCGTGGGTCGTCGCGGAAGAAGACACGCTGATTGTGCGCTACTCCACAGCCGACACCGTCAAGGCAGGCATGGTCCAAGGCGCCATTGGAGCACTTGTGGACAGGGCCAATATCGCTGCCACCGGAATACCACCCAAGTACGAGATGGTCATGGAGCCATTCGAGGACACCAGCACCACCACGTTGGAGAGCTTGGCTCCGGGATTACTGGGTTGGGCGATCGTGATGTCGGCGGCGATGTCCGCAGCGATAGGCCTGGTGCAGTGGCGCAACTCCGGGCTGCTACGACGCCTGCAACTGGCCCCGGTGCGGGTCATCGACCTGTTCATTGCACGTTCTATCGTCGGGATCATTATCGGGCTGATGCAGTCCGTCATCTTCGTGACCGTAGCCCGATTCCTCTTCGGCATGCACGTGTCGTCGTCAGTGTGGTTGGCGATCCCCTTGGTCATAGCAGCCTCGCTTGGATTCACTGCCATCGGGTTGATCATTGGCGGTATCAGCCCGACCCCCGAGGCGGCATCTGGGCTCGCGAATCTTCTCGTGGTACCGATGGCCTTCCTCTCCGGGGCCTTCGTTCCGTTGCAGTTCGCGCCCGAATGGATGACCTTAGCCGCCCGTTTCACTCCCACCTTCTACTTGAATCAAGGCCTCATCGACACGATCGTACGCGGGGCTGGAGTGGCTGAGGTGTGGTCGCCGTGCGCGGTGATGCTGATCTGTGCAGCTCTGCTATACGCCGTCGCATTCACCGTCTTCCGCTGGGAGGACCGAGCCTAAATATGCCCTCCGGTTACCCCTGGGCCATCGTCACTGTTAGATCCGGGCGTTGTGTCTTCGGTTTCCATGTGGTGGGGCACTGCTTGGCGTACTTGGCCGAGGGGCGGGAAACCCAGGGTGTGGCATTGGTGGCCTCACCCATAACCCTCCCGACCGCAGCTAAGCCGCGATATTGCGCAGTGGCAGCAGATACGCCACGGGCCGTACCGGCTGAGGGGAGTCGCCGGTACGGCCCATGAAGGAGGGGTCATGAAGTTCTAGTCGATCCACTCACCTCCCCACTGTGGTATCGCCGCTGGAACAGGGGATGTCATGGTCTGGTTCGGGAAGCCTGTGTGCATTGGAACCAACCAGGGACGCGACGCATCGGCACCAGACCGGGCTGATGCCAGCCTTGGGTCCTGGGGGAGGAGCCGTGCGAGAGCCATGATTGCTACCTTTCGATGTCGATGGGAATAGTCAATCCCGGCTAACAGTGCTGCCACCATGAACGAGATGTGGTTTTGCTGTGAAGCTGGCGTCGACGGTTCACGACCCCACATCAGTACTGACTGAGGCCTAGCCAAGCCAGGTGAAGGGACAGAGGATCAGGCTGCCAGGTGCCGTCGAAACGACGTGTTCCCTGCTGGCAGGCCGCTCGAACTCCAATCAGCAGCTCACTGGCGAAGGGGGCTCCCGCCGCTCGCAGCCAGGCGGCATCGCGATCCAACATGGGCGAGGATAAGACAGCAGGACCCGCGTCCAGGACCCGCTGACACCAGCGTTGGGTGACAGCCCGGATCTGCGGGGAGGACGCACCCCAATCGGTGGTATCAACCATGACAGTGGCTTGTGATAGCTCGGGTAACTGCCCAACCCAGGATCGATCCACCCGATCCAGTCCGGGCCACCAGACACCGCCCAGATGAGCAGGGACCTGGATCATTCCCTCACCGGGAATCATGCCAAGCAACCTGCCTTCTCGGCTAAGACACCGAACCTGGGTGCCCACTGCAGCGCCGAATAACTCGGTGGCTAAGCCCGCCCCCAATGTCTGAGCCGCTGGAAGCAGCTGCAAGGTTTCGTCGGCAACCATCAAACTGTGACGATTACCGCCGGTGATGGCTCCAGCGACCACACGATAGCCCTCGGGCACCTCACCCCAGCTGTTCCAAGCCGCCTGTATTGCGGCCCGGACCTGCCGACCGGAGCCCAACCGTCCGTCCTTGCGGGCAGTGCCGTTGGCGATCAGCAGTTGGTGACGAGATAGTTGTAACTGGGAGGCGCTGATACCAGCCCAGGTTTCACCCGCCTGATAAAGCCACTCGATCTTGTCAGTCCCACCAGGACGCATCCGAACCAGCTGCCAGGTGCCGCCCTGTCGATCTTGGAAGGTGACCTGTACTCCTGCGAATCCAGAAGAGACCAGGATTGGTTCGGCAAACAGGGGGCTCAGTCGTAGGCCTTTTATGGGGCGGTATTCCTCCCGAGAGCGCCCCAGCAGGTCGTCGGCCTCGGCCTCGGAGGGTAGATTCACTAATTGATGCAGATTCAGCGACGCCGCAGCAAATGATGCGCAGCGCGTCGCAGGTGATCCCGTCAGGTCGTGAACAAAGGCGGTCAGTGCTCGATCCGCCAACACCAGTTGCGCCACCCGCATCCGGTGCAGGTCAACCACCAGCCGACTGCGTGCAGCCGCATCCAGGTGGGCACTGCCGGTCAGCAACACCTGACGAAGATCGGCTAACACCAGCTCAGCGAGTTCTCGCTGGGCTCGGCTCAGCCGACGCCGCACCGGAGCAGCCGGTGGTTGTGCCTTGATATCGTCGTCGCCCTGCGGGTGGGGCTGTGTCGAGGCAACTGGTCCTGATGGGGCGGACACGCCGTCATCCTCACCCTCGTCCAGGCGGAGACTGAGCGCCACCACTGCTCGATGTGCGCATGTGGGGGCTAGCAAGCAGTCGCAAACCAGTTGAGTGGACTGAGTAATCAGCTCAGCGTGAAGACTCACCGTCGCATTACCGAAGGACACCACTGGGCCGGTGACTACTCCCTCCGCCAACAGCGCATCTACCCGGCGACGGATCCGCGACGGTAGTGCCTCAGTGATCTCTGCAACAACAGCAGGAAGAATCGTGATCACTGGGCCTCCCGAAGAACAGTGCCCACCCAGCGCGCCAAATCGAGGGGAGAAACAGCAGCCACCCGCATCCCAGCAGCTGCCACCTGCGCTGCGATACCGACGTTATAGACCCCCGTGCCGCTGTCGTTGAGCGCTGCGCAGCCCAGCAGATGCGTGCCGCTGCTGGCCAAAGCCGTCACCTCAGCCAGCAACGGATCGATGGAGCCGTACTCTTCAAAATCAGAAATCAGCACCACGAGGGTACGTTTGGGTACCTTCACTCGTGATCGGGCCACGCTCAGGGCTCGGGCGATATCTGTGCCCCCACCCACCTCGATCTCCAATAGCAACGTAAGCGGATCTGTCACATGGCCGGTAAAGTCGATCACTGAGGTATCAAAGGTGAGGAACTCCACATTCAATGCTGGGGTCTGTGCCAGGATCGCGGCTGTCAATGCTGAATAGACCACAGATTCCGACATAGAACCTGATACATCCACCACGATGATGAGATGCCAGTCCACCTGCGCCCTCATGGCGGAATGAAACACCGGCTGGGCGGGTATGACCTGAGCTCGATCAGCCACTGGTACCACATGATGCAGATTGGCTCGGATCGTGCGGGGCAGGTTGATGCGTCCGGTGCGGCGGCGCGTGGGTCGGGTTGAAGCCAATCCCCGAAGGACCGGTCTCAGCCGGATCGCTAAGGCATCGCTGAGTTCCTTGACCAGCCGGGCGACCAACGGCCGCAGTTTCTTCAACTGCGACTCCGATAACGCGCCGGTCAGCGAGAGGGCGGTGGCCAACAAATCCACGGAGGGTCGCACCGTTTCCGGGTTGAGCAGCTCCAACACATCGGCCCGGCCCTGGGCGGCGGCTTCACCAAAGATCTCGGTAACTTCACCACTGCCAAACAGCGCCTCAATCTCCTCCCGCCATCGCCGAACCCCCAACTGGGAGGGGCCCCAGGCGGATCCACGTCGTCGCTCATCGAGTGAATCGGCTCCGGGGCGCCCGTACAGTTCGTCCAGGGCCGAAGCCATACGCCTGCCTTGAGTAGACAGCTGATCGCGTTGGGTCCCCAACACCAGCCGCCACCTTTCGGCAGGGGAGAAGGCGAGATCAGCAAGCCCGAGAGCCGCCAATCGGGCGCGGGCCGAATGATCGTAGGAGGTGGCTGCCAGGGTCTCCTCTGGAGTCAGCACTAAATCGTGGATTCCGCCCAGGCTTTGGGCTAGTTCGTCGCGTAGCGCTGCTCGGGCTTCGGGACTGAGATAGTCGAAACCGCCTCGCAGGGCGGGCAGGATGCCGACAAATTGGTCGTCGCTGATGAGTCCTACTCGTTCGATGAGGGCTTGTGTCGCAGGTGCGGAATCGAACCGGGAAGCGGCGGTGGCCAGCAACCCGACCAGGCGACGGCGAAGTGCGGTACGGAGCTGCGGTGTGGCTGCGTCCAGCCACGACGAGATTCGGCGCTGCATAGCTGTCTCATCCAGCAACAGTCCGGCGGCGGCTCCTTGCATCAGCGGTGATCCATGGGTGAGGAGATGCTGCAGGGCGTTGTTGAGGGATAGGGCGTGCTCCCGGCCATGGTGGACGAAGCTAGCCAAGGCTTGGGCGTCGGCGGGGTTGTCGGAGCCCTCAATTCCGCGTAGTTCCCGCACGGCAGCGGCGGTGAACTCGTCACATAACTGCCCCGCACGGTCTATCAGCTCTGGCGCTAGCAGCGAGGCGCCGGGGATGTGGGCGGTGGCGATATCGGCTAGGGCGGCCATCGCTTTGACGGCGTGGGGAAAGTCCACTGTGGCGGCCATCGCGGCGATCACATCGAGGGCACGCTTCGTTGCTGCGGGGCTGGCGCATTCGGCGGCTTCCACCAGCAAGGCTTGGGCGTCGTTGGCTGTGGTGACGTCGCGGGTCAACAGGGCTGTGGTGGCGATCTGCTCTGCGGTGAGCCCCTTTGCGGAGGCTAATTCGATGCTGGCCTGGGTGGAAGTAGTCCAATGAACCTGCCAGGAGATGCCGATCGTTGCCGCACCACGCCACCAGGTGGGGTCTTCGCGGATGCCGTAGGTAATTCCGCCCGCTGCTAACCGGTTGAGTAATACATGTCGGGTGAGGTCATGGGGATTACGTTGTGGGACAAGGGTGATGGCTTCTGACCGGGTTGTGGGGAGCCCTGCTGCCTCCAATTCACAGCGAATGGTTTCGCGCAATGGTGACACTGGGGTGCCGGGGGCGAGCTGCCCGCTTCGGTTGCCGATGAGCACCTTTTCCAGGGACTCGGCGACGAGGCGGCCTCGACCTAGGATCTCGCCTTGAGCCAGAACTGCGGTGACGGCCTCGATCAGTTCACGCCGTGAGGGTGCGGCCAAGCCTCGTAGCGTGGCTAAATCCAGGGCCATGCGGCCAGCCTCTGCGGCTTCTCCTGGACCGGCCGGATGACCCAAGGTTCGAAGGACCCGGGTGACTTCGGTGATTGTCTGTGTGGCTGCTGATCGGATGCTGGCAGCTGACAGCCCGGATTGGTACACCAGCTGTTGCCATCCTGGATCTCGGATACCAGCCGGATAACCGGAGCGAGAATCGAGCTGGGCAAAGGTGTAACGCACCAAGGCAGAGGTGACGGTTGCAGCGCCAGCTGGCAGGCCCTCGTCATCGCTGGCATCCGATGTCAGCGAATCCACCGCCTGAGCGATACCAGCCAAGGCTGGGGCATGAAAAGACCCGACCAAGGCAGCCACACGACGACCTGCTGTCAGATCGGTTGCCAGACACTGAGCCATCCACTGCTCTCGGGCTGCGGTGCGGGCATCCACACCCTGGCTGAGGCGTAACGCCCAGCCGTGAGCCAAAGCCGCCACCCGGAGCTGTTCCGGGCTGGAATGCGGGGCATTGGCTTCAATGAGTCGATCCCAGGTTTCCTGGGTGTCCTGGGGTTGGGCTCTAGCCAGTGATTCCAGGGCCAGGCGGCCACGCGCATCACCGCAATCAGCGGTCTCGGATTCTTCTGGGGCTGGCTGCGCTATTGGCAGGTCGATACAGCGCACCGGAATATCGTGTTGCCGTGCCCAGCGCAGCGCCGCCAATTCGGGGGAGAAATCCGCGAAGGGATAAAGGCTCAAACCATCGTCGCCACTGAACGCCATAGCCATCGGGGCGGCGGCACGCGGATCGGTCAACCACTCCAGCCATGGCGCGGCCTCGGCAGGCAGCTCTATTGCCAACACATCAGGGGAGAAGTCCGCCAATAGCTTGGGAGCAGCCACTGCCATCGCGGGGGAGTGGTGACGGATCCCAATCAGCAGCGGCCAACGGCACTGAAGGATATCATCGAGAGTCGAAGGTCGATGGTGACTAGGTGACTCATAGTCTTCGCTGTTGGGAAGCTGAGGCATCATCCCTCCAACACATGACGTTGCTCCCACAGCTGTACCCAGGTGTGGGAACCGGCAGCAGCGCGTTTTTTCACCACCGTATCCCAATAGGCCAACAACCTGGCGCCGTCTTCAGCGTCGTCTTTGCGAACCGCGCCCAGCAACTGACCTGGAATCAGCCGCACCCCATCACGGGCATGGGGGAAGAACGCACCGGCCAAAGCGATGGAACCGGAAATGGCCACTGCCTCGGCCGTAGACAACACCGTGGAGGGTTTCTCCACCGCCCAGCCCTCCTGGCTGACCCCAGAACGCAACTCCCGAAACGCCGTGACCAGCGTCTCTACCACCACCTGGTCGACGGCGTTGGGAGCCCCAGCATCGACCAAGGCCTGGCGGGTTCGTTCGGTGACCAGGGCGATTTCCGCTGCCGCGTCAGCGATCGGGGAGACCAATTCAAAATTGAAGCGCCGCTTCAGCGCTGCGCTCATCTCCGAAACCCCACGATCCCGAAGATTCGCCGTGGCAATGAGGCAGAATCCTGGAATGGCGTGAACGGCGTAGTCACCCAGCTCTGGGACGGCTAGCCGTCGCTCCGACAGCACAGAAACCAAGGCATCTTGTACTTCGGGCAAGCATCGGGTGATCTCCTCGATACGCGCCACTCGGCCCGTGCTCATAGCGGCCATGATCGGGGAGGGGACTAGGGCATCCCGGCTGGGGCCTTGGGCCAGCAGCTGGGCATAGTTCCACCCGTAACGTAACTGGTCCTCAGTGGTGCCTGCGCTGCCTTGAACAGTCAATGCGCTGGTACCGCAGATGGCAGCGGCCAACAACTCGGAAAGCATCGATTTCGCGGTACCGGGTTCTCCCACCAACAGCAGTGCGCGTTCCCCGGCCAGGGTGATGACGCAACGTTCCACCAAGGCGATGTCGCCAACGAATTTACGGCTCACCTTCAGCCGATCATTGCCGCAAATGAAGGACACTACAGCTGATGGGGTCAGCGCCCAGCCAGGCGGCCGAGGACCCGGCTCAGCTGCCAGCTTGGCTAACTCGTCGGCATACCGTTGCTCAGGAGGTGGCACTTGGCGAGGTGCCGATGGCGTTGCGGCTGACATTGAACCTCCTGTTGTGAGCGTGTGGGCCACGTTACCGACAGCCACTGACAATTAGCTGCCGGTCATTAGCTGCTCGACACGTCGACTGAAGGCGATTACGGCTGATGAGGGGTCTGGATGGAAGGCCTCAAGCAGGGCTATGGATATCGGGTTCGTTTCGGAGGATTGAAGGGTGTCTAAGGGATCTTTAGGCATCCACGGTTTCATGGTGCGGGCGTAGCGCTGAGCCAGCTCCTCCAATCGCGGATCGTCGGGCTCCCAGTCCCGAATCGCATCGGCTTCCACCATGATCTGGCAAGCGTCGGGGTCTTGGAGGGTCAGCTCTAGCTGGGTAACGATGATCTCCTCTAATTCTGGGCAGATCACCTGAAGCAGGATCCAAGAGTCTCGTTGGATTCTGATGGTGGTTTCGGAGATCCCAATCTTGGCCATGGTGTTCAGCGTCTTGGTGAACCGGTGAGCATAGGGGGAATCCAGGTAGGGGTCCTCCCGTGAGAGCAGCCCCTTGAGTCGGCGTCGAGCCTGCTGCAGTGCCGCGATCTGCTGTGTGAGTTGGGCATCCACTTCGGTGGCGACCTCTGCCAAGGTATCGTCGTCAGCGTCGAGTAACGCCCCAATCCGTGCCAACGGCATCCCAGCATCGGTGAGGATCTTGATACGTTGCAGCCGGATCACATCGTCGGCGTGGTAAAGCCGATAGCCGCTGTGGGAACGTTGGGGTTCCGGTAAGAGTCCTAACTGGTGGTAGTAGCGGATCGTGCGGGTGGTGACGCCAACGTAGTCAGCTAGCTGTTTGATAGTCAGCATCGGGATCCTCCTGGGCTTCAATGTAGTGACGTAGCTCGGCTGAGGACGCTGAGTAGATGGCCACGATGACGAAGCCGCCAACCACCGTCCACGCTCCCAGCGCTAGTGGGCCAACAGTTAAGACTGTGGTGACGATACCCAAGCCGATGGGGGCTGCCATCGTGCCGCTGATAGCGAACAAGGCCAAGACCCGGCCGCGCAACCCTTCGGGGATCCTCTCGGTTACGGCGACGCTGGTGATCGGGCCAAGCAAACCACTGGCGATGCCGATGCCTACCATCCCGACTGCGACTGGCCAGAAACCGATCAAGATAGCCACCAGCGCGGCCCCGCCGGCCAGTAGGAGCTGCACTGTGAGCCAGGCGGCCCAGCGGCGGTTGGCGAACACGGTGCCGTACAGGGCAGCGCCGAGGATCGTGCCCACGGCGTATACCGACAGGCTGAGGCCTAGCAGCCCCGGCTGGGAGGAGGCATTGAAATGTGCTGGCAGGATCACACTCACCAGCGGGGCGCTGACTGCGGCTGTTCCGAAACACACGAGGAGTAACCGTGACACCCCAGGGGTGCGTTTGGCGTAACGAAGGCCAGCCAGCACGGAGTCATCGTGGTGGCTGGCGATGCTGCGGCGCGGCAGCGGCATGACTGCCGTGGTTAGGGCGGCAACCGCGGAGCAGGATGCCGTTAACCACACGATGGAGACGCTGGGGATGAAGGTGAGCAGCCACCCAGCTAAGGCCGGGCCGAGGAGTGTACTTAACCCCATCAAGGCGCCGCGGAGGGCACCAACCCGATCCAACCCGGTGCCGGAGGCCTGCGCTACGTCGGCCATCAGCGACTCCCTGGCGGTCATCCCCGGCACGTCGAATAACGCGCCCAACACACCCAGGGCTATGAACCATCCAATATTCAATCCCACCAGGGAATCGACGATGGCCAGGGCAGCCACGGCGATCGCGGATCCGATGTCGGCAAACACCGCCATCACTTTGCGGCCCAGACGGTCGACGAGGAAGCCGCCAAAGAAAGCCGCTGGGATCCCGGGCAGGGCAGATAAGGCCGCCACCAGCCCAGCGGCGGCGGGATCTCCTGTGCGTTCCAGAACCAGCCATGGCAACACGATGGTGATAGCGGCGTTGCCAAATAGTGAGGTGGCCATGCCGGCTAGGTAGCACGGAAGCGTTAAGCGCGAAGTCATGCCGCTCAGTATCAAACCTTGTCGTAGGGTCAAGGTCAAGTCTCATCTTGGACCTGTTCCCAAGACCCCTACAGTGACACTGATGCCACGCGTGGCGATGCTCGGATATCGGCCACCAGTCGAATTCCAGCATCATCGCCAACACATCGAATAGCCAATAAGGATCTGGGAATGTCTACCATTTGCGGGCCACTCCAGCGGTGGCTTTGCAGCCCGTGCTTCTGATTCAGTCGGTGCCCAGTGAAGGCGTAGGCCAACGCCGCCAGATACTGGTTCCGCTGGTATTAGTCGTTCAGGCACTCAATCTTTTAGGCGTCGAAGTTGTCATAGAACCAGGTATCAACTGTTTCCTCTGAGACCTCAACCTTCGATGCATAAACGAGCAGCGTGGTGGCGGTGTACACATCCTCGCGTTCGGTGGTTTCCAAGCCGTCAAGAGATTGGATGGTGGCGAGGAAATCCGAAATGAGGGATTTGACTGCTGCTTCGTCAGGAGCCTTGACGATTTCTTTCATAGCATCCCGATAGGTGCTGGTTGCGACCGCTGCCATGGTGTTGGGCCAGTGGTCGAAGGGGGTATCGGCTGAGGCGTAGAACCAGGTGCGGGGACGTAACCCAGAGGCAGATGAATATAGTTCTTCGGGGAATCGACCTTGTTTCTTCATTGCTCGAATCTCGGAGCGTATCCGCTTGCCAATGGTCTCCTCGGCCTGATACACAATGATGCTTTCCAGTCGAGGAAAGCTGGCGAGGTCAGGGAAATCGTCGAAGTCAGGGCAATAACGAATGCTGAGATCACGCAGATTCAGAAGCTTCAGCAATGCGTGCGCCCCAGTGAGCGCACCGTTAATGCTCAATGTGCTGATATCCGGGTACGCCAGAAGGGTTCGACAATCGAGCGGGGCCGCCAGCGGATGCTGGAAAATATCAACGGATGTGGCCTGGGCTAGCGAGGGGAAAACGGGTACTCCCTGAAAGCCCCGAGGACTGCGGGACGATACCGGGTGAAACCCCAGTCCAAGGTCGGGGGCAGCCGTCCCTTCAATTGAGAATAGGGAAAGATCCCCTTCTAAAGTCAGCGATTTGAGGTGAAGACCAAGGACCACGGTGATGGGTTCAGCGGTGGCTTCGATGCTCAGCCCTTCGATCTTGGCATGCGTCAGATCGATCCGGTGGGTCTGGCACGGAGACCAGTGAAAACTGGGTATGGGCCGCGTGGTCGACCAGTCGATGAAGCCGGTGTCCTCACCGTCGTATTCGATGGTCGAGGGCCAATCCTTGGCTTTCACGGTGTCAAAGGCATGCCAGTTCAAGGGCACGGTGTCGTCTACCAGTACCTGGTAGCCCCTGGCCTTGCTGCCTTCACGTCCGATGGCGAAGGACCACCTGTCGGGATCGATGCGGATGGTGTGGCTGTCTGGATGGGTGAAAGACAAGGTGATTTGTTGGCGAGGAGCAGGCACAGCCGAATGATAGTCGTCGGCCCTCGTGCTGGGCTGCTGAGGCGATGGCTGTTCAGCCAGCTGGGTCCGCGGTACGGCTGCAGGGATTTGGATGTCGGCAGCGAAACACTCGACATGATGGTTTGAGCTTCATCTGCGACTCCGGCGAGTCTGGAGTTCCTGGTAGCCGGGGACGTCGCCGTCGCGGTATCGCTGCCAAGCGTCGGTGAAGAGCTGCCGGTATGGGACGTCTGGGGCAACGATGCCCAAGCGGGGCTTGGCTGGGGTGGTGCTGAAACGGTTGTAGGCACCAACCTTCCACACTTCGATCGGTAGGTGAGGGGCAGCAGCCTCCAGCCAACCTCCTGGTAGGAAGTAGCTTCTCCCGGAGCGGGCACGTCGAGCCTCGATGATTAATTCCCGTTCTAGTAGTGGTGCGGCTGCCGCTATCCGGTCCTTCTTCTTCCAGCCGTTCCATTGGTCGATGTTCTTATCTGTGGGATTGTGGAGGCTGAGCAGCTGCAACCAGTAGCGGGCTGAGGCCTCAGGCAGATCATGGGTGGTCGACACCTCAGCCACCACCTCTGGAACACTTACCAATGGATCTTGGTCCCAACCATCACCGCTAACCCGAAGCGCCTCAGCAATGGGGTCGAATTCTCCGGTCAAGAGCTGGAGACGATCCAGCAGTTGCTCACGTATGGGCAACTCCTGCGGAAGGCTCTCAACCTGTGATCGCTCTTGGTGCCAGTCCGATACCAGCGTGGGATCCCAACTACCCTGATCCCACTGGCCGTAGGAATTGATCGTCCATGCCCCGACCGAGATGCTGGGCTGTTCCTGCCTAGAAGGCAGACCCAGTGCCCGTCGAATCAGACCCTGAGAGCTGTCGTCGTCACATGTCACTGGTGTGGTGGCGGCCCAGTGTTTTAACGTGTTCAGCGACTCCGCCAACCAACCCCGCGACGGATCGTGACGTGACACCCAGGATGCTGCCCATAGCCAAGTTTGCAGGCACTGCTCGTCGAGTTCCTCGGCTTCAGCCAGTTTCCGCAAGCACAGTGGTCCAGTCGCAGTAAGAGCCTGCTTGGCGGCAGTCAGCATCCTTTCACTTAGTTGGGCTTGAGCGGAGTGATTGCGGTTCCATGCTTCGATGATGGCTGCGATGTCCAGTCCCTCGGTAACGACTCGATGGGGGTCGGAGGCCCCAGCCGCGTAGAGGTTGACGAGGGTCATGACACCTTGGTGAAGCAAATACCTGCGACCCTCGTCTGCCTCAGCTACCTTGAGCCCCAATAGTTCGCGCATCGGCTTGGGTAAGAAATTGTGTTCCCAATCGCCACATCTTGGACATCCGGCTAAGAACAACGCGGCGGCAGCTCGTGACCATCCAGTGCCCTCCGCAAGCCGCTCCACAGCTGTGCAATCCCAAGCAGGCGGCCCCTGTTCAAGCAACACATCGAAGGCCGAGAGCACGGACTCAACATTGACTGCGCCGCTGCGGGAGACCAACTCAGTGGGGTTGCCGTCGAGTTCCGCCGGAACTTTCCCTGAGGGGGAGAAGAACATGAGACGGACACCGGAATTCCAGCTGTGGAAATCCGTCCCCAATAGGATCGCCGGTCCAGCTGACGTCTCTACCAGCCGATCGCTGCGACGCCACCACGACGACTGATCGTGGGGTTGGACTTGGAAGACAGCTCCTGTCGAGGTATACAACCCGGTATCCACCATCGAAGCCACCAAGGCGGCAGCCTCTGCGATGTCGTCGCGGGTCATCATTGGTGCGCAAGCGTTGGCCAACAGCACCTCGGGCTGGGTTAGTGCGTGGTGAATGTCAGCGCTCACGCTGGGTGCTTCGCCACCCCCGCCGGCTGCAATGCGTGCCAACGCAGCTATACCGGCACGGGCGATGTCGCAGCCATAGACCGAGCCACGTGCCCAGGCAATCACATCGGTGGTTGGATCCCAGTTGCCAAAGCGTGAATCGGCAGGGGTAGCATCCAACTGATCAAGCTTGCTGAGTCCCTCATTGATGATCGCTTTCACCTGGGCGGCCACCCAGCAGACGGCATCGACGAGGGCAGGATCCTCGGTGCCCAGCAACCGTGTCGCTGCGGCTCGGCTAGCGGCACTGATCTTGATCATCGGGGTTGCCATCATGACACGGTCTGAGTGGGGATTCAGTGGATCTGGAGGCTCTGGTAGCACATCAGAGGGAGTTGTTTCCGCAAATAAATCGGCGACGTCATCGGCAGTGAGGGTGCGCAGCCGGGCACTCACTTGCGCGTTGCGAACCCGAAACTGATGCCAGCCGGAACGGGGCACCTTGTGTAGGACATGAAGGTTACCGATGGAATCGAGGGTGGGAAGCAGTTGCTTGAGGGCGTCGGTGTAAAGATCCCCATTCATGTCGAGCAGCCAATGGCCGCCACCAGGGCGTGAGACCCGCCCAATAAACCCGGGAAGGTGGCTGCCGTGATCCAGCACAAACCCGGTGATATCAACGTAACGGATATCCCGATTGCTGCGCTCGAATTTCAACCAGCCATGCCGGCCGTCGTGTTGCGACAGTGGTGATTCAGGGTGGGTGACCGGTGTCCACATGTGGGTGCCGTATACCAGGCGGTAACCCTCACGCAGCTGCGGTTCGGCTAGTTCAGCCCAAGCAGTGGGCAAGGATTTCCGGCCCCGTTGCCCCGTGGCGGGGTCCAGCTGGTAGATCTCGTTGTCTGAGTCTTGATACCAGTAGCGGTCTCCGTCTTGAAAGGTCAGTACTCGCAAAAATGCTGAGGAGTCGTGAGCGCCAGGACGAACCACGGTGCCAGCTGCGAGGCGACCACCGTCGACGGGGTAGGTGCCAACGTCGTGTGTTGCCACCCCTACATGCTCAATCTCGTACTGGGTGCCTGGGTCATCAGACCAGGCCAACAGCGTTTGCCAGTCAACTGTCTGACCGACGCAGCAGGTCACCTCATCGACCAGCAGATACCGCCACATATGTGCTGTGTAACCCTTTGACCCAAAGGTGAAAGAAGCCTCTACTACGCGTTCTTCCCCGTTAACCCAGATGACGTGACCCCGACTAGCCACCCCCATCGCAGGTGAGCTGTCATGGACCGTTATTTCTGAACCGCCGCCCAGTTCGTCGGCGACAGCCTCCAACTGTGGCCAGGTGTATTCCGTGATCAATCCGTCTCGCAGCGATGAAGCCAGCAGTGTGGCCCCATCCAACCGAGCCGCTAGCTGTTTGAGTTGGATGGGTAGTGCTTCACGTCCCTCCGGGGTGAGCACTGGATCCAGTCGGCGAATCTCAGCCAGCACCTCCAAGGCAGAGGGCTCATCCCCCAAATGCGAGGTAGCCCACATCTCTAACAGCTTCCGAGTGCCGCTGTGATTGAGGAGGGTATTGAGCTTGCCGGCGCCGAGTAACTGCCCGATACCTGCCATGGCCCGCTCTGCGTGCTCGCTGCAAGCAACATACTCCAGCTCAGATCGACGCGGCTGTTCAGACCAGTTCAGGAGCGTGAGGTTCTGCTGCCAGTCCCAGTCAGGATCATCGAAGGTGACATTAGCCCCGGCTTGGAGCAAGGCGTCGAGGATCGCTGGTTCTAATCCGTGAGCTAGACCATTCAGCCCGATATGAGCTCCTTGCAACCCCTTGAGCTGTGGCAGTAGTTCGATAAGTTTCTTCGGGTACGGGCAGGCGTATCGGGTTTGGAGTTGTCGAATGTAGGCCTGTGCCCAGGCAGCAGCATCAGCAGTGCCGTTGCGCAATTCGTCGGCTATTCCGGTGGCCTCCAGTACATCGATCCAGGCATCGGGTTTGACTCCCAGGATCCTGCTGTCAAGTATTGCCTGCCGAACGGCGAAGTCTTGCTTCGCTAGTACAGATAGTGGCTTGATATAGGCGTTCCAGAAAGCTTGGGGCGCATGGAAGATCGCGGGAGAGCCGAAAACGGACTCTAAGAATGCGACCTCCACGGCCAAACGATCTGCCTCGGCAGCTTGGATGAGAAGACGCAGATCCCTTGGGAGATTGGCATAAGGCGGCAGCCCGCCACGTATCCGATTCACATTGAGGTCGACGAATAGCTGCAGCGCATCGTCGGGGGAATGCCGTTCCATTAGCGAACCCGCCTCCGCTGATAAGTCTTTCCCGCTGAGCGCGCCAGCAAGTGCGAATTCCAGGAACACCATCTGGTGCCGTTGTTCATCAATTGGAAGGTTGTGAGTGCGTTCCGCCAATCGGGCTTTTCCGAAATACTGCGCCGCATATGAGGTGTAGTGAAGACGCAGGAAGATCCTCGCCGCCTCCTCCAGGAATGTGGGCAGAAAATGGGGCGCTGAATTGTCTAGTTTGGTGTGGATCTCTTCGAGGAGTTTGCGGCCTGCTCCTGGGCGGCTTCGGGCAAGTGTGGCGACTCGGTTGAGGTCCGCGACGAGGTTGAGAGCATGGTGGGCGCGGGCAGGGTCGGTGATGATGGGCCAGGCTGGGAACCCGATGGCTCGGTTATGGAGGTGACCAACCAGGGTTTGGCTGCCTGCGTGGAATCCGAGGGTTTCCAGGGTGAGGTCTTCGGCCTGGGTGAGGTTATCGCGGATGAGTCGTACCAGGACACGATCCTGGAGTGCGGGATGGGTGTAGTTCCGGGCTTGAAGGGCCACAGTGTTGCTGCTTGGAGAAGTTGCGATCCAGCCAACGGCGATGGTGGTGGCGTCGTCAATCACTGTCTATGCCTTTCGAAATAAGCAATCAGGGCTTCGCAGCTACTGGGACTCTTCATCATCCATGCACCGACCAGCGAAGACATAAGAGGCCATACGCACCCCCTCCGAATAGGCCAACGGCCCCACCTCCGCCACCGGGATCACTTTGTTGTCGCATACCCAACACAGCACGTCGGTGACCGTTTCTTCCTCAGGATGTCCCGCACCAATCCAGTACCGGGCAGTGACCAGTCGTCCATCCTCGTAACAGGGGCACACAACGTAGCCGCCCGAGACCCGGAACCCGGCTGAATTGGCCCGAGCAGCGGCAAATCGTAGCTGGTCGAATTTGCCGCCTGACCAGTCATGGAGTCCTGTGGTGCCCTGCTTGAGCTGCTCGGGGCGTTGATGTACCTCGCGAAATAGCTGGTCGAAACGTTGGGTGATGCCAAGCTCGGTGGCGAACTCCCGCAGTTCGTCGAGATCGGTGAGCAAGGCCGGATGAGGGAACCAAACTGTCTCATCGGTGATAATCACGGATTCGCCATCAAGATCCACCACGCCAAGTCCATCAGGGGTGGCGGCACGAAGGAAACCAGCAATGCTCCTCTCCTTCGTGGATATCACGAGATCAGTCAGCCAGGATCGCCACGCCTCATCCGCCCACACCTGGGTGAGGACAGCGCGGGGTACCGGCAATCCACGAAGCAGCCATCGCTCAACCTCAGCACCGGCCTCGGCGTCGTGGGTGCGGAGGAAATGCAGCAGCGCATCGAGGTTCTCCCACACCTCGGTCTTCTTGGCTGCCGCAGGCACCGAAGCTAACTCCCGCTTATCGTTGCGGGCCACGATCACGCCATCGCGGATGGCCAACTCATGTCCAGTGCCTGTGGGGAGCCATTCCATGTGCACACCCTAACCGGAGGGTCCGACAAGATCCGTCGGCCATTGAGGGCCTGATCCCTGCATCCACGGCCCACCACACCGTGCTCGGACTACCAGGACCAGGAGGCATGCCCGAACCCTGCGTCTGCGGCCCACCGATGTGATGCCCGAAGAGTTGAACGGTGCCGGAGCCAGTCAACTCCCCGAGCAGCAGATCGTGGGTATCACTGAGCCAGCATCGCCTGGAGCCAGACAGCTCCACGGCAGCAGGTCGTGGGTGGCTGCATTTGATGCACGCTAGGTTCTACTGAACTTCAGCTTCTGGAGGGTTGACCTTATGTGTGACATCGCTGTCAACCGCGCTCACCCCATCGATGCTGGTCAACTGATCCTTGTCGATGCGGGCTGCGGTTTGGATGTGAATCATGCCCAACGTAGACATGCGACGGGTCACCACCGCGCCGATGCTCTCCAGTTTCTGACACACCTGGTCGAGGTCATCGTCGTGGTCTGGGTCGACGGTGACGATCCAGCTCTGCGGGGTAGTGGGAAGAGGAGCGCTCTGCCCGGCAGGCTCCTCCAGCCCACGGCGAGGAACCACTGGCACATCCTCGGTCGGTGAAGCCGCAGCTGGGGCCTGACACAGTCCCGCGCCAACATCGGCTGGGTCATGACTGAGCGGGCGAACCTGAGTGATCAACTGATCCCACAGCTCTTGGCCGCGTTTGCCCGTCGCCTCCACCGTCAATGCAGCTAGCCCGGAAACGTGAGGGGTGGCCATGGAGGTGCCGCTGATGCTGCGATATAGCCCCGGTGAAATCCACGATGAATACACATCCACCCCAGGCCCAGCGACGTCGACCTCGCCACCTTCGCCGCCAACAGCTCGGGCAGAAAAGTCAGCCACTTGAAGCTGCGAATCGACCGCGCCGACCGCCATCACATAGGGGCTATTGGCTGGGGCACCAACGAATCCGGGATTGCCCTGGCTACGTGCGGCATTATTTCCGGCGGCAGCGATGATGATCGAGCCAAGCTCAAGGGCTCGTTTTCCAGCAGCGACATATGGCGGATGCACCTCCCGCACGTCGGCGCCAAGCGACATTGAAATGATCTGGCAGCCATGCTGGAGAGCCCAGTCAATACCGGAAAGGATTGTGGAGTCGGTGCCAGAGCCGTCGGTTCCCAACACCTTCCCGGAATAGATTTCAACCCCCGGAGCGATGCCATAGCCTCGACCATTAGCGCGGCTGCGCGGTCCGCACGCTGTTCCGATGCAATGGGTGCCGTGGCCATGCCCATCTTCTGGACCTTCGCCGTCAATAAATGAGGCGGTGGTGATCGTACGGCCAGCGAAATCGGGGTGTTGAGCGTCAAAACCGGTGTCAAGCACCGCCATTCGGACCCCAGCCCCGGTCCAGGGGCTGTCAACGGCAGCCACCGCCTGCAAGCCCCATGTTGCGTTGTCCGTGTCCTGATAGGAGTCTGTACCGATGGCGTAATAGCGTGTTTCGGGCAGCAAAGACATCGGGACTTTACGTTCACTGGCATGGGCGGCCAGGGTTTGGAACCCCACTGGGCGTCCCTCCACGACGGCGATGCCAAGACGGGGGAAATAGAGTTTCGTGGAGAAGCCATCGGCTTCAAGCAGGCTCGGCGCTATGTCGGAGAGCACCGTGGTATCGCTGGTATCGAAGACCACCACATATCGGCTGGTGACAGGTGTTTCCATCTCGATCCTTAGGTTGGGTCGTGCTACGCGGTCAGCAGCTAGACATTCAGTCAAGCACCGCGTTCGCCAAGATCAATAGCCTTGGCCGAAAGGCCGACGTAGAGTCTCCATCACTGGGATTGTGGGTCGTCGACGATATATCCCAGGCTGAGGCGATATGGGGCCTAGCCAAACCGCAATCAGCCGAGGTATCGGTGACGCGCAGCCAAGCCCCGCTCCATGTTGTCGACGATAGGTGCCAAAAATACCTCGCGGTAACTGCTGTCGGTGGCATTGGATGCGGCGAAGGAAAGCCCCGAGAAGACAGCCAGCATCATGGAAACCCGGAACATCGTCAGATCGATGGGCAGGGAAATACCTAGCCAGACCATGCGGATCGGAGGATGTCCAGTCCATTTCGAGATCAACTCCGGTGTCAATGCAACACTGCCGAAGGCCAGGAAGAACGCGAAGACGATTCCAACGAACAACAGAACCTGGATGAGCTGGGCGATGGTAGGTAGCAACGCCAAGTTGATTCGTTCCCCGAGTCGCAGTGGGCTGTTATTGGTATTCTCGATCTCTGCGAATGGGGTATCTCGCAACAGCGGACTGCTGTCGGAATGATGGTCAAGATGGTTTGCGAGGGCTCGGCTGCTTTGGGACCAGGTCAACATCACTGTCGGTGCAAATAACAGTCCGCAGACCGCCCACATGCGGGCCTTAGAGAACGAATAAGCCATGCCCCACATCTCCTCGGTAAAGAACACCAGCAACTGGGCTAGCAACAAGAAAGGCAATACATGAGCCACCATGGGGCCTAGGAGCGTCAACGACTTCACCACCATAGCTCCGGCCCATCTCAGCATGGAAGGTGCTTCGATATAGATGACACCGATGGCGACAAAGACCAGGGATATTTCCACTACCGAGGCGCCCAAGTTGACGCAGATAATCAACCAGGCCAGGGCTAACACCGCAGCTAAACAGCGTTGGAGCCATATGGGACGGTTGCGCTGCCACAGCTGATAGATCACGGCTGCGGGGATACTCAAGGCCACCGTGACGATACCCCAGATGAGTCCGGTCTGTTGGTCAGCGGTGAGGTGTAGATCCTCCAAGGCCGTATCGTCGAGGTTCTCGGTAACCAGGATTAAGAGATGCAAGCCAATCTCGGCCAGGATCGTAAAGACCATGAACGGGGCTAATGCGCTCAATAGGCGGGGTAGGCGTCGGCGGCCAGGAATGACTAGCCCCAATCCTTCTCGACGCAGCCAGTTCTCCTGCGTCCTTAGTGTGGCGGTGGACTTCACCTGGTCAGATTAGCGAGCCTTGCCCTGTAACCTGACGCGGTGCCCACCAAAGCCCAGATCCGTCAAACCGTCGTGCAGTGGTATCGCAGCAATGCGCGCCCATTGCCGTGGCGGGCTGCTGGTGTGACAGCCTGGGGGGTGCTAGTCAGCGAGATCATGGCTCAACAAACCCCGGTGGCTCGCGTCGAGGGGCCATGGAAGCAATGGCTACAGCGCTGGCCGAGCCCTCAGGACCTTGCCGAAGCTGATACTGCCGAGGTATTGCGGGCCTGGGGATCGTTGGGATATCCCCGCCGGGCACTGCGACTGCAGGCTGCCGCCCGTCAGCTGGCCGAGGATGGGAATGAGGTTCCCGAGGACGAAGCGTATTTGCTGGGACTTCCCGGTATTGGGCGTTACACCGCAGCAGCTGTCATGGCATTTGCGTTTCGTCGACGCTCAGTGGTCTTGGACACCAATATTCGTCGAGTGCTGGCTCGGCTCGACGGTGGGCATGAATCCGTTCCCAGCGCGGAGACAGCTGCTGAGCGTCGCCGAGCCATCGCCTGGCTGCCGGCTAGCGATGCTGACAGCGCCGAATGGTCGCAGGCGGTTATGGAATTTGGGGCGCTGATGTGCACTTCGAGATCCCCGCTCTGCCAGGACTGCCCAGTCCGGCAATGGTGCCGCTGGTTCGCTGATGGGCAACCACGATCCGCTGGGCCAAAACGACGGGCACAGGCATGGAAGGGAACTGATCGTCAGTGTCGCGGCCGGATCATGGGGGCATTGCGGGTCAACGAGACAGTGGCGCCAACTGATATCGCGTGGACTGATCAGAAACAGCTGGAGCGTTGCGTCCTATCCCTCATCAAAGACGGTTTGGCTCAGCGTGATGGCCAGCGGTTGCGAATCGGCTCAGGGCCTCCTGCCGATCCATGAGTTTTAAGGCTGCCCTTTCGAACGTGATGGAAGAAGCAGGCGCCCATTCGGCCCATCCTTCAGTTCCCTCACGTCGTTTTGGGCCTTCAGCCCGCGTTTCAAGGCCCGCCCTTCGATGCAGGTGACCCCACGATGGGCAACCATAGGGATATGGAGGACTTCT
>JBHAEB010000042.1:0-22788 GCA_041855345.1 Arachnia sp. | reverse complement strand
TACTGACCACGGTGGCGGCCAAGGCCGACGCCGCCGGTGCCCGATTTGCGTGGATTCCGCGCCGGGCCGGCGATATGGGCGCCCTCAACGCTGGCTGCCTACCTGATCTGCTACCCGGCGGTCGTCCCGTCGCATCAGCGGAGGCCAGGGTGGATGTCGCGGCGGCATGGGGAGTGGATTCGCTACCCAGCAGCTTGGGCCTCAGCGCAGTCGATCAGTTGGCTGCTGCCCGCACCGGAGATGTGAAGGCGCTACTGCTAGCCGGTGTCGATCCCCTCGACATGCCCGGCTCAGCCGCGGTGCTGGCAGCTTTGGAGCAGGCCTTCGTGGTGCAGATCTCAACGAGGTCCAATGCGGCTACTGACTATGCCGACGTGGTCTTCCCTGCCTGCCTGATGGAGGAACAGGCTGGGCATTTCCTCAACTGGGAGCAGCGGGTGCGTCCCGTCGCCCTAGTGACTGAGGCTAAGAACCCGATGACAGATCTACGGATCCTGGCTGCCCTAGCCGATGCGATGGGCTCTGACCTGGGGATTCGCAGCACAGCTGCGGCCTGGGCTGACTACCTGGAGCTGGGGGAGTGGACTGGCGCCCGGGTGGCTGACCCGCAGGTCGCGGACCGGGGAGTGGCCCAAGGCGGAGTGGTCGTGGCTTCCTGGCATGAAGCCCTCGACGCTTCCATGGGCACCGACTATGAGGTGGCCTTGCGCGCCACCGCCCGCCGCAGCGTCGCCCGAGTCTCAGCAGCAACCGCTGAAGCCCTCGGCCTTGACCTCGTGGTTCGGGTTGAGGCTGGGGGAGCTAGCCAACTGCTGCCCTTGGAAGTGACCGACATGGTTGACGGCGTGGTGTGGGTGCCGACTAACCCCGGCGAGGCAGGCCGTCTTGATGTCGTTCCCGGTTCGATCGTGACCGTTTCGCCCGTGATGCAAGGAGATCAGGCATGAATGTGTTCTTCCAGGACCCCTGGTGGCTCATCCTCATCAAGGTGCTCGCCCTCTTCGTGATCCTGCTGCTGTGGACGATCTTCAACGTCTGGTATGAGCGTCGGCTCGTTGCCAAGATGCAGCACCGGCTTGGCCCGATCATGAATGGCCCCTTCGGCTTGGCCCAGGCCCTCGCCGACGGCGCGAAACTGATCGCCAAGGAGGATTTCCGGCCGCAGCACACAGATAAATGGATCTTCAACTTGGCGCCGGTGCTGACCGGGATGGCCGCCTTCACCACCTGGACGGTGATCCCCTTCGGTGGTGAGGTCGAGATCTTCGGTCACACCACCCGACTCCAAGTCACTGACCTGCCGGTGGCAGTTCTGTTCGTCATCGCCATTGCTTCCATCGGCATCTATGGCATCGTGTTGGCGGGTTGGGCATCCAACTCCACCTACTCTTTCTTGGGAGCTATGCGTTCCTCTGCGCAGATGATCTCCTATGAAGTCGCCATGGGCCTATCGATCGTTGGGGTCTTCCTCATGACGGGAACGATGTCGACCCATGGGATCGTGGAGGCTCAACGCCAGACGATCTTGTTCCAGATCCCGTTTGTGGCCAACAGCCCGCAGTACGACATCGGTTTGATGGGCTGGTACGCATTGCTGTTGTTCCCCTCCTTCTTCATCTATGGCATCGCCATGGTCGGGGAAACCAACCGCGCCCCCTTCGATCTTCCCGAGTGTGAATCCGAGCTGGTGTCGGGATATCTGACCGAATACTCCGGCTTCCGCTACGCCATGTTCTTCCTCGCCGAGTACATCAACATGGCCACGGTCTCGGCGGTGTGCACCACCTTGTTCCTCGGTGGTTACCTCCCGTTCTGGCCGCTCAACCTCATCCCCGGCATGGAGAACCCGTGGCTTGGGCCGATCTGGTTCGTCATCAAGGTGCAGCTGGTGTTCTCGGTCTTCGTGTGGCTGCGCGGCACCCTGCCTCGCTTCCGCTACGACCAGTTCATGGATCTTGGCTGGAAGAAGCTGATCCCGATTTCGCTGCTGTGGATCGTCATGATCGCGCTGGCCCCGAAGTACACCTTGGGTATGTCGGTGGCGCTGCTGGCTATTCTCATCGCCTTCGCGCCCAGCAAACGTGAACCTGAACGAGTGGCGGCCGTTGACCCCAACGAACCATTCGACGCCTTTGCTGGGGGATATCCGGTGCCGCCACGACCTGGCCAAGTACTGCCTGAACTCAGCGGTGTCATCACGGCTGAAGCCGACAACGCCGGCAAGGAGAAGTAAATGGGAATCTTTGACCCGTGGGCCGGATTCGGCATCACCTTCCACACCATCTTCCGTAAGACCTTCACCCAGGGTTATCCCCGCAAGGGCAAGGAGAAGGTCACGATGCCGCGTTTCCATGGTCGGCATCAACTCAACCGCTGGCCGGATGGTTTGGAGAAGTGCGTCGGCTGCGAACTTTGCGCCTGGGCCTGCCCAGCAGACGCCATCTACGTCGAGGGTGCCGACAACACCCCCGAGGCGCAGTACTCACCAGGTGAGCGATACGGTCACGTGTACCAGATCAACTATCTACGCTGTATCTTCTGCGGACTGTGTATCGAGGCCTGTCCGACTCGTGCGTTGACGATGACCAATGAGTTCAAGATTGCCGACGAGTCACGTGCGTCGCTGATCTATGAGAAGGACCGGCTGCTGGCTCCGCTGGTTGCGGGTATGGAGCAGCCACCTCACCCGCGTCGCCTTGGCGATAACGAGACGGATTATTTCTTGGGGCTTCCCCCCACCGGGCAGCCTGATACTCGAACTGCGCCGACCCAAGGAGCGGTGAAATGATTTCCCTTCCCCCTATCACGGGTGAGCTGGTGGCCTTCGTGGTCTGTGCCCCGCTGATGGTGCTGCTAGCCATCGGGATCGTGGTGGCTCGCAAACCCGTGCATTCGGCGGTGTGCATGGCTGGCGTGATGGTTGGGCTGGCGATTCTCTATGCCGCCCAAGACGCCCCATTCCTGTTCGTGGTGCAGATCATCGTCTACACCGGCGCGATCTTGATGCTGTTCCTGTTCGTGGTGATGCTCATCGGCGTCGACACCCGTGATTCGGTGGTGGAGACCCTCAAGGGCCATCGGATCTTGACTGGAGTGGTGGTCTTCGCCTTGGCAGCCCTGCTGGTATTCGCTGTCGGCCAGGCGGCCTTCGTGGGAGGTCCGGCCGGGCTGGCTGAGGCCAATGCCGCTGAGGGCGGAAATGCCCAGGGTGTAGCCAAGCTGCTGTTCACCCGCTATGTCGTGTTGCTGGAAGCCTCCTCTGCACTGCTGATCACCGCCGCGGTCGCTGCCATGGTGTTGGCTCATGGGGATCGGCTGCGTGAGGTGAAGCGGCAACCGCAGCTGATGGCGGAACGGGTTGAGCGCTACGCCACCCAGGGGGTACACCCTGGACCGGATCCGAACTCTGGGGTCTATGCCCGCACCAATGCGATCTCCTCCCCAGCATTGCTGCCAGATGGCAGCATCGCTGAGTCCTCGGTGAGCAAGACCTTGACCTCGCGGGGCTTGGCAGTTGCCGTGGATGATCTGCGGCAGCCCACAGCGGAGGCCTTCGATGAGATCACCCAGGTGCATGCAGAGCTGGAAGGAGAGGCCAAATGAGTACCGAAGGCTACCTGGTACTAGCGGCGGTCCTATTCGTCATCGGCGCCCTGGGATTCCTGCTGCGTCGTAACGCCATCATCGCGTTCATGAGTGTCGAGTTGATGCTGAATGCCGCGAATCTGGTTTTCGTCACCTTCTCCCGCCAGCACGGTGGGCTCGACGGCCAGGTGGCGTCATTCTTCGTCATGGTGGTGGCAGCCGCCGAGGTTGTCGTCGGGCTGGCCATCATCGTCGCTATCTATCGGGCGCGTCGCTCGGCCTCGGTCGATGACGCGAACCTGCTGAAGTTCTAAGGGGTGGACGTGCTGTTAGAAACTGTCACTGCCGTACCCGCCACAGGATTGTTCTCCTTGGCGTGGTTGCTGATCGCCATCCCACTGGCCAGTGCTGCCGTATTGCTGCTGCTGTCGAAACTGAGCGATGCCTGGGGGCATCTGCTGGCAACCGCTGCTGCGCTGACCTCCTTCGTTATCGGGTTGGTGCTTTTTGCCGCAATGCTCAGCGCCGACGCCGGCCAGCGCGCAGTCTCGGTGCCCTTATATGAGTGGATAGCGGTTGGTTCCTGGAGCGTAAACTTCGGGCTTTTGGTGGACCAGCTGTCGATCCTGTTCGTCTTACTGATCACTGGCGTTGGTTCGCTGATCCACATTTACTCGATCGGCTATATGGCCCACGACGAACGTCGTCGCCGGTTCTTCGCCTATCTCAACCTATTCGTCGCAGCGATGTTGACGCTGGTGTTGGCCGATAGCTACCTGGTGCTGTTCCTCGGCTGGGAAGGTGTGGGTCTAGCCTCCTATCTGCTCATCTCCTTCTGGCAGCACAAGCCCTCCGCGGCAGCGGCGGGTCGGAAAGCCTTCGTGGTCAACCGAGTAGGTGACCTGGGGATGGCCATGGCGATGTTCACCATGTTCGGGCTATTTGGCTCGACCGCCTTTAGCGATGTCAATGCGGGTGCTGAGGCTATGCCTGCCGCCACCGCGACACTCTTGGGATTGCTGTTGCTGCTGGCTGCCTGCGGTAAATCTGCTCAGGTGCCGCTGCATTCGTGGCTGTTGGATGCCATGGAAGGCCCCACCCCGGTGTCTGCGCTGATCCACGCCGCGACGATGGTTACCGCTGGGGTGTATCTGGTGGTGCGCAGCCACACGATCTATGCCCAGTCAGAGGTTGCGACCCTGGCCGTGGCAATCGTCGGTGTGGTGACACTGCTGGCTGGTGCCTGGGTTGGTTCCGCCAAGGACGACATCAAGAAGGTGCTGGCTGGTTCCACGATGTCCCAGATTGGCTACATGATGCTGGCTGCTGGGCTCGGCCCCGCCGGTGCGGCCTTCGCCATCTTCCATCTCATTACCCATGGATTCTTCAAAGCCAATATGTTCCTTGGCGCCGGATCGGTCATGCATGGCATGGGTGACGACGTCGACATGCGCCATTACGGGGCATTGTCGAAGGCGATGCGGGTGACCTTCTTGACCTTCGCGATGGGCTACTTGGCCATCATCGGTTTCCCCTTCACCGCAGGCTTCTACTCCAAGGACCACATCATTGAGACTGCCTTCGCGCAGAATCTCATCTTGGGTGTCTTGGCTTTGGTTGGCGCTGGCATCACCGCCTACTACATGACCCGATTGATGATGATGACCTTCTTTGGCGCTAAACGCTGGGAGAAGGACATTCATCCACATGAGTCGCCTTTGGTCATGACCCTGCCGCTGATCATCTTGGCCATCGCATCGCTGGGTGCTGGCTTGCTGATGAACAACTGGATTCAGGACTGGCTGGCCCCCGCGACCGGCTCGCACCCCCACGAAACCAGCCTGTTGGCCTTCACTCCCGTGGGCCTGTTGACCCTCGCGGTGGTTGCCGTGGGTGTGGCCATCGGCTGGTTCCTGCATAAGGGTGAGATTCCTCGCACCGCCCCGAAGACCCGCAATCCGCTGGTCTTGGCTAGCCGCAACGATCTTTATGGCGACCAGATGAACCAGGTGATCGTGGCCCCAACCGTTGGTGCGGCCACGGTCCTGGCGCTGGCAGATCAGGGTGTGGTCGATGGCGCGGTTCGCGGCTCCGGTCGGCTATCGCTGGGCCTTGCCGAGGTGCTGCGCAAGATGCAGAACGGCTACTCGCGCACCTACGGCCTCACCCTTGGCCTGGGTGTGGTGGTTATCGGTGCCATCGTGTTTCTCGGGCAGCTGATCTGAGGAAGGAGATCTATTCATGCTCAATTCGATTCCCCTTCTCAGCCTGCTGGTGGCCTTGCCGCTGATCGGCGCCCTGCTGTTGACGCTGCTGCGCGGTAATGCGGCAAAGGTGCTGGGCCTAGTGGTCTCACTGCTGACTGCCGCGATAGGTGTGGTGGTGTTCTGCCTGGCACAGGGCAACACCCTGGTGGAACAGGTGCCCTGGATCGAGGCTATTGGGGCCTCCTATGCCCTTGAGCTTGATCCGATGAGCGCGATCATGGTGCTGCTGACGGTGATCCTCACCCCGACGGTACTCATCGCTGAATGGCATATCGCGGATCAGGGCCGCTGGTCGAGCCGCACCTTCTTCGTCCTCACCCTGATCCTGGAGGCGCTGTCTTTGCTGGTGTTCATGGCCAGCGATCTGTTGCTGTTCTACATCGTCTTCGAGGCGACGCTGATCCCGATGTACTTCATGATCGCCGGATACGGCGGGGAGTCCCGGGCAGCGGCAGCTGTGAAGTTCCTGCTGTTCTCGTTGGCCGGTGGTTTGGTCATGCTGGTCGGCGTCGTCGGCCTATACGTTGCTGCCAGCTCCCAAGGGCAGGCCAGTTTCCTCCTCAGTGATCTCGCGGCCCTCGACCTCGACAGCAACCTAGGGCGGTGGCTATTCGTCGCTTTCTTCTTCGCCTTCGCTGTGAAAGCACCTATGGCGGGTCTGCATACCTGGTTGCCTGATACTGCTGAGCAGGCCACCACCGGCACCTCGACGATGCTGGTGGGTGTGCTCGACAAGATCGGCACCTTCGGAATGATCAAGATCGGGCTGATGGTGTTCCCGGAGGCCTCGGCTTGGGCCACCCCAGCGATCCTGGTGTGGGCGATCGTGTCGATGATCTACGGCGCCCTGATGGCCTTGGGCAGCCCAGACCTGAAGCGGTTCGTGTCCTACACCTCGGTAAGCCACTTCGGTTTCATGGTTTTCGGCATCTACGCGCTGACCACGCCGTCGTTGGCCGGTTCGGTGTTCTACATGCTCAACCATGGGTTCTCCACCGCCGCACTGTTCCTGGTGGTCGGCTATTTGGTGAAGCGTCGCGGCACAGCTGCGATCGAAGCCTTCGGGGGAGTACAGAAGACGGCTCCGGTGCTTGCTGGATTCCTGTTGATCTCCGGACTTTCTGCCCTGGCGTTGCCGGGCATGTCCAGCTTCGTCTCCGAGTTCCTGGTCATGGCGGGTGCCTGGCAGCGGTACCCGGTTCACACCGTGATCATCGCGCTGGGCATGGTGCTGGCCGCGGCCTATGTGCTGACCGTTTATAAACGCACCGCCACCGGGGCGGCCTCGGCGGAGGTAGTGGAGACTGTCAGCACCGATCTGAGTTGGCGGGAGCGTGCCGCCGTCGCGCCGCTGCTAGTGCTGCTGATCGTGTTTGGGTTCTTCCCCAAACCGATCCTCGATGTCGCCAATGACGCTGCGCAGACCGTGATGACCACCCTGGGCGTGAGTGATCCTGCCCCCTCGATTCAGGGAGACAACTGATGAGCCTGATTGAGATCACCGTTCCGCAACTGGAATGGATGCTCGAGGCGCCACTGATCACGCTACTGGTCGGTGCGACTCTCGGTGTCCTGGTGGAGGCTGTGGTGCCTCGGTATTACCGCTACCCGGTCCAAACCGCTTTGGCCATCCTGGTTATCCTCGTCGCGCTGACCCTGACGATCTACAACTGGATCACTGCCCCCTTCGAGTTGGTGGCCTTGGGTACCTTCGCGATGGACGGCCCAGCCTATTTCTTCTGGTCCCTGCTGCTGATCGTGGGCTTGGGTGGCGTCGCTCTCTTTGCGGAACGGACCGTCGGCGGTGGGGCCTCAGCATTTGCTGCTCAGGCCGCAACTGTGCCGGGCTCTCCGCTGGAGCGGGAGGCGGAGGCTCAGCGGCGGGAACACACCGAGATTTTCCCGCTGCTGCTGTTCGCCCTTTTCGGCATGCTGATGTTCACTGCTGCCAATGATCTGCTGACCCTGTTTGTATCCCTGGAGATCTTCTCGCTACCGCTGTATCTGCTTTCGGGTATGGCGCGTCGCCGTCGTTGGATCAGCCAAGAGGCCGCGCTGAAGTACTTCCTACTCGGGGCCTTTAGCTCAGCCTTCTTCCTGTTCGGTGTGGCCCTGCTGTACGGCTATGCGGGTTCGTTTACCTACAGTTCTATTGCAACAGCCATCGCTGTGGATCAGACGCCCCGCTACCTGCTGTTGATGGGCTTGGTGCTCCTCGGTGTCGGGCTGCTGTTCAAGGTGGGTGCGGTGCCATTCCACTCCTGGACCCCCGATGTCTACACCGGTGCGCCTACACCGGTGACGGGTTTCATGGCTATCGCCACCAAGACCGCTGCAGTGGCTGCGTTGCTGCGGGTGTTCTACGTTGCCCTTGGTGGGGCACGATGGGATTGGCAGCCGATGATCGCGGTGGTGGCGGTGGCCACCATGGCTGTTGGTGCGATTATCGGTTTGGTGCAGCAGGATGTGAAACGGCTGCTGGCTTATTCCTCCATCGCGCACGCTGGGTTCATCCTGGCTGGTTTCGTGGCGGCTGTTGGCGGCGGCGCGGAGATCGCGATCTCTTCGGTGGGGTCGATTGCCTTCTACCTGGTGGCTTATGGTTTGGCGACGCTCGGCGCCTTTGGGCTGATCACCATGGTGCGTCGCGCTGGCGGTGAGGCGAACCAGCTCAGTGCCTGGCAGGGGCTGGGGAAGACCAATCCGGTGATCGCCGGTGTGATGACCCTGTTCCTGTTGAGCTTCGCCGGGATCCCGTTGACTGCCGGATTCGTTGGAAAGCTGATGGTCTTTGTGGTGGCCTGGGAGGGCGGCTATGGCTGGCTGGTTGTCATTGCGGTGATTGCCAGCTTGGTGACGGCCTTCTTCTATCTCAAGGTCATCGTGGCGATGTGGTTTAAGGATCCAGAGCGCGGCGAGGCGGCCGAAGCGGCCCCAGCTTCTGCTTGGACTTGGGCTGTGGTTGGTCTGACCGGGATCGCCACCGTCGTCTTTGGGCTTGCGCCAGGTACAATCCTTGACTTGGTGGCCTCGGCTGCCCAGTTCATCCGCTGACCCTTTCCAGGGAGTGCATCTTGGCCCTCGACATCGACGCTCTCTCGGCACGCTTCGAGGAACAGCTTCGGCAGGTTGCCGTCGCTGATTCCCCGTTCGTGACCGAGGCCGCTAGCCATCTGATCATGGCTGGGGGAAAGAGGTTTCGGCCTCAGTTGGTCTATCTCGCCTCCCAGTTCGGGCCCTTGGCCGACGAGGAACGGCTCCTTAAAGCGGCCTTGGTGATGGAATTGACCCATGTGGCCAGCCTCTACCACGACGATGTCATGGATGAGGCAGATATGCGCAGGTCTGCGCCATCGGCTAATGCCCGCTGGGGTAATTCGTTGGCGATCCTCATCGGCGATTACCTCTTCGCTAAGGCGTCGGTGCTGGTGGCTGATCTCGGTCCTGACTATGTGCGGCTTCAGGCACAGACCTTCGTTCGGTTGGTACAGGGGCAGATCGCAGAGACCCGTGGTCCTGCCGATGGTGAGGCCCGGCTGGATCATTACATCCAGGTGTTGGCAGACAAGACGGGTTCCCTGATCGCCGCCTCAGCGTTGTTTGGTGCCATGGTTGGTGGGGCATCCCCGCAAGTGCAGCAGGCGTTGGCTGCCTACGGTGAGGAAGTGGGGCTGGTATTTCAGCTCAGCGACGACATCATCGATATCACCAGTGACGTGACCGGAAAAACCCCAGGCACTGATCTGCGGGAGCATGTTCCAACGCTGCCGACGCTGCTGCTGGCGACATCGCAGGCCCCTGCTGATCGGGAGCTTCAGGAACTGCTGGCGAGCGATCTTAGCTCCGACGAGACCTTAGCTGAGGCCGTTGCTGCGCTACGGGCCCACCCCGTCATTGGGTTGGCCCGCGCTGAGGTCCGTAGGCGCGCCGATATCGCTCGGGCTCACCTGGCTCCGCTGCCGGAGTGTGAGGCCAAGGATCTTCTGGTCCAGGTCTGTGATGATCTGGTGGGGCGCGCAGCCTGATCGGGGTTGCCGCTGGGGCTGATGGTTCCCGTTGGCTGGGGTTCCCGCCAAGAGTGGTGGAGTTCAGTGTGGATCCGGGAACCATCGGTTGGGGATCACCTTAGGTTGAGCGTGGTTTCCACGTATTGCCGGTCGATGCCGGCGCCGATGGCCAGGTCTGTGAAGTGTGTGAGGGCCTTCGCTGTTGGCTCGAAATCCTCGTCGAAGTCGTCTCCCAGGTCTGTTTCCGCCTGGTTCCAGGCCCAGGCCAGGATCAGCAGTCCGGTGATGTCGGGGGCGATGGGGAAGAAGTCCCAGGTGCCTTGCCCGTGCCGGGCGAACTGGATCTCGCCGTCGCGAGTGGGGTCCAGGATGAACGGGTCGGCGTCCGCGTCGGCTATGACGAGCATGCCCTGTGGCCACTCTGGCACGGGTTCCCCGGTCAAACCGTGGGTGGCGTAGCCCACTTGCATGTGGTCCAGATTGTCTAGGGGATAGATGTCCAAGGTGCCAAAGGGGGAGGAGGTGATCAGCTGGGTTGGGTTGTATGTCGTGTAGAACTCGACGGCGTCGGCGCGCTGAAAGCGGGCCTGCACAGCGTCAGGGTTGGGGTGCGGGGCGAACTCAACTATGTGCCCCACCGCACGTAGCTTGCCAATGATGTGTTCCATGGCTTCAGGGTAGACCGCCCTTGCCAAGCCCCTTCCTTACCCCGCTCCCGCCCCCCAACCTGCTTTTCCGCGATTCATCACGCCGAAAACGTCCCTGAACCCCGATAAGTCGCAGAAAAGCAGGCTGATTTATCCTCGGCTTACCCCGCCTGCTGCCCCCCAGCCTGCTTTTCCGCGATTCATCGCGCCGAAAACGTCCCTGAACCCCGATAAGTCGCTCAAAAGCAGGTTGATTTATCCTCGGCTCACCCCGCTGCGCTCCACGGAGCTCTGGCCGGGCGGCCCGCAACGACGGTGGGATAGCCCAGAAACTGTGCGGCTGCCGGGCTGGCCACCGAGATATGCCTGGTCTGGGGGTCGCGAAGCGCCCATTCGCCCTCGGGCAGCAGCTCGACCGTGGAATCCGTGGCTTGTCCGGTGGTGGGGTCCCAAAACTGCAGCGTCCCGGCAAAGGTCAGTGTGGCCAGGCGGCGACTGTCGCAGCGCCAGACGGCGGAGTAGATCCATTCCTGACCCATATCAAGGGTGTGCAACGGCTGGCCGCTGGCTCCGTCGCGGATTACCGTGTGACCGAGTGACGACGAAAACAGCCAACGACCGTCCGGGCTCCACACTAAAAGGTTGGCCCTGCGCGGATGTCGAAACTGGTGCAGTCGCTGGCCTGTCGGCCGCCACAGCACGACTTCACCATCAGCGGTTGCACACCCGATGACGGTGGAATCGGGGCGCCACGCGACGGTGCTGACGAAATCCGAGTGCCCCGCCAGGCGGGTGAGAAGCCGCGCAGTATCTATGTCATGAACGTCAACGGCGCTGTCTCGCCCCGCTACCACGATCTGGCGATCGTCGGGGCTGAAAGCAGCATGGAACACCTCGAAATCGACTCGGAAGGAGAATCGCCGCAGGCCGGTGTTGGCGTCAAAGACGGTGAGTTCCTGCCCACACGCGATGACCAGGACCTCACCCAGGTGGCCCCAGAAGAGGCCTCCTTCATCCCAGTCGCCGCGTTCCAAGGACACAATCTGTCGGCCTTCGAGGTCTCGGATCGCGAAAGATTCACCGTCGGAGCACGCCACCCGAAACTTAGTCATCTTGGTGGTTGAGGAGCCGACGTCCGGGCTGAGCTTGCAGCCTCGGGTGTCTGACCGGTACCAGCCGTGCTGGGGAGGACTCGGATGGGTGCCAAACACGCGGAACCCGTCGTGGGTCTGGACGATGAGCGTGTCCTTCGTCGGCCACCGCAGATCCCAGGCGCGCACCCCGAAGGACTGGAGTTGGACTTGGCGGTCTTGGTGGTAGATGGTGACCTTGCCTGAGCACAGCTCGGCCCGGATCGTGCCGTCGGCCGATTCCCTCTCACTACGAGGGCCAACCCACTGCCGGATCAGGGCAGCCCCATCCTGCTCCGATAACCGCTGCAGGCATTCACCCGTGGTGGCGCAGTGGGACGCAGCCTCATCGCCTACGATCACGACGAACTGGTCACCTGCCAGGTCATAGCCCACGGCATCAATGAGCACCGAATCGGTCACAACGTAGCGGCGGAGCATCTGCCCGGTGGCGCTCTCCCAGAGTTGAACGACCCCGCCGAAGGCCGTGGTCAATGCCTGGGAACCATCGCTACTCAATACAACCTCGTAGAAACTATCGACGGGTTGCGTAAACCGGATGGGAACCACCATGCGGTTAGTGTAAACCTGCTTGTCTGCGGTCCAATCGGGCATCAACGGCCCCCATCCCCAGTAGGTTGCAGAAAAGCAGGTGCGGGCTAAACCAGTGGCGAAGGGCTGCGGGAGGGTCGCCAATACGCAGCTGGGTGCGCCTCCCAGACCCGGGAATCGTCGTTGCCATCAGCGATCGGGAGTTGGGACTGAACTGCATCTCGGTAGGGCCATCGCTATGGCCTAGCAGCGAGATCAGCGCCTTCTAGGCTGCCGTTTCGAAGACCCGCACTGTGTCCTCGACGTCTTCCATGTTGCTCCCATGGCCGTTGAGGCTTCAGGAGATGCTGCGAATCTTGTCGTCATGGGGTGCCTCACTGACGATCTGCGCGAGCCTGCCCCCAACTGGATTCGCGATTACCGGCTGGCTACCAGGTATCGAAGACCGGCAGCTCACTGGGGGAAACGGGCAGGCGTAACAGTTCGCCAGCCACCATCGCGGGGTGTCCCAGCCAGGGTGCTGCTCCCGGGCTGGCGCCGATGAGTGTGCCATCCCGCCAGATCACAAGTTCGCCCTCGGGTAAGCCCTCCACCTCGAAGCCCACCTGCTCGCCGTCTTCCCAGAGGCGCACCACATTGTCCTGTATCGTGATGCGGGGCGACGGCGCGGGCTCACGCGAGACCAGAACTCCAGCGTCGGCGTCCCAGATACTGATGGTGTCCTCGCTGTCCTGCATGAGGATATGGTCTCCGGTGCTGCTCCAGGCGTTGTTCCCGAAACCATGCTGCTCCCCGTAGAACACAGTGCCAACCGTGCTTTCGGCGTCGGGAGATCCAAATGACAGATTCCACACCACCACGCACTCCCGCAAAAACCCATCGTTCGTGGGGTCTGGCACAGCAGCGTTGGCAGCTAACCGGCTGCCATCGGGGGAGAATGCGATCTGCGCGATGGATTCGGCAGCCAGTTCGGGTGCCGTCAATCCACGGAGGATCGATGCCGTGGCCACATCCCAGATCTCGATGGTCTCGCCCTCGCCGGAGGTGGCGATCTGTCGACCCGATGGGTGCCAGTCAGTGAAGACCAACCCCGGCCTTGGGCCCAAGACCCTGAGGAGCTGGCCGGTGGATGCGTCATGAATGCGCACCGAGTCCTCGGTCTGGAACAGCAGGCGGGTGCTGTCGGGACTCCACGAGTAGGCGACGCAATAACCGTCAGTGCTGCGAAATCGCCGGACCAGGGCGCCGTCAGTAGTCCACAAGCACACTGTCCCGTCACCACAGGCAGTCATCACAGTGTTGCCATCTGGGCTATAGCAGGCATGCGCCAGCAGATCGTAGCTCTCAGACAGGGCGCCCACTTGCTTCTCGCCCTGCCACAGGTACAGGTTCTGAGCGGCAGAAGCGGTCACGATTCGGCCATCCGGAAGCCATGCGGCAGCCACGACGACGGTGTCGTGGCGCAACGTCGACAGGGTTGTGCCAGTGATGGTGTCGAGCACCCGTAGCTCACACCGCTGGGCGCCCCGTCGCGACAGATCCTCGATGATGTAGCGACCATCGGGGCTGCGATGTTCCATTGCCTCGGCCACAACGGGGCGGTTTGCCTCCCAGGTGATGGCGCGGATGGGCGCCTTCGGTTCTATGGTTTCCACCAACTGGGCGGTGGCGACCTCCCAGACGAAGATCAGGTCATAGCCTGCTGTGGCGAGCCTGCGACCGTCGGGGCTGAAGCATGCCCGTCTGACCGTGGTGGGGTGGCGCATACTGCGGATCGGAACACCTGTGGTGAGATCCCACAGCGCCACCTCAGTGGGGGTGACGCCGACAGCGAGCAGCCCTCCGTGGGGATCACAGGCCAACAATTCGGTGACCCGTTGGATGCGCGGATAACTGCGGATCGGCATGGACGAGAGCCTAATGCCTGCTTTTCTGCGATTCACCTGGGCTTTGGGGTGGTTAGGGTGTGATGAATCGCGAAAAAGCAGGTTGGAGAGCTGGGGAGGGGATTAGTCGCGGGCGATGAATGCCCAGGCTCCCTGGCCTGAGGCCAGCTTCACCCAGACCCGATCGAATAGGCCGCTATTGATGGCCTCCACAGCAGCCAACTCCGCTTCACTGATCTCGTAGCGCATACCTGCGATGAGATCCTCCGGCTCGCCTGGCACCGCGGCGGGCTGGCGGGGGATCGCCAACGTATCAGCAGCCTCCTCGGGAACCCCAATCAGTTTCAGCCGATACCCCGGCAGCGAATCCAGATGTCCCGTCAGCCGTCTGCCGTAAACCTCCTGGTGAACATGGGTTTGGGTGAAGGCCCCATAGGAGAACACCTGGGTGAGATTCGGCAATACCAGAGGCTGGCCTGGTTCCTTGAGTAGCTGGCACATCAGATCAATGGCTGAGGGCAAATCATCGGTGTGCTGCTCAGGGGAGATAGCCCCAGTCGCGATGGCGGTGGCGAGCTGCTGCTCCGACAAGCCATGAATCACCACCTGAATATTGCGACGGCGCAACGCCCGCGTCGCCTGCCGTAGCGCTTCGGCGCCAGAGGCGTCCATCACCCGCATTCGGTGGGCTCGAATAATGACACCCTTGACCTCATCAGCCCCAGAGACTGTGGTGATGAACCGACGGGCATCGCCGTAGAACAGCGCCCCGTCAACCCGATACACAGCCACCTGGTCATGTAACTCATGGGTGGGGAAATCCACCAGACCTTCAGCGGTGGTGACCGGCAGGTGCTCCCGCCGGACCGCTGAGGTCGCAGACATATGACGCAGGCTCATGATGGCCGCCATCGCCACCCCCAACAGCACAGCGACGATGAGGTCCAGCAGCACTGTCGTCGCCAAGGTGAGCGCAAAGGTCAACCGGTCAGCGCGGGTGGTGCGCCAAATTCGGGCAGCGACGCCGAAATCGCACATCCGAGTTGCGGTCATGATCAGCACCCCAGCTAGCGCTGACATCGGGATATGGGCGACCACGGGGGATAGCGCCACGATGATGATGAACAACACGACGGAATGGGAGATGGCAGCCAATCGGGTCCTACCACCGGCCCGAATATTGACGGCGGTGCGGGCGATGGCGCCAGTGGCTGGCAACCCGCCAAACAGTCCCGAGCCGATATTGGCGATCCCTTGGCCCAATAGTTCGCGGTCGGCGTTGGTGCGTTGCACGTCGCTGACGAGGCCGTCGGCAACCCGTGCACTGAGCAGCGATTCCAGAGCAGCCAGAGCTGCGATAGCGACAGCTGAGGCACTGAGCTGCATCAGCAGCGGCAAGGTGAATCCCGGTACTGTCGGCGCTGGCAGGCCGTGGGGGATTTCGCCGATGGTTGCCACTGGTAACCGCGCAAGCAACGCGATCAAGGTGGCAGCCGCAATAGCAATCAACGAGGCCGGTAACTTCGGGAAGAACCGAGCCATCACGATGTGGATCACTGCGACGACGGCCACCATGCTTAACGGGGCGATGGCCTTACCCCAATCCACTGTCTGCAATGCCTGCCAGCTAGAGATCAGCGTCGATTCCGAGTGCCCCTTGACCGTATCCAATGCGATCGGAACCTGCTGCACCGCGATGATGATGCCGATCCCGAAGGTGAAGCCCTCAACCACCGGCCAGGGAATTAAATCGACGACCCGACCCATACCAGTGATGGCCATCACCACTAAGATCACCCCGGCCATCAATGCCAACAGCGGTACCGTTTGTATCCCAAACTGTGCGATAACCGGTAACAGGATCACTGTCATGGCCCCCGTCGGCCCCGACACCTGTAGCTGAGAGCCCCCAAAAACCGCAGCCAACACCCCAGCCACGATCGCGGTGATGAGTCCGGCTGCCGCGCCAGCTCCCGAGGCGACACCAAAACCCAAAGCCAAGGGGAGTGCCACGATACCGACGGTCAGGCCAGCCAATAGTTCCTTCGGCCACCGACTGGTCAGTCCCACGTAGTCGGCCTTGGTGGGTATCAGTCGACGCCACGGAGTCAAAGGAAGATCAAGACGAGCTACGTGCACTCCGCTCACTTTACTGTCAGCCTATCGGCCAGGGCCTACCCGACCCGAGGTTAGTGCTCGTCCCGTTGCCGGTCCGTGTCGCTGGGAGCTTTCGGGACTGCCCCAGAAACGGCGTCAACCTCAACTGAATCCGGTTGTGAGATTCTCGACCCCCACTAGGCGCCAAACAAAGTCCCGCGGAATGCGCAAGAAACTGGTTTTGAGTGCGATCACCATTACCTTTGCTGACCGGTATACCTGGGGTCAATACCTAGCAGCGGAAACCGCCACTGACACCGTTCATCAGCTAATCCTGAGTGTTCGACTCGGCATGATCAGAACTGGATCTTTTCAGCCGAGTTTGTCGTACAGTAAGTCTCAGCGACCGTGCCGGTTGCTTGCTTTTGATACCAGCACTTTTATAGGGGCGAAACGATGAGTACCAGGTTGGTTAGCGCTCCAGCAGGGTATGTGCCGCTGCTGGCGGTGGTGTTGAGTGGATGTTGGTACGTGGCTGCCCTCATCGTCGGGGCGGATCCAGTATTGACCGTCGTCCCTGTTCTGGTCGCCCTCATCGCATACGGGTATGCGCATTGGGGCGGGTCCCGGATCGGTGCTGGGGTGCTGTATGGAATCAGCAGCCTGGTCATGCTGGTGCTAGCCGTGATTGCTTCGGGTTCGATCGGCTGGTATCTGCTACCGGCAATTGCTTGCGAGGTCGTGGCCTGCGTGCTGGCGCTACGTCCACCCAAGGCCCGTAACAGCTGAGAGATCCGGCTACAGACTCCAATACCACGGCTCGTGGGTTGTTCCTGGATGATGACTGATAGCTCACTGGGAAGACCCGCCAGCCGTCGTTCACTAGCTAACGGAGCACGACGCATCGCCGCACGACAGGCAGCAGTGGATCGTCACAATCCCGGACGAATCACCCACTAGCTGAAGAGACCGCGACGTATTGCCTGGTCAAAATATCGATGGTTTGTGAGCGCGAGGTTCATCCCAGATAAGGTGGTGCCATGCCACGTGTCGTCGTCAACGTCATGCCGAAGCCCGAGATCCTTGACCCCCAGGGTAAGGCGGTCACCGGTGCCCTCCAGCGTCTGGGATTTGATGGGATGACCGTCCGTCAAGGTAAGAGATTCGAAATCGAAGTGGACGGCGAGGTGACCCCAGAACTACTGGCCCGTGTCAAAGAAGCCGCCGAGAAGCTGTTGGCGAACACCGTCATCGAAACTTTTGAAGTGGTGGCCCCCTGATGCCCAAGATCGGTGTCGTTACCTTCCCCGGCTCCCTGGATGATCACGACGCGTTGCGTGCGGTTCGACTCAGCGGAGCCGAAGCTGTTCCGCTATGGCACGGCTCGGACTCCATCCAAGGGGTTGACGCCATCATCCTTCCTGGCGGTTTCTCCTACGGCGATTACCTGCGCTGCGGAGCGATCGCCCGGTTTAGCCCGGTCATGGCAACAGTCATCGATGCAGCCCACAAGGGCCTCCCAGTGCTGGGTATCTGCAATGGTTTCCAGCTGCTGTGTGAGGCACATCTGCTGGATGGGGCCATGATCCGCAACGTGGATCAGCATTTCATCTGCCGCGACGAGAAGCTGCGGGTCGAAACTGTCGACACCACATGGACCTGTGCGTTCACCAAGGGCGATGAGATCGTCATCGCGCTGAAAAACGGTGAAGGTAACTACCAAGCTGACCCGGAAACCCTCAAACGGCTCGAAGACAACGATCAAGTCGTGTTCCGTTACCTCGATAACCCCAACGGATCGGCAAACGACATCGCGGGGATCACCAATGAGCAGGGCAACGTCGTCGGGCTGATGCCTCACCCCGAACACAACGTGGAGGCGTTGACTGGGGCTTCCCTAGATGGCCGACTGTTCTTCGAATCGTGTATCAGCTTCTTGGCAGCACGCGTGTGAAGGCATGGGCGCGACGCCCGATCCCCGAGTTGTCTTGATGGTTCGCCACCGAGACAGAACCCACATCACCTACCTGGGCTAGGGCCTGCCGCTGGGTTGCAGAAACCTGTGGCTGTGCCGCCGTTTTGAGAAATTCCTGGGCGAGCGCCGTCGACCAAATCTGTTTCAGCCGCCATGCACAGATCTGGGGTGAGATCAGGAAGCAGCGGCGAATCTGGGTGGGTGCTTCGACGCACAAGATGATGATGCCTGAGAGCAGATCGGCCTACCGATCTTGACCTGCCAGGTCCACACCAACGAGGTCGGGCGATGTGCCGTGGTCCCGCCGTGGCTTCCCCTCATGGCGCCTGAGTGCATTGGTTATAGACCACGATGCAGCCTTTTGAGGGATAAACCCGATAGATTGGGTTTCGTGGCAGACACCGTGGCTCATGCAATGGATACCCCCGAGCTGGAGCAGCCTTATGCGGCGCTTGGCGTAAAGGATGACGAATACGCGCGGATCCGAGAGATCCTGGGACGACGTCCCACCAGCGCCGAGCTGGCGATGTATTCCGTGATGTGGTCGGAGCATTGCTCCTACAAGTCCTCCAAGGTGCATTTGAAGAAGTTCGGGGAACTCAGTCAGGACACCCCCCGGGGGCCGCTATTAGCCGGTATCGGTGAAAATGCCGGCGTGGTGGATATCGGTCAGGGTTATGCGGTGACCTTCAAGGCCGAATCACACAATCACCCCAGCTTTGTTGAGCCCTACCAGGGCGCAGCTACCGGTGTCGGTGGCATTGTCCGCGACATCCTCGCCATGGGAGCGCGCCCAATTGGAGTGATGGATTCGCTGCGTTTCGGTCCTCTGACTGAGGCCGACACTCGGCGGGTGCTGCCAGGCGTCGTCGCAGGGGTCGGTGGCTATGGCAACTGCCTGGGTCTGCCCAATGTCGGCGGCGAGGTCCAATTCCACAAGAGCTACCTCAGCAACCCTTTGGTCAATGCGCTGTGTGTGGGGGTGCTGCGGCATGAGGATCTACACCGGGCGCATGCCTCTGGCGTCGGCAACAAGGTGATCCTGTTTGGCGCTGCAACTGGTGGCGACGGCATTGGTGGCGCATCCATCTTGGCCTCGGAAACCTTCGACGAGGATGGCCCAGCTAAACGCCCCAGCGTCCAGGTGGGCGATCCCTTCATGGAGAAGCTTCTCATCGAATGCACCCTGGAACTGTTCCAGGCAGGCGTCATCAACGGAATCCAAGACTTCGGCGCCGCCGGTATTTCCTGTGCCACCTCCGAGCTGGCCTCAGCAGGCGATGGCGGCATGGTGGTGAACCTCGACCTGGTGCCGCTTAGGGACCCGAACCTAGCTCCTGAAGAGATTCTCATGAGTGAGTCCCAGGAACGCATGATGGCGGTCGTCGAGCCTGCCAACGTCGACCAGTTCATGGAGATCTGCCGTAAATGGGATGTCCAAGCCACCGTCATCGGTGAGGTCACCGACGGGGAACGCCTCATCATCCACTGGCATGGCGAGTGCATCGTCGATGTCGACCCCAAGACTGTCGCCCACGAGGGCCCCACCTATGAACGTCCCTACCATCGTCCAGGCTGGCTGGATGAGGTCAATCAGCATCGTGCCGAAGACCTGCCCCGGGATAATTCACCTGAAGGGTTACGTCATGCCCTGATGCAGGTGCTGGCGCACGGCAATATCGCAGATAAGTCGTGGGTCACCACCCAGTACGACCGGTATGTACGCGGCAACACTGTGTTGGCGCAGCCCGAGGACGCCGGCATGATCCGGATTGATGAGCAGACCGGGCTGGGGATCGCATTGGCCTTGGACGCTAATTCACGATTCACCTTCCTCAACCCTTATCTCGGTGCGCAGCACTCATTGGCGGAGGCCTACCGCAATGTTGCCGTCACTGGGGCCGAACCGGTGGCTGTCACGGACTGTCTCAACTTCGGGTCCCCTGAAGATCCCGAAGTGATGTGGAGTTTCGTGGAAGCCATTCTGGGCTTGGTAGATGCCTGCAAAGAGTTGGGCATCCCTGTCACTGGCGGCAATGTCAGCCTGTACAACCAAACCGGCACCACACCGATCCTGCCGACCCCCACTATCGGGGTGATGGGTGTGATCGACGACGTGGCGCAGCGGGTCCGCTCTGGTTTCGCCAAGCCTGGTGACGGTATCTGGTTGCTGGGAACCACTCGTGAGGAGTTGTCTGGATCGATCTGGGAAGAGGCCATGCATAACGGTCATCTTGGCGGCATGCCGCCGCAGGTCGATCTGCGTGCGGAAAAGGCACTTTCGGCGGTGGTTCGAGCAAGCCTGTCCGAGGGGTTGCTGCGCTCAGCCCATGACCTCAGCGAGGGTGGCTTGGCTGTGGCGGTGGTGGAGTCAGCATTCCAGGGTGGCTTGGGGTTCACTATCGAACTTCCCGGTGAGGATCCAACAGTGGCGTTGTTTAGTGAATCGGCGGCCCGAGCGGTGGTTTCCATGCCAGAGTCCTCCGTGGAGCGAATGGAATCCCATTGCCGTGACCATGGTGTGACGATGACCCGTTTGGGTGAGGTGACCGAAGCCAGAGATGCAGTCTTCCAAGGGCTGTTGACCATCCCGCTGACTGAGTTGCGGCAATCCTGGGCTCAACCCATCCCACAAGCGATGGCCTAGTTCACCGTTGTTAGGTAGCCCCGATGGCCGGGGTTCTGGTCGTCAGGCCCGGCATGACTTCCTGCCCCCGTCATCAATGATTCGGGGGTTCTGTCACCGGATTCTGGTGGCGTGGGCTGATCGCTGATATGGCCCCGGCCCACGCCGCTGGCCGTGACAGTGCATCGGAGGCTCCCGAATCAACCCCAGGCGCATGGATCATGGTGCCGTCATCTTGCAGCTGGGGATGAGTTGCGGAGTCGTCATGGGCGGAGAGCATGAGGGTCCGTTGTGAGTTTCTCGGCACCTGTACCACGATTCTTTCGCCGACCTATATCTCCTTGAGGAGGACTTGCCAATCCCCTTCGGAAGGTAGCGGCTGGGTGGGCACCTCAGGCTCATAGCCAATGTCTTGGATTATGTCGAGGATTTCGTCGCGAGCGCGGGTGCGGGCTTCTCGATCGACAATGTTGCGGCGAACACATTGAGCAACTTCGTGCCCTGATGCGCTGAAAACTGGGTTGGCGCGGTATCCAGCGGTTGTGGTGTGGGCAGCAGGAACAAGGAAGCGGTCGCGATCAAGGCCAACCCGGTCGCAATCAGGGCAGGCAACCGAGGCCGCAGTGAAGACGGGACAGACATACCTCAACGCTAGGATCGCGCGATCAATGGCAGTACCTGGCTGGCTGGCCAACCGATGTCGGGCTACCCCGACTGGAACAGGTCGTCGAGTTTCCGGTGATGCCGTCCATTGGGCGAATGGCCTGCGCTGCGATAGCAGGACGCTGGCTATCTGGATGACACTGATCCGGCTGTTTTCTATTGAATCCTCAACTAGTTGCTGTCTAGGGTTGAGTCATGCCTTACCTAAGGAGTGGATTATGACATCTCGTCGTTTCATCTTGACCGCTGGCCTTACGATCGCGGCAGCTGCCCTCACCCCGGCACTTGCTTCAGCTAGGACTCGGGCTTCGTCGATGCCGAACGCTACTACTAGACCCTATGGATTCGATTCTCAGGCCAAGATGACCTGGCGCCCAGCCAGTGATGCGGCTTCATATTTCCCCGATATCCAGCGATTCGGACGCATCTTCAGCCTCCGCTCCCGTCAATATCAGGCTCAAGTCTCGGCAACTCGCATCAGATCCAATGGCGTGGATGGGCGTCGTTATCAACCTGCTGTTGACAAGCTGTACGCGCCCTACCACATCGGGCTCGCCCGCTTCGTCCTGGCGTTGCTTCAGGCTGAAGGCAATGCTGCTGCCCGTCAACTCAACCTAGAGGATATCGGGGTGGAACTCGCCGCCACCGAAGCGGCTTTGCCCCTAGTAGAACAGGCAGCGGCGGCGGCGCAGTACGAGCCAAAGCTCAACGATGAGGAACGACACCATGGCTGGCAGCGCCGCGCCTCACACTTTGGGCGCAGTGCGTCATATCTGGCCGAATGGATCAGTGCCTATCAGGGCGGCACCCCGCACACCGACTACGCTCCTTATCTCTACTTCTACTTAGGTGATGGGGAGTTTGAACATGCTGTCTACGCCACTTTGTATCTGCATCCTGAAGACCGGCCCATCAAGATGATTTGGCATCCGAATGCCGAGCCGGTAGATCTGGCCGAGGCACAACGACTCTCGGCCGAGAACAAGGCTTATCTAGATGGGCTAGCCAGCATCCACGACAAACCGATGCCATGGCTGGTCTATTGAGAATCATCGCCGACTAGTGGGGCTCGGCACACTGGGAGACTGCTGAGCCCCACACGTTTGGTTCTGTGTTGGGGACTACCACCGACTGAAAGTGTCAGTGGCTGAAGTTAGCATCTTGGTCATGAACCTGAATCGTCGCCCCGATGGCACGATGGTGCCTAACGCTCGGGTCAAGTCCCTCATGGCCCCAGCCCAGCAGGTCGCAGCGGCCTTAGGGGAGCGCCCCACCCAGATCAACCCCAGATTCATGAAGGCGCTAAGAGACATCCGAAAAGATGAGGCGACCGCACTGGGATGCCTGCTGGCC
>JBHAEB010000041.1:0-6004 GCA_041855345.1 Arachnia sp. | reverse complement strand
CCGAAAGTGATCGATCACAGCCGACGACTATGATCGATTCATGTCGTGGCCGCCGATCTCCCTCGATACACCCATCGGGGAGTTAGCCGATGCCGTCGAACATGTGGCGGCCGCTGGAATCGGGGTCCGTGGCGGCTCAACGGTGGCCCTGTTGACGATCCGGAAACGTCGCGGCGAGCAAGTCAAGGTCACCTGCATGGATATCGGATTGCGTACCATTCCCCCGGCGATGGCCCACACTGGGTATGTTCCGGCGACGGCAACCCTGGCCGAGGTGTTGTTGGGTTTAGGTCAGATCCGAGCCACCGCGGCTGGCCAGGTTCCCGACATCCTCTGGCCGGGCGGCACCCAAGCCTTGCCTGCCTGGTTGCCCTGGGTGATGTGGGCTGCGGTAGCGGTGGTTGTCATTGGCGGCCTCGTGCTTAGGAACCCCGTGATGCTGGGCCTGATCTCGGCACTGTTAATGACAGCCATCAGCACCACCATCGCCCCCCTTTTCTCGACCTTGGCGGCTGGGCCGGCCCACGTCCGCATCGACGGGCAGTCGCTGATGCTCTCCCAGGTGCTGGCCAGGCTCGCCATTGACACACCGACTGGCCCATCACCTGCGCAGCGAGTCGATCAGGTGAAAGCACGTTACGGCGAACTGCTGGGCGATATCCGCTACCGAATCGAGAATTCGGCGCTCTTCGATTCGGCCCATCCGCCCACCCAACGCTTCGAATTAGCGCTGGTGGCCTGGGATCCCAGTTCTGATCAGGCCGAGGCCTTAGCTACCGAGGTGGAACAGTCCTTTACTGCTGCGATAAGCAGCGCCGAGCAGTTGGGGTTGACACATCTGCCGAGCACGGCTCGGGACACCGCTCGACGGGCAGTCAAAGCCGTCTCGATCGCCACCGCCAGCAACTCCACGGCGGAGCGGAAGGTCGCAGCCCAGCAAGCGGCCCAGCTGTTGGATTCATTGGCCTTGTACTGGCTGCCAAAAATCGATCCGGACATCCCCTCGCTCATCGGATCCCGGAAGATGTTGGGACCAGCGTCGTGAAACTCAGTCCTATACCGCTGATGACGGAACTGCACGATGCCCCAGCTTCCTTCATGCTGCTTGGCAACACCAACTATGTGGTGTGCGCCATCCGACCAGTCTCGGCTCAGATCCGCAAGCAACACGGCAGCCTGATACCGCTACGGGCCTGGACCAACCGAGTCGTGAGCTTATGGCTGCCGCCGTTCACCTCACTGCGTGCAGTCGCAGTGGCCTTTGGTGTGGCGGCTAACCGCGCGGTACGGCTTCCCGATGGACGATGGCGACGATTCCGGCCACCGGTTTTCGTCATTGATGCCCTCCCAAGACTCCCAGCGGAACTTGCGGCTGCTGTTCCGAAGCCAGCCTCACAACGTGAACTGGCCATCGCGGTGGTCGATGAGGTCAAGGAGAACTACGGAAAGTTGCTCAGCGATATCGCCTATCGCGTCGAAAATGCCGCCCTATTCGATAGCTCGGTCCCCACCACGGCTCGGTTCGAGGAGGCGCTGATGCTGTGGGATGGGCTCACCAGCACGGTCCCTGAGGAGGAGTTGGTCCGCCGTTCCGGGATGGTGAAGCTGACCTTCGCCACCGCCTGTGCCCATGCCGAGACCATCGGCCTCGATCATCTTCCCCAGCAGGCCCGTGAGCAGGCTCGTCGTGCTGCGAAGGCTGCCCGGTTGGCCCGCACGAGTAGCAGCGCTCATGAACGGCAGGTGGCCCTTGACCAGATGATTCGAATATTGAACTCGCTGGCGCTGCATTATCTGCCAAACCCTGCCGATGCCCGCCGCCAGCTAGAGCAAGCCCAGGGTGGCTAAACTTCGGCCATGCCCGTTCCCCGTCGCGTATTTTTGGCTGGGCTGTGCCTTGCTCCGCTGACTGGATGCGCCACCGACCCCACCATCCGCGGGTTGCTTCCCGAGGCAGCCCAACCCACCCAGGATCCCGCCGCAGCTGAACTCGCTGCCGCGTTGGCTGCACTGACAGCCAGCATTGAAGGCCAAGCCGAGCCCTATCGGTCAGCCGCTTTGGAGCAGGTGGCGGCCTGGCAGCAGCGGCTATCCGCAACTGACCCAGTAGCTGGCGGTGACGGGGTCTTTCCCGTCCCCACAGGGCAAACCCAGGAGGTGGCAGCTGCAACTGCGTCGGCAGCTACCGCAGCTGAAGCGGCGGTGATGGCAGCCAAAGATCAACCCGGCAGGTTGTTGTTCACCAGCATCGTCTTAGGTGTGACCGGTCTCAGCAACCTTGGTGCGGTGCCGTTGGCGGCACCGGCCTCCCCCGCTCCGTACCCGGATACCACCCTCGATAATGCGCGAGGAGTGCTGCTCACCCATATCTGGGCCCTCATCCAGGCCCTGGAGCGGGGTGCCGGAGTGGTGGCCACCGACGATCCAGGCTATGCGGAGATCACCGCCCGACTGGACGAGGCGAAGCAGTGGCGCAATGAACTCATCACTGTCTTGGGGGACTCTAGGCCAGCTCAGGATCTGCACTACGAGCTGCCTCAGATCACCGATGCGGCCTCGCTTATGGCCGCCCGGGCCACGTTGGAGCTGGCGGTGCTGGCCGCGGCAGCCGGGGTCGTGGCCGCAGGCGATACCGCGAGCTTGGCCCAGGCGCGGGCGCAGGTGGCGGTGGTTCAGGCTGCGGGCGGCCAGCTACCCACCTGGCCCGGTTGGTTGAGCAGCAGCAGTTAGCGCCCAGCCAGCTGCTTGACCGCAGCCACCGCCTCGGCAAGCGGAACCTCACTGCGCTGACCGTCACGACGGTCACGTACCTCAACCACACCTTGAGCCAGGCCTCGGCCAACCACCACGATGATGGGCATGCCCAAGAGTTCAGCGTCGGCGAATTTCACCCCAGGACTAGCCTTACGGTCGTCGTAGAGCACATCAAGGCCGAGCTCGGAGAACTGGACGGCCAATTCCTCGGCGGCGACGAAGAGTTCCTCCCCCTTGCCAGTGACCAGTACCTGCACCTGGAAGGGGGCTAACTCGACAGGCCAGGCTAGGCCCTTGTCATCGCAGGTAGCTTCTGCGACGGCGGCAACAGCCCGGGAAACACCGATGCCATAAGAACCCATGGTGACAGTGACCAGCTTGCCGTTCTGGTCGAGGACCTTCAACCCCAAGGCCTCGGCATATTTGCGGCCGAGCTGGAAGATGTGCCCCATCTCGATGCCACGGGCTAGGGTCAACGGCCCGGAACCGTCGGGTGCCGGATCACCCTCCCGAATCTCGGCGACATCGATAGTGCCGTCGGGGGTGAAGTCACGCCCAGCCACCAGATAGGCGACGTGACGGTCGCGCTCATTGGCTCCGGTGATCCACGAGGTCCCGGTCACCACCCGCGGATCGACGAGGTAGGTGACCTTGGTCTGGGATTCCTTACCCAGAATCTGGGGCCCGATATAGCCTTTGACCAGCAGCGGATGGGCTTCGAAGTCTGCCTCCTCGAAGGGGACGGCGACGGCTGGGGCCAGCGCTGCCTCAAGACGTTTAGCATCCACTTCACGATCGCCGGGCAGGCCGATGATCAGCGGCCATGTCTCACCATTGGGTTCGGTCACTTTCAGGACCACGTTTTTCAAGGTGTCGGCCGCGGTCCATGCCCGGTCTGGGCGGGGATAGCTGGTGTTAAACAGCTCCACCAGCGTCGCGATGGTGGGGGTATCGGGGGTGTCGCAAACCTCGGCGGCAGGAACATTCGTGAAATCGACGGCGGGCGGCGGGGCGATCTTGACCGCCTCCACATTGGCCGCATAACCACCCGGGGAGCGCACGAAGGTGTCCTCACCAGCGGGCAGCACGGCGAGGAACTCCTCGGAGGCCGAGCCGCCCATCGCCCCGGAGGTGGCGGTGACGATGACGTACTCGAAGCCGAGGCGGTCAAAAATCTTGATGTAGGCATCACGATGGGCCTGATAACTAGCCTCGAGCCCGGCCTCGTCGACATCGAAGGAGTAGGAGTCCTTCATGATGAATTCGCGGCCACGTAGCAATCCAGCTCGGGGCCTGGCTTCATCCCGGTACTTGGTCTGCACCTGAAATAGCGACAGCGGCAGATCCTTGTAGGAGTTGTAGAGATCCCCCACTACAAGGGTGAACATCTCCTCGTGGGTGGGGCCCAACAACATATCGGCACCCTTGCGGTCCTTGAGCCGGAACAGGTTCTCGCCATAGTCCTGCCAGCGTCCGGTGGCCTCATAGGGGTCTTTGGGCAGGAGGGCGGGGAAACGCACCTCTTGGGCTCCGATCGCGTTCATCTCCTCCCGGATGATGGTTTCCACCTTCTGGAGCACCTTCAGCCCTAGTGGCAGCCAGGTATACACCCCGGGGGCGGCCCGCCGAATGTAGCCGGCGCGCAGCAACCAGCGGTGGCTAGCCACCTCGGCATCGGCCGGGTCGTCACGCAGGGTCCGAACGAATAGCTGGCTCAGGCGCGTAATCACGGGGTTTCCTTCCACTTCGGGTCGGGAGAACTCTACCTTGAGTAGTCGAAATGATGAGCCCGCAGCACCCGTGACGCCCATCGGGCATAGCTTGCCAGGACTAGGAAACTCACCACCTGTTGGTCCGTCAACTCCATATCGATTCCCTGCTGCTGGAATCGCTGGTTCACTGCCTCCCGCGATGCGTCGTCGACGGCAACCTTGGGTTGGGGGGATGCGATCGCGATGACGCTGATCGTCACCATAAAGAGCAACATGACTATCAACAGCCAGAGCACGGTCGACATGGCCCACAACAGGCTGCGGACCACTGCGATAAGCAGCGGTAGCCCCATCAGTACTCGGGCGATGCGGATGCTCGAGGTGGGCTGGGGTTCGACGATAGTGGCGAAATGATGGTCTAACACCAACCGTCGATTGGTGAGGAATACCACAACTGCAAAGGGAGTCAACGCAATGACAACCCCCATCAGCAGCCATCCCACCCATGCCCCGGAGCTACGATCTGCCCAACCAACGGCCAGCGTCGCAGCCCCACACCCTAAGATCCACCACGGCCCCCACCGCAACGGCAGGGTGCGCCAATCTCGATCATCTAGGGCATTGGCATAGGCTGGATCCTCCAAGTCTTCGGGTTCCAGACTTCTCAGGACCGCCACCAGCCCAAGGTGGCGTTGCTGCTGACCGGGGGATGTTTGCTGATCATGGGCGGGCTGCATCACGACGATCAACCCGGCGATGGCTGCGATCCCTAGCAGATGCAGGGCCACCGAACCGATGCTGGTCTGATTCTCAACCGCCCTGGGAAAGGTGTAGAACATAATCACAGACACCCAGGTGGTGCGTGCAATCAGCACTGCAGCGATGGTGGCCACAGTCTGCACGATCACCAGGGCTGGCTTGGGTTTGTGGGTCAACAAGGTCACCACAGCTGCCAGCGCCACCACCACGAGGATCACTCCGGTAGTCCACACCGTGTGTTGGACCAGCAGTGGGGAGTCGTACGGGGACGTCTCCTTGGCGGGGGGCAACAGCCGTCGGGCCAGGGCAGTCAGCCACCAGGCGCCCGTCAGCTCCAGATAGAGCCACAGCAGCCCACCAAAAATCACCTGTGCCGACCACATGCCAGGCCTGAACCGTCGCGGGGGACGCTGACTCACCATCGTCTTTCTTTCCTGATTGAGACGTCAATAATGCACAGTGGCCAGGGTCCCTACGCGAGTGAAACCGAGTCGTTCATAGAGCCGAATTGCGGGAGTGTTGAAATGGTTGACATAGAGGCTGATGATGGGGTGCCGCTGCTGTGCATGAGCCAGCATCCCCGCCAACAGGCTGGGGGCCAGCCCACTACCCCGCAGCCGTGGGGTCAGCCACACCCCCTGTAATTGGGCGTGATCGCCATATTTGGGGCCTAGGTCTGCTTTGAATAGCACCTCGCCGCCCTCCACCCAGCCCCAGGCATCACCGAGAAGCAACCGAGAACGCACATAAAAGTCGTAGCCGGAGCCATGCTTGTAGGG
>JBHAEB010000040.1:0-6144 GCA_041855345.1 Arachnia sp. | reverse complement strand
CCGGCCTAAGGCCATCAAGATCCCAGCGGCAGGTCCACTTGATAGATGCACCACGGAGTCGCGAGCAGAGTTAGCCGTCATTGCATTGGCCAGCAGGTGATCTGGAACAATTCCGCGCAGCATGGCATTGGATGTGCCGCCCAGCAGCCCAGCTTGCACCCCAAGTACGACGGCCAAGGCCACCAGCACAGGCCAGGACAGCCCCCACAGCACATCGATCGTCCATGCTGATGCCATGACTAAGGCCACCACGACGCCGTTGAGAACCATGAGTAGGCGTCGGTCATAGCGGTCCTGAAGTACCCCACCAGCAACCCCAAAGACCGTCTGTAATGCGATTAGCAAGGCAGAAAATAGGCCAGCTAGCCCCTCTGATCCACTCGCCCCCAACACAATGAGAGGCATCGCGAATAACGCGATATTCCTACCCAGGGCCCCACAACTATCGGCCCCAAACCACCATCGATAACTGGTGATGCCCCACACCGAATCCGGCGTAGCGTTCCTTGCGGAGATATCGGAAGCTGACACAACTATCACTGGCTCCTAGTTGAGAATTACAGCAGCAAGCTGTTGAGCTACAGCTGGCCCGTGAAAGCGACCTGCGGCCCCCTCCACGGGCTTGTCGCTTGTACTGCATCACGTGATGATGATGACCATCATGCAGCTCCCTCTTCCATAGAGTGCTAAGCACCTTAGTGCTCAGTTGTATGACACATGGTGTGCAACCATTGCCAACCAGTTAACCGAATACTATACCTAGCCCAGATGACAGGTCAAGCATTCCAAGGGAAAAAGTTAAGCTCTCCGCTGTTGGTATCGCTGAGGTTTCGAAGAATATTCCGCGAGGGAACACCACGGCTCTATTTTTAGCAACCGCCTGGCTGGCCTTGGCTCTGAACGGCTGGCCCTACCATGATGAGCCGATCAGGTAGGGCCAGCGAACCGGGCTACTGGCTCAGTTCTCGGGTATCGAGTTCGACCACCTCGTCGCCTAGGGATTTAAGTAGGGCGTGACGTTCCTCGCGGCGACGACGCTGCTCGATCGGGTCGGGAACCGGGGCAGCAGCCAGCAACCGCTTGGTGTACTCCTGCTGTGGATTGAGCAGCACCTGCTCGCGATCCCCCTTTTCCACGATCTTGCCGTACTGCATGACGACCACGCGATGGGCCAGGGAGTCGATGACCGCTAGATCGTGGCTGATGAATAGGCAGGCAAAGCCAAAATCGCGCTGCAGGTCGGTGAGCATCCCGAGCACCGAGGCCTGAACCGAAACATCCAAGGCTGAGGTGGGTTCATCGGCAATCAACAGATCCGGGCTCAACGACAATGCTCGCGCGATCGAGACTCGTTGCCGCTGACCACCTGACAACTCATGGGGATAGCGGTTGAATGCACTCTTAGGCAGGTCGACAGCCTCAAGCAATTCGTACACCCGCTGCTGACGCTCCTCCTTGGTTCCGACCTTGTGGACCTCCATGGGCTCTGCAATAACATCACCGATGGGCAGCCTCGGATTCAGGGAAGCCGCAGGATCCTGGAAGATCACACCGATGCGACGGCGCAGCTTCTTCAGTTCTTTGCGCTTGGCGGCTTCAGTAACTGACCGGACGATCCCCCAGTTATGCGGGTCAAGCCGATCCACCAGGGCCACGGCCGGGGGTTTGACCGAGACCAGGTCATTGCCCAATACCTTGACCTCACCGGCTGCTGAGGGAATGAGTCCCAGCAAGGCACGACCGATAGTGGACTTACCTGAACCTGACTCCCCAACCAGGCCAACGATCTCGCCGCGACGAACATCAAAACTGACTCCGTCGACCGCACGGAATGGTTTCTTCCCGGCTCGCTGATATTCCACCACCATGTCACGCACATCAAGGGCCAGTTCTGCATCAACCGGCACCTCTTTGGGTGCGGAGCCGAACTGCCCATGACCTGAACCCAGGTGCGGCACCGCGGCCAGCAGCTTCTTGGTGTAGGGATGCTGGGGATTCAGCAGCACCTCCTCGGCGGTGCCCCGTTCGACGATATTGCCTTTGAACATCACCGCAACCCGGTCAGCCATATCGGCAACCACACCCATGTTGTGGGTGATCAGCAGGATGCCGGTGTTCAGCTTGTCCTTCAAAGACCGCAGCAGATCCAAAATGTCTGCTTGGACGGTGACGTCGAGGGCGGTGGTCGGCTCGTCGGCGATAATCACCTCAGGATCGCAGGCCAAGGCCATTGCAATGACCACGCGCTGCCGCATACCACCGGATAACTCATGCGGATACTGGTTGACTCGACGCTCGGCATTGGGGATACCTACCGCGTTGATCAGGTCGATGGCACGCTGCCAGGCCTCTGCCCCGTGAGCGACGTTGTGCACCTCCATCGACTCAGTGAGTTGCTCACCGATTTTGATCACCGGGTTCAGCGCCGTCATGGGTTCCTGGAATACCATGGCGACTCGTTTGCCACGCAGCGCCCGCAGATCCTTGAGGCGAAGCTTGTTGACAGTCTTGTCCGCAACGATGGTTTCTCCGGTGATGCGTGCAGTTTTCGGCAACAATCCGAGTGCGGTGGTTGCGGTCACCGATTTACCGGAGCCGGATTCACCAACCAAGGCGACGACTTCCCCCGGGTTCACGACCAGGTCGATGCCTTTGACAGCATGTACCCGTCCGAACTCGGTGCGGAAGTTCACATCCAATTCGCGGAACTGGAGAACCGGATCTTGGCCCTTATCGGGAGTGGTTTGGGTCACGTCAGTGCTCATTTCTCGTTTCCTCAATCCATCTGCTGCCGCGGGTCGAAGGCGTCACGCAGCCCGTCACCGATGAAGTTGACACATAGCGCGATCGCGACGATGAAGACACCGGGCCACCAGAACAGCCACGGACGGGTGGTCAGCGCGGTCTGGTTCTCCGAAATCAACAGACCCAGCGAAGTCTCGGGGGGCTGAACACCAAAGCCCAGATAGGACAAGGCCGTCTCCAGCAGAATGGCCGAGGCAATCAACAGTGTGGAGTTGACGACGATGGTTCCGATGCAGTTCGGGAGGATATGGCGGAAAATAATTCGCCAGTCGGAGGTGCCGATGGCCTTAGCCGCGTGCACGAACTCGCGTTCTCGCAGCGACAGGACTTCACCGCGGACCAGACGCGCCATGCCGGTCCATACGACAATCCCCAGAACAAAGACCAACATAAAGACGTTGGCGCCTGAAACCATCTGCCCCAGCACTGCGGTCAGCACCAGCAGCGGGATGATGATGACCAGATCGGTCATCCGCATGAGGAAGGTTTCGATCCAGCCGCGGAAGTAACCAGCGGCGGCACCAACAACGGTGCCGATAGTGGTGGCGATCAACCCGACTAGGAAGGCGATCAGCAAGGATCGCTGGGTACCGCGCATCACCAGCGCAAAATAGTCCTTACCGATGGTAGAGGTACCGAAGGGGTGCTCCCCGAACTCGAAAGGCCACAGTTTCAACGTCGGGGCCCCAGTTGCGGAGCTGAGATACAAGCTGGTGTAGTCCTTAGACCACCACCCTGGGATGGGCCCCACCCCGGATGAGGTGAACGACATCACGATGATGAACACCAAGATCGTCAAGGCGACCATGGCGCCGCGGTGCCGGAAGAATCGGCGTCGTACCAGCGCGCCTTGGGAATAGGAGCGTCCCTGGGACAGGTCGACGCTGTCTTCCACCTCGAAGGCGGCCTGCTCATTCGTTGTTTGCTCAGACATCTTGTCCTCCGGTGTGGTGCTCATCGAGAGATTCGTGGGTCGAGGAAGGCATAGGCGATGTCAGCCAGCATGTTCATCACCACAGCAGCCGTGCCGGCGACCAGGAAGAAGCCCATGACCCGGTTCGGGTCCAAATCCATCAACCCAGTCTTAAACAGGTTGCCTAATCCCTGCCAACCGAACACCGTCTCGGTGATCACCGCCCCACCCAGCAGACCAGCGAAATCGAAGGCCATGATGGTGGCCAGCGGGATCAGTGAGTTCCGCAAGGCGTGACGGGTGATCACCTTACGCTCCGAGATGCCCTTACTGCGGGCGGTGCGGATGTAATCCTGGTTGAGTACCTCCAGCATCGAAGCCCTGGTGTAGCGGGTGTAGGAGGCGATGGAGATCAGGGTCAATGCCATCGTTGGCAACATGATGTGGGTCAACGAGTCGATGGCATGTCCCCACCAGGTGGCATTGAAGTTAGCGGTCGATGCCCCAATGGTGGGGATCGGGCGGGGTTGGAGCTTGAGGTAGGCAGCCCAGTTGCTCAGCAATAGATCAATCAATGCGGCAACACTGGCCAGCAACGAGGTCACCACAGAAGCGAAGGTGGCCTGGCGTTTGGAGAACCCTCCCAGCAATTGCCCACTTGCCACCGCCACTGCGATAGACACCAGAAGCAGTCCGAACAGCAGCAGGTAGCTGGGGTTGGTCATGAGGTAGCCACGCATCAACGAGTAGCCGACGATAGCCACAATGGCCGTCGCGCCGACGGCGTTACGCACCTTGGTATTGGCGAATCCGCTGGTCATGACGATCACCAGGGCCGCGATACCAATCACCAGCAGGATGAACACGGGGATGCCGATGGCGGGGCGACGGAACCAGGTCACGGCGTCGAAGTAGAACATGATGCCCGCGAAGGCCACCGTCAAGGAACCGAAGGTGATGAGCCGACGTTTCCATGGGCCACCGACGATGGCAGCCATGATGAACGCCAGCAGCACCGAGACGATGGCTATGGTCAACGGCGGGAAGGCTGCCTCCTGGATCCAGTTATTGAACTCGATGGCTGCGTAGTGTTTGAGCAATACCGCAGCCCAGAACACCGGCAGCGAGAAGAAGACGAAGGCCATCATGGTGATGGCATAGTCGAATCCGCTGTATTGGCGGATGGCGGTGATCACACCCAAGGTGATCCCGATCGTGATCGCCAGCAAGGTCGCCAGCACAACCAGCCGCAGCGTCGAACCAACTGCTGAAGAAACCAAAGTGGTGACCGACTGGCCGGTGGTGGACAGCCCAAGATCGCACTGACCGATCAGGCACTTCGACGCACCGCCAAGCCAGTCGAGGTATCGCTCATACCAGGGTTTGTCCAACCCGAGGAACTCGGTCATCTGCCGGATCTGGGTGTCTCGGTTGGGCGAGTTGGACATCCTGATCTTCTCTAGCGGGTCGCCAGCGTTGATGACCAGCAGAAAGAGAAATAGGGAGCCCAGCAGCAGGACCATCAACGAGATCCCTAAGCGTTTGGCGATGTATTTGATCACGAATTCTCCTAGTCCGGAGGGCAGGTCAGGCCAACTGATGGCTGACCCTAGCGCCCGATGATAGAGCACCTTCCCCCAGTTGGCACTCCGCCGACGACACTCACTTAAAGTCCCCGCGTAGGAGGGGCCGTACCTCATGTAGTTTTCCCCGGGAAATGGTGGGGTGGGGCCACGATGGGGTGTGGAGGTTGGAGAGAAGCTGAACCGCCCCAGGTTTCGTGCTGGTCCTTGTCTTTGTTAGAAAGGTAGGCATTAAGGCTTGAGAAGGTTTATCCCGTGGGTGTTGGCTCGTGCGCTGTGGTTGCTAGCTGGAACATCGGGGCCAGTAAACGGTTGTTAACGGCTGCGTGTCAGGCTGTGGCTCGGCAGGAACGGATTGGGGTGGAGATGCTGCGTCGTTGGTGGGTGCAGGCTGAGATTGATGATGGGCTTCGTCAGGGGCTGCGAGTCAGGAGCTGGAACAGATCCGCAAGCTGAAAGCGGAGAACGCTCGGTTGCGTGAGGATGTGGCGATCCTGAGAGCAGCGACGGTTTTCTTCGCAGGCGGTGTCTCCGACCCCGAGTGAATCGCTGATTATCGAGTTCATCGACTCGATGCGCAGCCAGGGTTACGCGGTCGACATTGATCTGCCGGGTTCTGCCGGAGGGCTGGGCTGTCAGATCGCCGCGCGAACCTACCGGAGCTTGGAAGACCCGGCAGCCCTCGGCCCGGCAACTCAGCGACGCAGGGTCGTCGCAGCGATCGAGGCATTGGCGTGAACTAGCGATGTTCACGGGCGTCGGAAACTGACCTCAGAGGGCCTGTATAGGTGGTCGGAAGATGCTGGTGGCTCTGCGTCGCAACAACGTCCCGGCAACCCCGGG
>JBHAEB010000039.1:0-13581 GCA_041855345.1 Arachnia sp. | reverse complement strand
GCGCCCATGGCCTCGATGCAGGTACGCACCACGTTGTTGTAGACGTCCTGGGCGGTCAGCGACCAGCCGGAGGTCTGCGAGTGGGTCCGCAGGCTCATCGACTTCGGGTTCTTGGGGTCGAAGCCGCGCACCAGACGCGCCCACAGCATGCGGGCGGCACGCATCTTGGCGACCTCCATGAAGAAGTTCATGCCGATGGCCCAGAAGAAGGACAGCCGCGGGGCGAACGCATCGACGGTCAGCCCCACCGACTCGCCGGCGCGGATGTACTCCACACCGTCGGCCAGGGTGTAGGCCATCTCGATGTCGGCGGTCGCGCCCGCTTCCTGCATGTGGTAGCCGGAGATCGAGATCGAGTTGAAGCGCGGCATATTCGCCGAGGTGTAGGCGAAGATGTCGGCGATGATCTTCATCGACGGCTGCGGCGGGTAGATGTAGGTGTTGCGGACCATGAACTCCTTCAGAATGTCATTCTGAATGGTTCCGGCCAGCTGCTCGGGCTTGACGCCCTGTTCCTCAGCGGCGACGACGTACAGCGCCAGCACCGGCAGCACCGCGCCGTTCATGGTCATCGACACCGACATCTGATCCAGCGGGATGCCGTCGAACAGCTGACGCATGTCGAGGATCGAGTCGACGGCCACACCGGCCATGCCGACGTCGCCGGAAACCCGCGGGTGATCCGAGTCGTAGCCACGGTGGGTGGCCAGGTCGAACGCGATGGACAGGCCCTTCTGACCGGCCGCGAGGTTGCGACGGTAGAACGCGTTCGATTCCTCGGCAGTGGAGAAGCCCGCGTACTGGCGGATCGTCCACGGCTGGTTGACGTACATCGTCGCGTAGGGGCCGCGCAGGAACGGGGCGATACCGGGGCGGGTGTTCAGGAAATCCAGGCCCGCCAGGTCGCCGTCGCCGAACAGCGGCGGCACCAGGATGTGCTCCGGGGTCTGCCAACCGGCCGAGTGCCCGATGCTGTGGAAGTGGCTCTCGAACTGCGAGCCCGCATCCGCAGGCAGGCCGTCGCCCGATAGCGGGACCGAGCCGAAACGGGGAATGGTGGTCATTGCTCAGGCCTCCAACTTGTCCAGGGTGGCGGACAGCAGTTCCACCACGTTCATTCCGTCAAAGACATTGCCGTCGATCACGGCGTTAATCTCGGCCTCGTCGGCGCCCAGTTCCTTGAGCTGACCGGCCAGGCGCACCTCGGCGGCGCCCGCGTCCTTCAGGGCCTTGGCGACGGCCAGGCCGTGCTCGGCGTAGACCTTGGCGCTGGAGCACAGCACCGCGATGGTGGTGTCGGCGGCCTTCAGCGCGTCGACGAAGACCTGCGGGTCGGTGCCCTCGGCGATGACAGTGTGCACGCCGCCAACGTGGTACAGGTTCGATGTGAAGCCTTCACGGCCGCCGAAGTCGCGGCGGGTACCCAGGCAGGCCAGCAGCACCGTCGGGGTCTTGGCGGCGGCAGCGGAACGATCCCGCAGGCCCTCGAACACCTCAGCGTCGCGCACCAGCGGGATACCGCCGAGCTTGGCTGCCTCGGGACGCGGGGTGCGCTCGAGCGGCTGCTCGGTGTGGTCTGGGAACATCGAGACGCCCGTCAGCGGCAGCTTGCGGGTGGCAAGCAGCTTCGCGCGGGCCTCGTTGATCTCCTGCAGCTGGGCAGCGACGGTGCCGTCGGCCACAGCGGCGGCCATGCCAGCCTCGTCGAGCTTGCCGAACAGCGCCCAAGCCTGCTCGGACAGCTGAGCGGTCATCGACTCGACGAACCAGGCGCCACCAGCCGGGTCGTTGACGCGACCGATGTTGGACTCCTCAGCCAGCAGCACCTGGGTGTTGCGGGCGATGCGGCGGCTCAGCTCGTTCGGCAGGCCGATGGCGGCGTCCAGCGGCAGCACCGTGATCGTCTCGGCCTGGCCGACGGAGGCGGCGAAGGCGGAGATGGTGCCACGCAGCACGTTGACGTAGGCGTCGTCGCGGCTGATCTCACGCAACGAGGTAACGGCGTGCTGCACGGCGCCGCGGCGCTCGGGGGCGACCCCCAGCACCTCGCCGACGCGGTTCCACAGGGTACGCAGCGCGCGGAGGCGGGAGATGGTGACGAACTGATCGGTGTTCGCGGAGACGCGGAACAAGATCTTGCCGAACGCTTCATCAACGCTGACCCCAGCCTCCACCATGGCCCGGACATATTCGATGCCGGTAGCCAAAGCGTAGGCCAGCTGCGCGACATCACCGGCGCCCATGGAGTCATAACGTGCTGCGTCGACGACGATGGGACGAACACCGGGGTAGGGCTTGGCTAGCTCAACGGCCTTGGCGATCACGCTCAGATCCGGGGTGGTGCCGTTCAACGCTGCAAAACCGATTGGGTCGATCCCAAGGCTTCCAGAGATGTTCTCCTTACCCGAGGCTGCGAAGACGGCCACCAGGGACTGGGCGGCAGCCAACTCGTCGGTATTCGAAGACACATGCACCGGGGCCAAATCGAGCAGCACATCGCTGAGGACTTCGGCCAATTTGTCGGCAGCTACAGCGTCTGGGTCGACTCGTACCCATACCGCCGAGCCGCCGCGTTCCAGGTCGGTGCCGATGTTCTTTCGAGCCTCGGCCGCGTCGGGGTCCTCAACGAGTTGAGCGATGAACCAGCCATCGTCCATCTCTCCCGTGCGCACCATGGTGCCGCGAGTAAAGGGAGCCACACCGGGATATCCCAGTTGTTTGGCGCCATCCTCCTGGGTGTACAGCGGCTTAATAACCAAGCCGTCAACAGTTGTACTTGTCAGGCGCTTATAGGCCTGCTCAATGTTTAGTTCCTTGCCCTCGGGGCGCTTCCGGTTGAGAACCTTTAGCACCTCCTTCTCCCAGTCAGCCTGGCTGGGAGTGGCGAAATCGGCGGCAAGACTGATGTCAGCCGCGCTCGTTGGTTCTGCGCTCATCGCTCTCCGTCCAAATCCTTCCGACAAGCCACGGCGGGGGACGGGCTTGCCTGTTTCGGGACTGGTAGTCCTTGACATAGCAACACTAGCCCAGCCTCGGTGTGGTTAGCCGCCGGGGGGCCAGTTCGCGGCAGCGGGAGTCGGCCATTTGGCTGTCTAGTCGTATCACCTAGGCCCTGTTAGCCTGCCCCGGTATGGGGCGATCTGGACAACGATGGTCACGTCGCATGCTGCTCGCGGGGGTGGTGTTGGTTCTTGTGGGGTGTGGTGGGCCTGCTGATGATTTGTCGCAGTTGCCGTTGTTGACTGAGGATCCGTTGGGTGCTCGGGATTTGTTGGGTATGGAGCTGATTTACGAGTTCGAGCAGGGGTATGCCATGAGGGCTAAGCCGCAATATACCGAGGTTATCAGGCGGTTTTCGGTGGGGGATCGTGATCCTCAGGCGGCTTTTGATGAGGTTGTGGCTTTGGCTCGGGATTCTGGTTGGGAGGGGGGCGAGCCGGATGTTTCGGATGAGGATCACAGCATGTATTGGTCTGGGGATAAGACTCTCCCAGATCGTGGTTGTTCGGTGCGTCTGGCTTTCGATCCTTCCCCGAAGATCAGTGTGCGGCTCACGGTGTCGGCTCCGCCGGGTTGGGGTTGTTCGGAGCGGGAGGGGCCAGACTGTCCATGACCGGACTGGCAGTAATTGACCGATGTAGGTGCAAACAGGAAAAACAGTGGGATCCAAAGGATGACTGAGATGAGATTGCGACCCGTAGCGATTCACATGAACTACCCGAAGTTCGCCACAGTTGCGCCCTACCTGCTGCGGTATGAAATCCCGGACCCCGACGGTAAGTCCCGCTACTACGCTTCTGCGGTGCCAGCGGCACCTGTCACCACCGAATCCGTTATCTCAACCCCCATCTAGGAGGACAGATCATGTCTGCAACTGATGATGTCCGTACTGTTCCGGTGTCCCGGAAAGGGGTGAAGGTCGTGTTGGGGGGTGTGGTGTTGGTGGTGGCCGTGGTGTGTGGGTATTGGTTGGGGGGATGAATTCCCGTAGTGAGGCGCCGGTGGCTACGTCGGAGGCTCCTTCTGAGTCGGTTTCCGCGTCGGTAGGGGTGACTACTGTGGAGGGGGGGATGACGGTCACGGGGGAGGTGTTACCTGGGTTGTGGCAGGGGACTGCGACGGTGGCTTCTGGTAATGCGCGTGAGGTCTATGGGATTCGGGTGGGGTGGCCTCAGACGGTCGATGGTGCTGTTGGGGCTGCGATGAATATCACGGTTGCGGATCGGTGCCTGCCGGGGGTGGTGGAATCGACTGCCCATGAACTCTTCCCCCAGCTGTACACCAGTAAGTCCGCGAATGTCGCACTGTATGATCCGGCGTGGATTGGGTATCGGAAAGGCATTCGGGATGCATCGCGGTTGAACGATGATGGGGTGGTTATGGATGCCAATAACCCTGCTCTTCCTTCCACGGAGGAACGTTTCTACGGTGGCGGTGTTCCCCAGTATGGGGTCTATAAAGTCACTGCTGTTGACAGTGATGCTCAAGGGCTTCCTCAGCGGGTTGAGGTTGCGGTGTTTATGCCCCTGTACTCCGGTTCCGGAACCGATACCAATATGGACGGAGTCGTGCGAAGCTTCCTGCTGTATAGGCATGATTTGTTCTGGGTTGATGGTGACTGGAAATCCGACAGCGGAGCCATGGAAGCTAAGTCGGCATCGCCTGTGACGAATCCGGGATGGGAGTGGATCCATGCGCAGCTTGGCGATGGGTGGGCAGTTCCTGCTGACGGCACTCAAGATCCCATCCCCGGGGCGGTGCTCACCCGATGACCACCACCTCTAAAGGACTACGATCCTTCATCGTGATGGTGGCCACCACGGCAGCTGCTTGCCTCATCATCATCCCCATCACATCCTGGGCCACCAACCCCGGTGCACATCAAACCGGGGCCGCCGCGAACCGGGCATAGCGCCTAAGTAGCGGCTCGGGTGGCGATCGAATCAGCTGGTGGTGCCATTTCCCCAGGATTCGATCCGCCACCCGGCGGCGGTCGACCCGTTCATCACGATCCACGAGGTATTGGCTAGGGGTGGGGCGTTTTCGGTGCCGAAATCTGGATGCATCGCGATGCACCACACCCGCAGCGCGGCGCCGTGAGAGACCAAAGCCGCGCAGCTGTGACCAGCAGCCTCAATCCCGGCGACGGCGCTAGTAAACCGTCCCATAAACTCGCGGGCAGTCTCGCCACCCTCCAAGCCGGAATCTAGATTGTCGGGACTCCAGGTGCTCAGTTCTGTCACATATGTGCTCCAGTCCTGACTCAGTTCCTCAACTCCTGCGGCGATCTCCTCAATGCCGTCGATGACCTGAACTTCGAGTTGACGGCTGGCCGCCAGCGGAGCAGCGGTTTGCTGGGCGCGAGTCAGCCTGGACGCATAGACCGCCTCGATCGGTTCGTCGGCCAGTTTCGAGGGCAACTCAGCTGCCTGCGCCACCCCCGCCTCGCAGAGCGGGAACCCTGGGTAGGCCGTATCCAGCTTGTGCTCAACATTGGCCTGGGTTTGCCCGTGACGGATCAACAACAGTCGCATATCCCCAGCTTAGAAGCCCAACAATCTGCCTTGGGCAGTGCATCAACAAGGAAGGCGCCGTAAGCTATCCCGAGTGGATGCAGCCGATGTGATGCCAGACCTGTCCAAAGTCCTCTACACCCATGACCAGATTGCTGCCCGCCTGACAGAGGTAGCAGCCCAAATTGACGCCGACTACGAGGGCAAAGAAATCCTTCTCGTCGGTGTTCTCAACGGCGCCGTGATGGTGGTCGCCGACCTGCAGCGCGCTATGAAGAGCCACGTTGAGATGGACTGGATGGCCATCTCCTCCTACGGGTCAGGGACCCAATCCTCCGGGGTGGTGCGGATCCTCAAGGATCTCGGCACCGACATCGAAGGCCGTCACGTCATCGTCGTTGAAGACATCATCGATACCGGACTGACCCTCAGCTATCTCATGAGCAACCTGGCCAGCCGCAAGCCCGCCAGCCTGGAAATCATGACCGCTTTCCGGAAACCTGCCGCCGCAAAGATGGATGTGCCGGTGAAATATGTTGGCTTCGAAATCCCCAACGACTTCGTAGTCGGCTACGGACTCGACTATGCCGGCAAGTACCGCAACCTACGGGACCTGGCCATTCTCGCCCCCCACGTCTACGCCTAGGGCTGGAAACTCATCGGGATTCGGCAGGACCCCAACCAGTTGGCTGCCGCTGGTAGTCTTCGATTGCTGACCTCCGCCGCCGACTAGGGAATTGAAGCGTTGCAGAAAATCATGAAGAGCCCCATGGGGTGGCTGACCTGGATCATCGTGTTCATCCTGTTGGGCTCCCTGGCTATGCAGTTACTGTCTGGGCTGCTCGGTTTTAAAGACGTGCCCATGAGTCAGGTGATGAGTGTCCTTCAAGGCACCGACGACCTCAAACAGGTTGTCATCATCGATGGCGAACAGGTCATCCAGATCACCACAGCTGGCGGTGACCGGATCCAATCCAGTTGGGTCGGTCGTCAGGTGGATACCTTCGTTGAGATCCTCAATCAGCGCATGTCTGCTGGAACCCTGGAGAGCTGGGAGGCCAAGAACCCCACTCCTGGTCTGCTGTCGACGCTGCTCTACACCGGGCTTCCGTTCCTGCTGTTGATCGTCGGTTTCTTCATCGTGATGCGCATGGTCAATGGCGGCGCCTCCGGTGGGCCGCTGAGCTTCGGTAAATCCAAGGCCAAGCTCGCCACCAAGGACATGCCGAAAACCACTTTCGCTGATGTTGCGGGAGTCGACGAGGCCGTGGAGGAACTTGAGGAGATCAAGGAATTCCTGGCTGAGCCCACGAAGTTTCAGAAACTTGGCGCCAAGATCCCCAAGGGGGTCCTGCTCTACGGTCCTCCCGGCACCGGCAAGACCCTGCTGGCTCGGGCCGTCGCTGGGGAAGCTGGTGTGCCCTTCTTCTCCATCTCCGGCTCGGATTTTGTCGAAATGTTTGTCGGTGTCGGCGCTAGCCGGGTCCGTGATCTCTTCGAGCAGGCGAAGGAAGCTGCCCCAGCCATCGTGTTCATCGACGAGATCGACGCCGTTGGACGCCACCGCGGTGCTGGCATGGGCGGCGGCCACGACGAACGGGAGCAGACCCTTAACCAGCTGCTGGTTGAGATGGATGGTTTTGATGTGCGCGGTGGGGTCATTCTCATAGCCGCGACTAACCGCCCCGATGTGCTGGACCCAGCCCTGTTGCGTCCGGGCCGATTTGACCGGCAGATCGCAGTGGAAGCCCCTGACCTGACCGGACGGACCCACATCCTGCAGGTTCATGCCGTCGGTAAACCCCTCGATGAGAGCGTCGACCTCGACTCGGTGGCTCGCCGCACCCCCGGTTTCTCAGGCGCTGACCTGGCCAATGTGCTCAACGAGGCTGCTCTGCTAGCGGCTCGGCTCAACCTCAATGTCATCTCCCAGCCGCAACTCGACGAGGCCATCGACCGGGTGATCGCCGGACCGCAGAAACGCACCCGGTTGATGAACGACCGCGAACGCCTGATCACCGCCTACCACGAGGGCGGCCACGCGCTAGTGGCGGCAGCGATGCCCGGCAATGATCCGGTGCAGAAGGTGACGATCCTGCCGCGCGGTCGTGCCCTGGGCTACACCATGGTGATGCCCGACGACGACAAGTACTCCCGCACCCGGGGTGAGTTGCTAGACCAGATGGCCTACATGATGGGTGGTCGGGCAGCCGAGGAGTTAATCTTCCACGACCCCACCACTGGCGCCCAAAACGATATTGAGAAGGCGACGAAGGTTGCCCGTGCCATGGTCACCCAGTACGGCATGAGTGAGCGCGTGGGCGCCGTTCAGTTGGGTGGCGGCGACTCCGAACCCTTCATGGGGATGCGTGGCGCCCAGCCGTCGAAGGACATCTCTGAGGCCTCAGCGGCGATCATCGACCAGGAAGTCGCCAAGCTTATCCACGCCGCCCATCAGGAGGCCTACGATGTGCTGGTTGAAAACCGCGAGGTTCTCGACGAACTCGTGCGTCAGCTCTTCGCCAAGGAAACCTTGAACAAGGCTGAGGTGGCGGAGGTCTTTAAGCCGCTCAAACGTCGTGAAAAGCGCCCAGCTTGGACCGGCTCCGAGCTGCGGGTGCCCTCCACTATCCCGCCGGTCGCGGTGCCGCAGTCCCAACCAACCACCGAGCAGAAACCCTTGCCGCCGCGCCCCATGGGCCCAGGCTCCGGGCCGGATTTCCAGGAACCGCCAGCTTGGGAACCGCCTCAGTGGGCTCCGCCGTCGCCTGGCGATCGTCGATGAAACCGGTGGATACGTCCCGGATCGAGGCCGCGGTTCGGGAGATTCTGCTGGCGGTAGGGGAGGACCCTGATCGCGACGGTCTGCGCGAAACCCCAGCCCGGGTTGCACGCTCCTTCCAAGAACTGTTCGCCGGGCTTCGGCAGGATCCAGCGGAGATCCTCGCCACCACCTTCGACATCGACCACCAGGAACTGGTTGTGGTTCGAGATATCGAACTGACCAGTTGCTGCGAGCACCACCTGCTGCCTTTCACTGGTGTGGCCCATATCGGCTATATCCCCAGCCCCGGAAAGGTCACCGGATTATCGAAGCTGGCACGGCTGGTCGACGTCTACGCCAGACGTCCCCAGGTGCAGGAACGCCTAACCACCCAGATCGCTGACGCCCTGGTCCGGTACCTCAGCCCGCTTGGGGTGATCGTCGTGGTGGAGGCAGAGCATTCCTGTATGACCATGCGCGGAGTGCGCAAACCAGGGTCAAAAACCATCACCAGCGCGGTACGGGGTCAGCTACGGGACCCGGCCCCCCGCGCCGAGGCCATGAGTTTGCTGAGGTAACTCCATCATGACTGTGATCATGGGAGTGCTCAATGTCACTCCTGACTCCTTCTCCGACGGCGGTCGCTACACCGACGTCGAGGCAGCGGTGACCCAAGGCCGCCAATTGGTTGCCGCTGGCGCAGCTATCGTCGATGTCGGTGGCGAATCCACCCGTCCTGGTGCAGCTCGAGTGAGCGCCGATGAGGAGTTGGCGCGGGTGCTGCCAGTGGTTGCTGCCCTCCGCGCTGAGGGGATCGTCTGCTCCATCGATACGATGCGCGCGACAACCGCCAGGGCTGCGGTGGCTGCCGGGGCTGTCATTGTCAACGACGTCTCAGGCGGCCTAGCCGATCCCGACATGCTGGCCAGCGTCGCAGACCTGGGCGTGGACTTTATTGCCATGCATTGGCGCGCCCATTCCGCGGTGATGCAGGATCATGCCCACTATGACGATGTCACTGGCGAGGTGCTGGCTGAATTGGCTGCCCGGCGTGATGCCGCCCTGGAAGCCGGGATCGCCGCCGAACGGTTGATCCTTGATCCTGGGATCGGCTTCGCCAAGGATTCTCAAGCCAACTGGGAGTTGCTGCGAGCGTTGCCGCAGCTGCAGGATCTTGGGCATCGCCTCCTTATCGGGGTCAGCCGTAAGCGTTTCCTTGGGGAGTTGCTTGGTGGCCGGGAGCCTGAAGGTCGCGACGCTGCCACCGCCGCGATCTCGGCATGGTGCGCCCAACACCGGATCTGGGCGGTTCGCACCCACGAGGTGTCCATGCAAGCCGATGCCATCGCGGTCGGTGCCGAACTGACTCGTTGTCTGGGCGGGGTATTCTCGGCCTGACGTCACTGCATTGGAGGGCAGCCTCATCGACACCATCCGCATCACCGGACTCGCCGCTCGGGGATACCACGGGGTATTCCCGCAGGAACGGCGCGATGGTCAGCGGTTTGTGGTCGACCTTGAATTGCGACTGCCATTCCCGGATCAGGACGACATCACAGCGACCGTGAACTATGCGAGCGTGGCCGACGAGGTTGTCGCCGTCATTGAGGGCCCACCCTGTGATCTCATTGAAACCTTAGCCGCGCGAATCGCCCAGCGTTGCTTGGCCTTTCCGCTGGTGCGGGAGGTGCGTGTCACCGTCCATAAGCCCGAAGCACCCGTGAGTCACGAGTTCGCTGACCTCAGTGTGAGTATCACTAGGAGTAACCATGACGAACCCGCCCTTTGATATTGACGTCGATACCCTCGGCAACCTTCGACCAATCTCCAAGGTGGTGCTGTCGCTGGGATCCAACCTGGGCGATAGCGCCGCGATTCTCACCAAAGCGGTGGAACTGCTCGATGAGACACCAGATCTGATCTTGGTTGATGTCTCTGGGGTATATCAGACCAAGCTTGAAGGCCCTGGGCCGACCCAAGACGATTTCCTCAATCTCGTCGTCGTCGCGGAATCTACCTTGGAGCCATTGACAATCCTGGATCGTGCTCAGGCAATCGAAGGCGGCTTTGGTCGTACGCGCGAGATCCCCAATGGTCCCCGCACCCTCGATATTGACGTCATCATGGTGGGCAAACACATCAGCCACGACGCTATTGATTTGCCCCATCCACGTGCCCATCAACGCGCTTTCGTGCTGGTGCCGTGGTATGAGATTGATCCCACCGGGGAACTGCCGGGCCATGGCCCCATTGCTTCACTGCTCGATAGCGTCGACCGTTCCGGTGTGCAGTTGCGCGAGGACATCGTCATTGCTCACCCCCGCCGACCGTGAGTAAATCATTGACCCCGACGACGGGGAAGCAGGTGGCTACTGCGGCTCTTGCCGGGGCGCTGCTGTGTGGGGCCGCGTTGGGCATTGCAGATGTGATGCAAGTTTTTGCGCCTGTGGTGCCGTGGAGTGTGCCGATTTTGTTGGTCATGCTGGCAATAGCCACCTTCATTTATGCCCGCACCATTCCCAAACGGCTAGAACAACGTCAACTTCCGGCACGAGAAGCTGTGCGTGCAGTGGTGATGGCGAAGTCGCTGATCGCTACTGGGGCATTGCTCGCTGGAGCCCATGCCGTCTATGTAGGCAGATTCTTGCCTGCCATGGCTGCTGAACTGCCAGCAGCGCGGGTGTGGGTGGGGGTTGCCACGATTGCGGCTGCGATGTTGTGCGCCTGGGCGGGTTGGGTTTTGGAACGCGCCTGCATGATTGATCACTCCGATTCCAACGGCCCAGACAACGAAGGCAGCCCGGCCGCGGCGTGAGATATTTAACAAAGGTCATGCACCTTTGGCGTTTCGAACATGGAAAAGTAGGCGTCAAGCGTTACCCTGTCCCCATGTCTGCACGCCATGTCGCCAAAAACTCTTCGGAGCGTACCACCGCCATCATCATCCTGACCGTCGCCTTCGTCGTGGTCGCCGCATCCTTGCTCGGTGAAATCTGGCTGGTTCGTATCGGTGCTGTTGCCGGGGTGGTATTGGCTTCAGTAGCTGTGTTTGTGGCATGGCAGGAATTGCGACGCGAACGTGCCGAGCATCGAGCTGAGATCAAACGCCAGATCTCGCTGCGGCAGGATCAGGCGGAGCGGCACCACGCCGAATCGATCGCCATGATCGACCGTTTTAATGAGCGGGCACAGAATCTCAAAGCCATGATCGCCCGGCTACGTAGCCAGCTGGCTTCCGCCCATGCAGAACTCAGCACGATGCGCGGGAATGCGGCCTGGCTACGGGGTGAGGTCGCTGAGCGACAGGCACGCATTGACGAACTAGAAACCCGGATCGTGGCCCTTGAGGAGCAGCTGGCTGCCGTCGAGGCTCAGGAGGATCCCAGCAATGTGGTTGAGCTGCCTCGGGTCATCGGCGCTGACCACGTGATTGAACTGTGGGATGGCGACGACGACGCCCCCACCATGATCAAGCTGTCGCAGCTGAATCTGGCCCACTACGACGAGCCCCTAGCCCGGGAGGCCTAGTCTCCTCGCTCTGAGCGCGCAGCATCCCCGATCCCTCCAACCGAGGCGATCGGGGATTTTTTGTGTGACCGTCGGCTGCTGTGGCTGCAAGGGCACCGCCCGATAGCTGGTTGCCGGCTCAAGGGGTTCACTGCCTCAGCTGGGTGATAGCGCCCCCTAGGAGGCCGCAGAACCGCCTCAAGATTCGGCAGCGGGGTTGTGACAGTAATCCGAAGCTGCTCCTGCCTTGAGCGGGCGCCTAGGCGTCGGCAGTTGGGCTGCGGCTGCGATCACCTAAGCCATCGTGATAGGTGCTGTGGAGCCCCGTATCGGCCTATTGCGGGTGCTATTCCCATTCCAGGCCGCGGGGCAGCCAGCAGCGGGTAGGCGCTGTCTCGATTCAATGGTGTTCTCGGTGCGCCTATTGGTTGGGGGCTGAGGGTCGTGAGGCTGATTCCCGATGATGTGAAGTGGATAAGTCGTGGATAAGAAATCGCTGTCATCCTTTTGGCTGATTCATGTTCAGTGTTGATGATTAACAACAACGCACGAATCCGTGTCGTCCTTTTGGGGGACACAGATGCATAGGAGGTTCGGAGACAATGAGGCAAAGGGTGGTCGCTGTTGCCTCGTGGTGTCCCTGGGAATTGGCTAAATCCCCATTCACCGGAGCTGCTGCAGCGTGAAGATGGTTGCTGAAACCTGTGCCGATCTGACCTCGAATAGGACACTCCCGCGTGTGCTGCGAAGATGTCTGCAATCGCCATGGATAGTGCTTAAAGAAGGCGGCTACAGGGGCTAGAAAGCTGATCATAGCTATCCCCGCGGATCCCCAAGGCCACGCTGTGAAGGCCTAGTCGCAGCCATGATGCAGGGGTTCGGCGGGCATCGAGGCCGGGTAATGTCACGGTTATCCCAGGTGTGCTCCAGAAACAATGTGCTCGGCCAAGACGGATGGCTGACACCAATGGTGGGTGCTTTGTGGGTGGCAAGACAATAGCGTGATCCCAAACCCGGATAGTACGCGGTTCACTTTCGGTTTCTTTCCCCTAAGTACTCATGTATTGTTGATCGCGTCCCGAGCGCAAAACTGTGCAATCCCGAAAAATTAGGAGTTACCATGGCCCGCGAAGTACAGGTCGTCCTCAAGGACGATATCGACAAGACCATCGCTGCTCGCAATGTCACTTTCGCCCTCGATGGTGTGGAGTACGAGATCGATCTCAGCGAGGACAACATCACTAAACTTGTCGCCGCATTGGAGCCCTTCACTGCCGCTGGCCGCCGTGTTCGTGGAGCCGCGAAGGCCCGCGCTCGCCGTCGTCCTGCCGACGGCCCTTCAACCAATGATGTCCGCATCTGGGCCCGGTCCCAGGGTCACGAGGTCAGTGACCGCGGTCGAATTCCGGCTGCCGTGATGGCTGCCTACGAAGCAGCTCACTGAGGAATAACTGTGAACTCGTGAGCTCTGTGAGGGAAGAGCACCAGTGACGGGGTGGAGGCCAAGGCCTCCACCCCGTTTGCACGATAGGTGGGGACTTCTTGCACTGTACGTAGGGAATCTAGCTCTGCTTCTTATCTGGGGTCTTCGCTGTGGATTGCTGTGGGCTGGAGGATCTAGCTTTGAGGGTGTTCGTGCGGTGGTTTAGGGCGGTGGAAGCTGAGCTTCCACCGCGGTTGCACGATAGGTGGGGACTTCTTGCACTGTACGTAGGGAATCTAGCTCTGCTTCTTATCTGGGGTCTTCGCTGTGGATTGCTGTGGGCTGGAGGATCTAGCTTTGAGGGTGTTCGTGCG
>JBHAEB010000038.1:0-20579 GCA_041855345.1 Arachnia sp. | reverse complement strand
GGGAGGCAAGGAAGTGCTGTTTGTAACGCTCCCACTCCACGGCGGCACGCTCAGGGTCGATGTCGGGCAGGAACGTTTGGATGATTGACTGCGATGATCCCCGCGAACCGTCTTGACCCAATTGATGGACCAGCAAACCCGTGACGGGATCGCGGTGCTGAGTCGTGGCATCGAACCAGCGCTCGGTCACCTCGTCGAGGTTTTCGATTGGCTGGAGAGCCTCGGCTCGGTGGACCGCCGCCAACGCGACGACCGCGTCGCATGGCCATGCCTGACCGGGATACGACGTTGGGAAGAGCTTCTCCTCGAGAGCCTGGATGATGGCCATGGCCTCGGAGTTCATCTCCGTCACGTGACTGGGGTCTCTCGTCAGCGCAGCTCGATCCACCAGAAGCAGCAGTCGCCAACCGTGGTAGAAGACCCCGTGGGGAAGCGGTTCGTTGTGCCCGAAGCGGTTCGCGACGGCGGGCTGCCCTGTCGCCTGGATAGCGCGTTCCAATACCTCCAGATGCGCCTGAACATCGTGCCCCGCCCGAGCTAGGTTTCCGGCGGCAAGTCCGGTGAGCGCCCACGTGAAGAACTCACCTTCGGGGAACAGTGCCTGCATTTCGCTCGCCGCCCGCGGAGCGGTGTGGCTGAGCCATCCCACCTGTGAGGACACCACATCGAACCCGCGGAGCTTGGGCAACGTAGCGCGTCCCACGTGCATGACACCAAGTACACAGATCAGGGCCAAGACCGTGGCCAGAATGCGTCGAAGCATGACTCGACGGTAGTGCGACACGTATCGGCTCTACACAGGCCCTGGCGTCAGCGGTAGTTGACGAACTGCACCGCGAAGTCGTAGTCGGCTTCCTTGATCATCCGCTGGACCTCTTGCAGATGGTCGCGGGACTTCGACGAGATACGAAGCTCGTCGCCCTGGATTTGCACCTTGACGCCTTTGGGCCCCTCGTCGCGGATCAGCTTGGAGATCTTCTTGGCGTCTTCCTGCTTGATGCCCTGCTTGGTGGTGCAGGTGATCTTCCATATCTTGCCGGAGAGCCGCGGTTCCCCAGCGTCAAGAGCCTTCAACGAAACCCCGCGCTTGATCAGCTTTGATTGGAACACATCCAAGACCGCCTTGGCGCGTTCCTCACCGCTGGACTCGATCTCGATGGCCTCCCCAGACCACCGGATGGAGGAATCTGTGCCCTTGAAGTCGAAGCGCTGTGAGACCTCCTTCGCGGCCTGATTCAACGCGTTATCGACCTCCTGTCGATCGACCTTGCTGACCACATCGAATGAGCTATCTGCCGCCATCTTTACTCCTCGTATCTGAGCGCCACCGTGGGGTTGGCCTGCAACCTCACGAGCCCCATTGTGCCAGCCGGACTGCTCCGTGGTCCTACCCAACGCGGCTGGCCATGATTGGATGAAGACATGCTTGTTCACCCTCCAAAGGCTCGTGCCGGGGACCGTGTCGCGGTGCTGTCCCCTTCGTTCGCCGCCCCCGGCTTCGCGCCCGAGATTCACGAGCAAGCGCTGGGTCGACTGGCCGAGGTCACGGGTCTGGTTCCGGTCGAGTATCCAACCACGCGGTTGTTGGGGGCGTCGCCTCAGGCTCGCGCGGCCGACCTCAACGCGGCGTTTGCTGATCCTGATATTCGCGCCATCGTCTCTACCATCGGCGGTGACGACCAGATCACGGTGATTCCCCACTTGGATGCCGAAGCAGTTAGGCGCGACCCGAAGCCGTTCCTCGGCTACAGCGATAACACGAATCTGCATCAATGGCTGTGGAGCCAGGGTGTCGTTAGTTTCTATGGCGGCGCGACGCAGGTACATCTGGGGCCTGGCCCCCAAGTCGACGACGAGCACGCCCGATCGCTGCGGGCGGCGCTCCTGACCGGGGACACACTCGAACTGACCCGTCCCCTTGAATCTGAGGATTACGGCCTCGACTGGAAGGACCCGCGTGCCCTCACCGCCTTCGGTGAGCGCGAACCCACCGAGCAATGGACCTGGGCTGGCCCCGCCCGCGTCGTGACCGGCCCGAGTTGGGGTGGCTGTCTTGAGGTGCTGGAATGGGTGCTCGCGGCGGGCCGTTTCCCGACTGATCCTCACGTCCTTGACGGCGGCGTACTGCTCGTCGAGACCTCGGAGCTGCTCTTGTCGGCCCAGAGCGTTGGCTGGATCTTGCGTTGCTTGGGGGAGCGGGGGCTGCTGGCGGCTGTGGACGCCGTGCTCGTGGCTCGACCTCCGGTTTCCAACTTCGACCGGCACCCGGATGCCGCCGAGCGGTCCCGGTTGCGAGCTGAGCAGCGAGACGTGGTCATCGACGTGGTCGGGCGCTATAACCCGGACGCCGTCGTGTGTGTCGGCATCCCATTCGGGCACACCCGCCCCCAGTGGATCGTGCCCCACGGCGGCATGATTACGGTCGATGGTCTCAACCGTCGCGTCCTAGCGGATTATTCCTGACCCTCCTTCCCCCAGCGAGCGAAGGGCCTGGCACGCCCGCAACACCTGCAGCGATCCCAAACTGGGATTTATGACGGTATGATTCTTCCCATGACGATCCAGATCGCCGTCCGTCTCCCAGACCGGATGGTCGCCTTCCTCGACGAGGCTGTCGCCGCGGGCAAGGCGCCGAGCCGCGCGGCCTTGGTGTCGCAGGCCTTGGAACGTGAGATGCGACGCCAAGCCGCTGAACGTGACGCGGCGATCCTGCGAGAGCTGGGTCCCGGCGATGAACTCGATGATCTGGTGGCATGGTCTGTACCGCGTTCCAGCATTGAGGACTGACCAGTGCGGGAAATCTGCCTTGTAAGGCTTGACAAAACGCGGCCCGCTGTCGTGCTGACCCGTGAGGCCGCCCGGGCTGCGATGACCAAGGTGACGATTGCGCCGATCACCACCACCGTCAAGGGACTGTCCAGCGAGGTTCCGGTAGGGCGAGAGAACGGCCTCGACCATGACGGCGCGATCTCACTCGACAACGTCGTCACGATCCCGACTGATCTACTCGGACGAACAATCGGTTTCCTCAAACCTGCCCAGGAGGCCGCCTTGGCCCGGGCGGTAATCCTGGCCTACGACTTGGACCTTCCGCTTTTCGACTAGTGGACCCAAATCAAGCCCTAGGCCTGTCCAGCCTTCAGGAGTGATCGAGGGATCCGGGGCGGGTCGAGCAGGCGACAGCGACGACCGATCTGCTGTGGCGTAGCTCAGGTTGCGGAGCACCCCCGGCCTCTGCACAGCCTGGGTAGGAGTGCCCGGTTAGCGGTGTACGTGGCGGTATTTCTCGGTCATCATGACTCCTCCTGCCCCGATGGGCGTTGGTGCCACTACACCGTTTCTAGGACAGCGCCCGCACGCACCCGACAAAGTGCCTGCTGAAGCGCCAGGTGCATCAACGCCAGCAAGCATGTAATGAATAATGTCAGGCTAGACCCAAGACTTCGGAGGAAACCCCATGGGTGTTGAGAGCGAACGCTTTGCCCGGCTGCGACTACTTGTTACAGACGAAGGCCTGCAGAAGCTTCAGGACGCCACGGTCATGGTTATTGGCTTAGGTGGGGTGGGGTCTGCTTGCGCTGAGGCCCTGGCCCGCGGTGGGGTGGGCAACCTGCAGGTGCTGGACGGAGACGTAGTGGAAGAGAGCAACATCAACCGACAAGCCCTGGCTTTTACCTCCACCCTGGGCAAGGTCAAGGCGGAGGTTATGGCGGGCATGATCAAGGAGATTCAGCCCGACTGCAACGTGACCGCCGAGCGGATCTTCCTGACTCTCGACAATCTGGTTGAGACCCTAGACAAATTCCCCCGCCCCGACTACGTCATTGACTGTATCGATACCATCACCCAGAAACTAGCTATCTACCAGTGGGCTGCTGAGCGTCGTTTGAATCTGGTGGCTTCCATGGGTGCGGCTAATCGCCTTGACCCCACCATGCTGGAATTTAGTGACATTGGCAGAACCTACAACTGTTCGCTGTCTAGGGTAATTCGCGTTGAATGCCGTAAGCGGCAGATTAATGGTCTTGAAGTGCTCTTTTCCACCGAACTGCCCTTTAAGGTTGAGAAGATCGGTGAAGGTAAGACCAAGGGTGAGAGCCTGGGGTCGATGAGCTATATGCCTCCGATCATGGGCCAGATGTTAGCCGGTAAGGTTATTCGTCAGCTGGCCGGTATGGAAAAGATTCCGACACCGCCCTACCTTGGCCTCCTGCCCGGTGAGCAGAACACGTCGGGCAAAAACGCGACCCGGCCCCGATAGCATGCTGCTCGATACCCACTTTCACTATGACTTCCTGGCCCCGGAGCTTCGCCCCGGGTTCTGTAAGGCTTTGCTAGGGCAAGACGTCCAGGTCGTTGCCCAGACCCTGCTGCCCTCTGCCTACCTTCAGCTTCGGGACGCTACTGCCCCGTCAGGAGCCCCGGAAGGCTCAGTTCCATGGGGCAGTCGGGAGTCGAAGGGCCAGATTTCGAATCGGCAACTCGCGAACCGACTGGCCCCAAATGATTCAGGCCCGTTTCTCTCCCTGGGCTTTCATCCCTGGTGGATGACCTCGCCAGAGCAGGTTGAGAGTGAACTTGAGTGCTTTGAAGCTGAAGTGGCCAGCACTCGCTTTATTGGTGAGATAGGCCTGGATTATCTGCCCCGCCGCCTCGCAACTTCACCTGCCGACCTGCAGGTAAGTGCTCTGCGCCGTATCTTCGCGGCGGTGCGTCAGGCGGCTGCCGGGCAGTCGGCAGAGCAGCCCTATGTGATGTCTCTGCATGCCGTCCGGTCAGCTAGTGCGGTACTTGATCTCTTTGAGGAGCTAGCCCTGACCGACTGCCCCATCGTTCCGGTGCTACATCGCTTTGGGGGCACCAGTGATGAGCTGACCCGGCTCATTGCCCTGGGAGGTTGCATCTCGGTTCACCCGCAGATGTTGGACACCAAGCGTGGCCGAGCCTATGTGAAGCAGGTGCCCGCAAGCCGCCTACTGCTGGAGACGGACCTACCCGAAGAGCCCGTGGATGCGCTCGATACCCAGGTATTCGCGGATCAGGTGAGACGACGACTGCAACAACTGGTTGAAGTCATCTCGGCTGAGCGCGGTGAGGTTTTTCTACCGGTTCTGCTGGAGAACCAGAAGCGTCTCTACTCCTCGGTGGTGTCATAGCGTCGTAGTAACACCCCCTGTTGGTGGGGGTTTGGAGGTTTGGGTGGTGTGGTGGGGGTTGACGTTCTCGGATCGGTTGGAGATAGCGATAGCGCCGAAAGCTGGTTGGGCAGAGCGTAGGATCGCGGTTCATCTGGGGCGATGCCTGTTGGTGTTCTTCCGATAAGTTGTGGCGGAGTTCGATGAAGATCCGCGGCTGTCAGGGGTGTGAGCGCGGATGTGGCAGCGTCGTGGACGCTTAGGCGAGATCGCAGGATGCCTGCGTCTGGAAGCCGCAGACCCCAGTGTAGAACCGTATGGTGAACTCTTCCGATGCGCGCGGCCGCCGCCGTTCCCGCCACGAGCGTCACCTTGTTCGCCTTGGCAAACTCCCGAACTACGGCGATGGCCTTGTCGACTCTTGGAGTGGGTACTTCCTTGAGATGCATCACGATGTGACCTGCGCCGTCGCGGACGACGTCTTCGGCCAATTCGAGGTCCCCGAACCGCCGCACCAGCGTGGCCAGCAGCCGGGAGCAGCCCTCCCGATACAGCCGGGACCACAGTTCATCGGGCAGTTCGGGGGCCATGCTCAGTACTCGACGAGCGGCCGGATTTCGACGCGACCGCCGATGGCTCCCGGGCATTTCGCCGCCCACGCCAGCGCCTCGTCCAGGTTGGCGACATCGATGATGTAGGTGCCGCCCACGAACTCGCGGGTCTCCGCGTATGGCCCGGTCGTCACTACCGGCTCGGCCTCACGCGAGGCCTTCACCACCGAGGTGCTGTGCTCCGGGTCGTCCAGCACGAAGCCGCCCGCAAGAACTCCGGCCTGGTTCAGCTCGTCGTCGAAGTCAATGAACTTCTGCTTGGCGGCAGGCTCACAGCCCGGGCCGTCAATGTTGGCCATCATCAGCAGTACGTACTTCATTTCGATCACCTTTCGTTGGCGGACCGGTGCGGGCCTCAACCCTATGACGGAGCCGATCGCCTCAGATCGACAGCGAGCCAAGGGTTACTCACCGCGGGGCCGGGTTGGCCAGTCTCGCCGCGTCATCCCCCGAACAGACCGAGCCTGGTGGCTGAGTCTGCGGCAAGGAAGAAGCCGATGATTCCGACGATCCACCACACGGCGCCGGAGGTGTGCCGGGCAAGGAAACCGTTGACCCTAGCCAGCAGCGGGCTGATCCGAGTATCCAGAGCCATGCGCAGCCCCAGCAGGGCGAGGGCCGGGGCGACCATGACCAAAACGTACCCAGTGAGGGTGACGAGGCTGGCAGGTAGGCCCAACCCGCTACTCGTGATGATTCCGATGGCGCCAAGGTAAGGAAGCATGGAGGCCGCCTCCACCAGGCCGGCAGCCACGGCGACGGCGATTACGGTTCGGGGCCGGGAGCCATCACCGACCAAACGTTCCTGCCACTGGGTGCGGCGCCCGCCACCGGATTGAGCAGCCCTGCGCCGTTTGGCCCACGGGGTGTCTGGCCAGAAGCTGCCTGCCAGCATCAACACCCCGATCACTAGGGCTACCCAGGATGCTGTGTCGGTATCAGCCCAGCCCTCCCAGACCTTCACCAGGAATCCCGCTCCCAGCAGCAAACCGACGCCGAGCACCCAGTAGAAGACAGCGATGCTGCCGAGGTAGAGCAGCATCCGGCCGGGCCGCACCCGATCATGGCTCAGCATGGCCAAGGGAAGCACCAGGGTTCCCAGGCTGGTGCTGTCCACCAGAGCCAGCCCGACGAGCCCGAGAATCATTGCAAGCGTCATATGCCCTCCCGAGAATCATAAAAGCACAACTGTGTTGTAACAACGGTGCCTTATTCAGCACAACTGTGTCAAGATAGCGGGGTGCCGAAAATTGTGGACCACGAGAACCGCCGCGCAGAGATCGCCCGCGCGCTATGGCGCGTCATCGCCAGAGACGGCATGCAGGCCGCCTCCGCAAGAACCGTCGCAGCCGAGGCGGGATGGTCGCTCGGCGCTGTTCGGCACTACTTCTCATCGCAGGACGAACTGCTGCGCTTCGCCGCCCAGGCCATGTTGGCTTCGGGGGTAGAGAGGATCCTGGAAGTTCTCAGGGCAAACCCACCGGGACTCGATCGGGCAGCCCTGATCCTCGAACAGCTGTTGCCGTTGGATGAGCGACGAACCGGGGAATGCCGGGTATTCCTGGCGACATTGGTCCGTGCCCAGGCGGACCCGGCGCTAGACGGTATCCGGCTTACTGCTTGGGAAGGCGAACGTCGGATCTGCCGAGCGGTGATTGCGGACCTGACAGGGCGGCAGATCGTGGATCTGGAGGCCATGGCCGGCGACGAACAGACCGGCTCGATCGACACCACCGTACCGCTCCACCCCACTCAGGAGGCGGAGGCCGCCTTGTTACACACGCTGGTCGACGGGCTCACCCTGCAGGCGACCACCACACCGGAAAGGTATCCAAACGACCAATTGCGAGCCGTCGTGCGCCACCACCTTCAGCAGGCAGCGGCCCGGTTGACGCGCCAGTAAGCATGGCTTTTCCGACTATCACCGAAGCCCCGCAAAGTTCGCCCTGTCTTCCCACGGCTAGGCGGTTCCCGGATCGCGATGGAGCGCTGCACGGGTGTGACGGCTCATAAATGGTGCGGGACTGGAAGGGACACGTCGTGGCAAGCAGAAGCGCACGACTATTGCTGATCCTGCTGCGCAACGGCCGTCGGAGATGGTCGGTCGCCGGTGCGCGCCGTCGGCGCCGAATGAATCGCCTGAATTTTTCGGAGGTGTGTGTTAGGCCGCAGCGGGGGTGTACCTGTGTGCTGTCAGGGACGTGCTCCCCAACCGAGTTGTAGGTTACTGTGGTCGGCTCGTGGATGAAGACCCGTACTGCGGTCGATGCCCTCAAGAAGACGGTGCGCGCTGAGGACGGTAGACATTTATCCGAGCACGGGTCTTGGGTCTGATCGAGGCGCTTCTCAGGGTGCTCTAGCGCATGCTCTATATGGGGTAATGGATAGGATGGTACCTGCGTGACAGCGCCATCCTAATTGTTTATCAGACAGTCGCGATCGCGGCGCACGATGCGCGAAAACGTTGTCGAATGTACACTGTATCCACAGTTTTCTGTGGTGTCGCCATGTAGGAGGTCTCGTGCCCGACTCAGTACCACCCCGCTGGGTTAGTCTGTCCTGGCAATTGCATGATTCCCTGCCCGTAAAGGAAGGGCTCAGTATTGGTCGCATTGTTCAGGCTGGCATCGAGATTGCTGATGAATACGGGTTAAAGGGGTTATCTCTACGTAAACTGGGTGAGCGCCTCGGGGTGGGCACGATGGCGGCCTACCGGCACGTCTATTCTAAGGAGGACCTGATCCACCTCATGGTTGATTCGGCATTCGGCCCCCCACCGGACGCAATCACCGCGACGGAGGACTGGCGTGCCAGTATCGAGTTGTGGGCGAACGGACTGGCTGAGCGCTATCGCCAGCACCCTTGGCTTCTTGATTCTCCTCTGGTGGGGGTATCGGTTACCCCGAATCGGCTGCTTTGGTTCGAGCGCATCCTGCAATCGCTTGACAGGATCGGATTAAGTATCCAGCACATGCTAGATGCCGCCCTGCTTATTGAAGGGCATGTCCGCCATGTTGCTTATCTGCGACGCGAGTTGCGCATGCGAACCATGTCCTCATCTCAGCAGGCGATGCCCTGGCTTCTTACTCTTCTAGATGACACATCTTTCCCGATGGCGAAACGTGTATTCATTGCCGGTCTTCTGGAGGATGGTGAAGAGCAAGATATGGACTTCGGTCTCGACTGGATTATTGCGGGGATTGAGGTGAATTATCCTAGTATTGATAAAAACAGTGATGACAAGAGTGGGGTGTCGCCATGAAAAGTGAAAGAGTGTGCTGCATATCCCCTAGGGCAGAACCCTTTGGTTGAAATTCTTTATAATTCTCGTTAAATACACCCCTCCGGAGGGAATCTGCTATGGTTCAGATCACTGTTTCCCATGGCACTTGGATAGTCCTATATGGCTGTAATATAGCGGGCATCGAGGCTAATTCATGGCGGTGTTGGGGTATCTAGTTGGTTTTAGATCGAAGAGGTGTGAGGCTGGCTTGCCCAGTCGGCAGTAATCAGGACTATCTGATTACTGGTGTCAGTGGTGGTGTCATGGCGTCGTAGCAACACCCCCTGTTGGTGGGGTTCGGGTTTGGAGTTTGGATGGTGTGGCGGGGTTGGGGGTTCTTGGGTCGGTTGGAGTTAGCGACAGTGTCGAAGGCTGGTTGGGGAGTGCTTAGGGTCGCGGTTCATCTGGGGCGTTGCCTGTTGGTGTTCTTCCGATAAGTTGTGGCGGAGTTCGATGAAGATCCGCGGCTGTCAGGGGTGTGAGCGCGGATGTGGCAGCGTCGTGGATGCTTAGGCGAGATCGCAGGATGCTTGCGTCTGGAAGCCGCAGACCCCAGTGTTGAACCGTATGGTGAACTCTTCCGATGCGCGCGGCCGCACCGTCTCCGCCGAGGCGATCAGCAACCGTCCCCGTCGCCGACTCGGTTTCTGCACCCCCACCGAAGCCTTCTCCGCCTCCTAACCGGCCAACCCCATGTTGCCTTCACGCCTTGACATCATCAGATAGGGGGTTCTCACCTCCCCCCATCAATTACCAGGAGGGGAGAGGCGTCAACCCCGAAGACAAGTGTCTCTCAGTCGGAGACGGACGGCACCTCCTGCTTCTGCTGGTAGACCGACGGCTTGGGCATCACGATCGGTGCGATGACACCAGCAAGGGCGTAGGCAGTTATGACGACCCACAGGCCTGCATTCACATTTTGATTGCCAGCTTCACCAGTTACTCCAAAGTACGCCGTACCAGCCAATGCAATACCCAACACAGTGCCAACCTGGCCGAAAGTGGTGAGAGTGCCCGACGCAGCTCCCGCCTCAGTCGGAGGTATCTCCGCCAGCGCAATCGAGGTCAACGGCATAATCATCACCATCATCCCAATGCCAGCCAACCCCAACGGCGGCAGCAAGCTCCAACCACTGAGAACCGTCCCGGCACCCTCAATGACAAACATGACCCAAAGATAGGACGCCGCCTGAAGGAGTCCGCCAATGAGCACTGTCCATTTCCCGAACTTAGACATGAGAAACATGGCCACCGGGGTGCCAAGCATTGATCCGACCGCGATCGGCAACAGCGTAAACCCAGCCGCAAGCGAGGTGAACTGGAAAGCAGACTGCATGTGATACAGCAAGACAAGCGCAAACCCGCCGTGACCTATCGAAGAAATCACTTGCACAAGCAACCCGCTGGAAAACGAATGGATCTTGAAGAGCGGGAGCGGCAGCAACTGCCCTCCCGTCCCAGCAGATCGACGGCGTTGCTGCCAAATAAAGATAGCGACCGCCACGGGAGAGACCAGCAACATCACCCAGATCCACCAAGCCCACCCCACTGCGCGCCCCTCCGTGAGCGGTAGCACCACAAGAACCACAGCTAAAGCGCCTAGCGCCACACCGGCCAAGTCTGGCCGCATGGGCTTCTCTGAACGACTCTCCGGCATGAACAACAGCGCCGCGACAGTCAGGGCAATGCCCACGGGAACATTGATCAGGAAGACGCTTCGCCACCCCGTACCGAACACGTTGGCCGTCACAAGCCACCCGCCAAGGATGAGGCCTAAGATCGCGCCAATTGCACTCAGCGCCCCAACAATGCCGAACACTGGCCCTCGCTCTTCCGGCGCATACATAACCTGAACGCTCGACAACACCTGCGGCACCATTACGCCTGCGAAAGCACCCTGAATGACCCGGGCGGCGATGAGCACATCACCACTCCACGCCAATGAAACAAGTGCCGAAGCACACGTGAAACCAATAACACCAATAGTGAAGATGCGTTTGCGACCGTAAATGTCACCCAAACGGCCTCCTGTGAGAAGAAACGTCGCAAAAGCAACCACATAACCAGCGAGGGTCCACTCCAACTCGCTGGGCGTGGCCCCCAGGTCTGCGCTGATTGCTGGAAGCGCAACGTTCGTGATGGTGGAATCCATCAGATCCATGAGCATCGCCACCATCAGGATGACAGTAGCAGTGAGTCGATGTGCCATTTCTACCTCTTCCGACGCCCAAGTCAGTGCTGTGTACGGTGTACGCACTAGGGTTGCGTACACCGTACACAGCGTCTGCCTGTGCCGTCAAACAGCCGAGTCGACTCGTCTAAACCCCCGCCTGGGGGTCTGCCTGATTATCGGTGTGTGTGGGTCTGGCTTGATCTGTAAGGAGGTGGTTGTGGTTGACAGTCCCGTGTCAAGTAGTTGGCAGGATTTCGGGCTCGGGATAGTTGGGGGTCGTCGGGTGGGCTAGGCCGTGATAGACCTGTGGGGGCCGGTTCCAGGCAAGGTGTTCGTGCGGGCGGATGGTGTTGATTTCGATGCGGTAGGCGTCGGCTTCACGGACTAGGTCGAGCGCATCGTGGATCTGCTTGCGGTGGAGCCGCTCGTACGTGAGGCTTTGGAAGGCCCGTTCGCGGACGCAGTTGTGGCCGGGCGTCCTGACATGTCTGAGTTCGGGATGGGCTGCGATGAAGTGTTCGAACCGGAACCAGTGGAACGGTCCGCCGTTGCTGGTGACCTGTGTGATTGGGACGATCTCACCGGTGGTGGGATCGGTCAGGTGATCGATGAGCTTGACGCCGTCGAGCATCGCTTCGGCCTCCGGGAGGGCGAGTTCGATCCCAGAGGTCGCGCGGTGCTGATTCGCAGTCGGTGACCAGTGCTAGCCGAACTCGTACGTCGAGTAGTAGTCCGCACCCCCTGCGACCTGCCAGGTCCCACCACCGGTCGTCTCGTACTCGGAGAAGTCGAACTGCCAGACCGGGTTCGGCCCTGTGGGTGGCGCGGCGAACGTGGCCTTGCGTTGTTTGGCCAGCCCCTGTGCGCTGTTTCTGGTAGACAGGACGCAACAAGAGCCCCTCATCAGCCATGATCCGCAGCACCGTCGACGGCGATATCAGGTGCCCATTACGACCGACCAAGGCCCAGAACTTGCGATGCCCCGCGCGGGATATTTGCTCGCCATCGCGATCACAGCGGCCCGGTGCTGCTCGCGCGACACAGCAGGCCTCGGCCCCTTTGCGGGCCGACGGTCCTGACTTTCCGGCCGCCAGCACGGGGCTTGCCTGCTTCGAGGAACTCAGCCTTCCACTGCCGATCGACTGCTCAGAGACCTTCTCCTTCCGAGCCGCCTCAGCGACGCTCATCTCGCCAGCCAACACGCTCAACAGGATCCGGGTCTTAGTCTCCACACTGAACCTCGGTGGTCATCCCATGACACATCCTCCTACTCTCAAACACCGATCACGCCCTCACAACCGGCCTGCCAGAAAGCCTGACGCGGGACAGCAGTGGGACGCTAGCCTCAGCAATGGCATTCAGTTGCCATCCCTATTTCGCGAGTATTGGTGCTGAACTAGGTATTAGTCGATTGTGTGATGCGGCTCGGTGGCTGAATGCACAGGAGCCTCTCAGTGGGCTCAGGCTAGGAGAGAGCCGACTGGTGGCGCCTGATGACGATGATCAGATGTCCTCGACGGGCGCCTCAGTAACGCGACTTTCATCGCATTTGCACCCGCATCCGCCCCCAGATACGCGGTTGTGGTTGTCGTAGAGCCGGGTGACGAAAAGGTCCAGGACCTGCGTGGAGGAAAGGACGCTGGACCGATCGCGGTTCAGGTGCTGTCAGCTGCCATGCAGGAGGAGGGGTGATAGCTCATGGTTCTGGTTGACGTGGTCGTCCATCGTCCAGTACCTGGGGTCCCACTGGTGGTGACATGACGGCAAAACCGGCCGCCTTCGTCACTCCGGCCGATCCGGGCCCTGCGTGGTGCCAGGCTGACCGTCGTCTCGGACCCAGGTGATGACGAGGGCGTCCTTGGAGCCGAATCGGGCTAGGTGCCGGCCGGTGACTTCTTCTAGGCGTTCGAGGTGCTCGTCGCTGGAGTGGAGCCTCAGGATGAGAACCTCGGACTCGCAGCTCAACTCGGCTATGCCGGTGGTGTCGCCGTCGCGGTTGAACGTCAGGGAGCCGGTCTTGGTGTCCTCGTCCCAGGTCGTAGTGATCTTGTTGCCGAAGTGGCTGGCCAGCTGCTTGCCGTAGCGCGCGGGGCGGTCGGTGACTACGCGCGCGATAGAAGTGCGGTTGAAAGTCATGCACCATTTCTACCTGGTCCCAGAATGGAGCAGTCAGCTCGCCGTTCAAAAGGACCTGTGACTCCTCAATCCAGCCACTGCCGCGGGCGGTGGCCGCGGAGTCTGTCGGAATTCGATGGCTAGGCGAGTGGGCGTAGCCTGTACCTGTGTGGTTGGTCTTCGCCTGTTGCTCTGCGCTATTTGCCGGCCTCACCGCGGTTTTGGCTAAAGCGGGGATACGTCATACCGATTCCACCGTCGCCACTGCAATCCGCACCCCGGTGGTGCTTGCTGGCGCGTCCTTAATGGCCTTCCTGGTGGGCTCCGGTGAGGACATTGCCCGGATCGATGGCCGAACCCTGGCGTTTCTCGTCGCCTCAGGCATCGCCACCGGGGCGTCCTGGCTTTGCTACTTCAAGGCACTGCAACTCGGGGAGGTCTCCAAGGTCGCTCCGATCGACAAGCTATCTACGGTATTGACCGTCCTTTTCGCACTGGGGCTGCTGGGGGAGCGGCTCAGCTGGCTGGGGGCGATTGGGGTCGTCGTGATCTGTGTCGGCACCGTTCTCATGCTGGAACGCGACGACGTCCGCAACCTGCCCTCCGCAGTCGCCTCCGGTGGTGGCTGGCTCGGCTACGCCCTCGGGTCAGCGGGATTCGCAGCCCTAACCGCGATCCTCGGCAAGCTCGGGATCCAGGGCGTCGAGTCTAACCTGGGCACCGCGATCCGCACCGCCATCGTTCTGGTCATGGCTTGGCTGTTAGTGGCAGTGACTGGCCGTCTCGGTGACGTGCGACGCACCCCGCGACGGGAGGTCGCCCTGATCCTGGCCTCTGGAATTGCTACCTGCGCTTCGTGGCTTTGTTTCTACCGCGCCCTACAAGATGGCCCGGCGAGCGTGGTCGTACCGATCGACAAGCTCAGCATCCTCGTTACCGTCGCATTCTCCGTGCTCATCCTGCGCGAGCGACCCACTCGGCGCTATGTCGCAGGCCTAGCCCTGCTGACCGCAGGCACTGTAGCCATGGTCTTTTGACGCTAGTGGAGCTCCTCCGGCCAAGCCGCCGCCCCACACAGCGATCCATCGAGCACATCACAAGCACTGACACTAAGCCCAGCGGAGATTCCTTCGGAGCTGACCGTCGCCAGAGATTCAGTCTCGGCCTAGCCCTCCAAGGAGGTCAAGAACCCGGCATGCATGGTCTGGCACTGTTGCAAAGCGGCGCGCAGTGCCCGGTGCAGCCCGTCTTCGAAGTTCTTCTCGAGGCCCAGCCCCGGCAGCCACAGGCCGCACCAGGTAAGTTTCTGGCCCGAGGCGACGAGGCTCGGCATGAGCGCAGACTCGACACCTCATACCAGGACAGCGGGATGCCACCGGCGGTTTGCCCCAGCATCGAACTGCCTGATAGTGTCATCCCGCTGGTTCGCCAGTGAGGCAGGTTGCCCGAGCGGCCAAAGGGAGCGGTCTGTAAAACCGTCGCTAACGCTACGTTGGTTCGAATCCAACACCTGCCACTAAGTCCCGGGTCGGATTGGCCCGGGACTTAGTGTTTTCACCCGGAGTGGGCGCTGCCATCGCCATACAACGTGCTGCCCCTCCCCGCAGCCATCACCTCCGGTCGATAGGGTGCAGCTATGGCTACCCCACATATCGCCTGCGCGCCAGGTGACATCGCCCCTTTGGTCATCATGCCTGGCGACCCTCGTCGGGCTGAACGTATCGCGCAGACTCGACTCACCGACGCCCGCCTGGTCTCCCAGGTCCGAGGAATTGGGATCTGGACGGGGTTACTCGACGGGGTTCCCGCCACCGCGATGGCTTCCGGCATGAGCATTCCGTCGCTGAGTATCTACGCCACTGAATTGTTCACCCAATACGGGGTGACCCGGATCTGCCGGGTTGGTACCTGTGGTGCGATGGCTGCGCAGGTGAAGGTCCGCGACGTCATCATCGCCTCGGCTGCACATACCGACTCGGCGGTGGCTACCGTCGCCTTGCCCGGAGTGTCGCTGTCGCTGTCGCCCTCCTTCGACATGATGGCGGCTGCTGTGGCCTTCGCCCGCCATGGCCAAGGCCGTGCCGTCCACGTCGGTCCGGTCTACACCAGCGACTTCTTCTACCATCCACGCACCGACATCATTCCGGCACTGACGGAGTTGGGTACCTTGGCTGTCGAGATGGAGGCGGCTGGTCTTTATGCGGCGGCCGCCCGTCATGGTGGTCAAGCGCTGGCAGTGCTGACCGCCAGCGATCATCTGCTCGATCACACCACGGATCTGACCAGCAGCGAACGAGAAACCCTCTTCGATGATGCCCTTGAGATCGCGGTGGCGGCCCTTAAAGCACCCTGACAAGGAGTTTCCCCCTGGGGTGCGGGTGATTTGCGCTGGCGGCGAAAGTGCGTGTAAAGTTCTGCGACGGCTGGCCCCTATAGCTCAGTAGGCAGAGCGTCTCCATGGTAAGGAGAAGGTCTGCGGTTCGATTCCGCATGGGGGCTCTGTTCTTGCTCAGGAGTAATCCTGGTTAAGAATAGGACGGGGTAGCTCAGTCGGTAGAGCAAGCGGCTCATAATCGCTGTGTCGCGGGTTCAAGTCCCGCCCTCGTCACCACCTAAGCCGCAGTTTCGCGCAGCCGCGCCACGACACAAGGGAACCAGAAATGGCTAAGAAGTCTCAGGACGTACGTCCCAAGATCACGCTTGCCTGCACCGAGTGCAAGGAGCGGAACTACATCACCAAGAAGAACCGCCGCAACGATCCTGATCGCATCGAGTTGAGCAAGTTCTGCCCCCGCTGCCGCACTCACCGTGCGCACCGCGAGACCCGCTGACCTATACCCAAGAAGTGGCCGCCCCTATGGGCGGCCTTTTCGCTTTCCCGGTAGCCTTCCCCCATGCCGATTTCCGCCGAGCACGTGGGCCGCAGCTATCCGCCGGCCCCCGCCTACCGTGTCAGCCGCGCCAAGATCGCTGAATTCGCCCAGGCGTTGAAGGACGACAACCCCGCCTATATGGCTGCCGATCCGATAGCGCCACCGACCTTCGCGGCAGTGATCGCTGCCCAGGCCTGGGGTGCGCTCTTCGACGACGAGGAACTTGGCTTGGCCTTGTTCCGCACGGTGCATGCCGACCAAAGCTTCACCTTCCATCGTCCCCTGCGGGACGGCGACGATGTCACCGCGACACTGACGATCGAGCGGGTCCGCAACCGTGGTGCCCTGGACATTGTCACCGTGCTGGTGGCATTAACCGTCGACGGCCAACCCGTATGCGACGCCCGTTCCACCCTCATGCACACCCGGGAGGAGACAACCGATGCCTGAGATCACCGTCGGCCAGCAGCTACCAGAGCTGCGAGTGACCATCACCCGATCGGATGTGGTCCGCTATTCCGGGGCCTCAACGGATTTCAACGAGATCCACTTCTCGGACCGCCACGCCCAAGCCATCGGTCTGCCTGGGGTGGTGGCCCACGGCATGTGGACCATGGGTGCCGGGCTTAAGGTCGTCACCGATTGGATCGGTGATCCCGCCCGGGTCGTTAGTTACAGTGTCCGATTCACTCGCCCCGTCGTGGTCCCCGACACCGACGAGGGAGTTGAGGTGAGCTACACCGGAGTCGTCACTGCGATTGCTGATGGGTTGGCGACCATCGCGCTGACCGCTAGCTGCGGCGATGACGCGGTGCTGGGTGCTGCGAAGGCTGAGGTTCGCATTGACTGAGCTGCTCAGCAACCACACCACCTTCCGGATCGGAGGCCCCGCTCGTCATTTCGTCCGCGCCACCACCGAAGCGCAGCTGATCGCCGCGGTAACTGACTGCGACCAGCGCGGTGAGCCGGTGTTGATACTGGGTGGCGGGTCAAATGTGCTTATCAGCGACGAGGGCTTCGACGGCACCGTCGTGCACATCGCAAGCCGAGGTATCTCGGCCACCACCGGTTGTTTCGGCGCCGAACTGACCGTCGCGGCCGGGGAAAACTGGGATGATCTGGTGGCCTACGCGGTGGCACACGAGTTCTCAGGGATGGAGCCACTGTCTGGGATTCCCGGTTCAGTGGGAGCCACTCCCGTGCAGAATGTCGGCGCCTACGGTGCCGAGGTCGGTAGCTTCATCCAGCGGGTCCGCACTTGGGACCGGCGCGATCAGCAGTGGCGCAGCTTCGCCGCTGCCGATTGCGGATTCAGTTACCGCGACTCCCGGTTTAAGCAGGAACCAGGGCGCTATCTCATCACTGAGGTCAACTTCCAACTTCCAGTCGGGGACCTTGCCCAACCCGTCCAATACCCAGAGTTGGCGCGAGCCTTGGGTATTGAGGTGGGGCAGCGTGCCCCAGCCGTACAGGTACGAGATGCGGTGCTGACCATCCGAGCTCGCAAAGGGATGGTGCTGGATCCTGCCGATCATGACTCGTGGTCAGCTGGTTCATTCTTCACCAACCCCATCCTCAGCCCCGAACAACTCGCCACCCTGCCGGAGGATGCGCCGCGTTATCGGTTTGGCGACGGATTCAAAACGAGCGCAGCCTGGCTTATCCAGCGCGCTGGTTTTGAGCCTGGCTACGGTGAAGGAGCGGCGCGACTATCCACCCGTCATGTGCTCGCCCTGACCAACCGCGGCGGTGCCACTGCCAAGGATGTCCTGGCCCTGGCCCGCGAGATCCGAGAAGGCGTCGCTGCACGCTTCGGGATCACCCTGGTCCCTGAAGTCAACCTCATCGGTGTCGTTATCTAGGGATGATTTCTGCCCCATGTCGAGATGGGGTATCATCTCTTCTTGGCGAGAACGGCTTTACTGTCGTGTCGCCGAAGGGTAGTAGCTCAACTGGCAGAGCAGCGGTCTCCAAAACCGCAGGTTGGGGGTTCGAGTCCCTCCTGCCCTGCGAAGCACCAAGCTTCAGTAGGCCTGCCACCCTGTGGGTGGGCAGGCCGATTCGTTTGTTGACCGAAAGGGACCTGCGTGAGCGACGACAAGACTCAGCAAGACGGGGAAGAGCGCCCCGAGGCTGACCCCGTCGCCGATGACGAGGTGATCGCCGACCTGGAAGACCAGTTTGACGACTCAGAGCAGGCTAAGCCCGCAGCTAAGCCTGTCGCGCGGAAAACTGCGAAGGCCCCGGTCAAAAAGACCGCCCCCACCCGTAAGCGTTCTGAGGCCACCCATGAGGAACGCGACCCATACTCGGCGAAGAACCCGGCGCAGTTCGCGCGTCAATCTGTTGGCGAGTTGAAGAAGGTCGTGTGGCCCACCTGGCCTGAACTGACGAAGTTGTTTGCCGTTGTGCTCGTGTTCGTGTTGTTCATGATCGCCTACGTCGGACTACTCGATCTTGGCTTTGGTTGGGCCCTGTTGAGGCTGTTTGGAGGAACCCCGTGAGCGAGAACACCGACGACTTTGAAATTGATCTGGGTGAACTCCCCACCGCCAGCGACGAGGTTGAAATCGACCTCGGACCGCTGAGCCAGGATGAGGAACCCGTTGAGGAAATCGCCTTAGCCGACGAGGAACCGGAGGCCGAGGAGCCCTCAAGCCCCGAGACCGATGACGCCACAGCTGAGGCCATCGCCAAGCTCCGTGAAGAGCTGGAGATGAAATTCGGCGAATGGTATGTCATCCACACCTATTCCGGCATGGAGAACCGGGTTAAGCAGAACCTGGATTCCCGGGCCTCCTCCCTCAACATGGAGGACTACATCTTCGAGACGATTGTCCCCACCGAGGATGTCGTCGAGGTGCGCAACAACACCCGCAAGACCGTCACCCGCTGCGTGCTGCCCGGCTATGTGCTGGTGCGCATGGAGCTGACCGACGACTCCTGGGCTGCGGTGCGTCACACCCCTTCCGTGACCGGTTTCGTCGGCCACGGCCAGACCCCCGTCCCGCTCAGCCTGGACGAGGTGGTCAGCATGCTGACTCCTTCCGTCGTCGCCAAGGTCGCCGCTGCGTCGTCCGGCCCGGCGGTGCGCGCGAAGAAGAAGGTGGAAGTCGTCGACTTTGAAGTGGGCGACTCCGTTACGGTGATCGATGGTCCCTTCACTGGGGTACATGCCACCATCACCGAGATCAACGCCAACCATCAGCGGCTCCGGGCTCTCGTCGAGATCCTGGGTCGTGAGACCCCCGTCGACCTGGAGTTCAAGCAGGTCGAGAAGGTCGGTTAGGAATACCCGTCCTGACCACTTAGAATGGCGCGTTGCGTCACCTCGCGGCCCAGCCGGGGAGGTGACAGTTCGACAACTAACCAATAAGGACCCAACATGCCTCCCAAGAAGAAGGTTGCAGCCCTCGTTAAGGTTGCCCTGCAGGCTGGCTCCGCCACCCCTGCGCCGCCGGTCGGTACCGCCCTCGGTCCGCACGGCGTCAACATCATGGAATTCGTCAAGGCGTACAACGCCGCCACCGAATCCCAGCGTGGCAACGTCATCCCCGTTGAGATCACCATCTACGAGGATCGCACGTTTACCTTCATCACTAAGACCCCGCCCGCCGCTGAGCTGATTAAGAAGGCCGCCGGCGTGACCTCGGGATCGGCGAACCCGCTGAAGGTCAAGGTCGCGAAACTCACCAAGGACCAGGTCCGCGAGATCGCACAGACCAAGTTGCCTGACCTCAACGCCAACGACATCGAGGCTGCCTGCAAGATCGTCGAAGGTACCGCCCGATCCATGGGTGTCACTGTCGAGTGACGCTCCTCCTGGTAGGGGAGTGACCCCCGCACCAGAACTGGTGGATCAGCCCGAGAGGCTGACTGAACTCAAAGGAACCAGAAATGAAGCACAGCAAGGCTTACCGGGCCGCCGCCACCAAGCGCGACGGCCTCCAGTTGCACACCCCCGAAGCGGCGGTGAAGCTGGTTAAGGAAATGGCTTCGGCCAAATTCGACGAGACGGTCGAGGTATCGATTCGTCTCGGCGTCGATCCTCGTAAAGCGGACCAGATGGTGCGTGGCACCGTCAACCTTCCTCACGGCACTGGCAAGACGGCACGGGTCCTCGTCTTCGCCACCGGTGAGAAAGCTGAGGCGGCTAAGGCCGCTGGCGCCGACGAGGTGGGCGTGGATGAACTGATCGAGAAGGTCGCTGGCGGCTACCTCGATTTCGATGCCGTCGTGGCTACCCCCGACATGATGGGCAAGGTCGGCCGGTTGGGCCGCGTTCTTGGTCCCCGTGGCCTGATGCCGAACCCCAAGACCGGCACCGTGACCATGGACGTCGCCAAGGCCGTGACCGACATCAAGGGCGGCAAGATCGAGTTCCGGGTT
>JBHAEB010000037.1:0-7094 GCA_041855345.1 Arachnia sp. | reverse complement strand
GCGGCGGTGATGTCGAAGCCGGATTCGCGGGTGACGCCGTCGGTGTAGGCGCCCAACCCCACCACGATGTTGCGCAGGGAACGGTCGTTGACATCGGCGACGCGGCGCCATGCCACGCGGCGCGGGTCCAGGTCGGTGGTGCCGTGGTGGAGGGCGTTGTCGATGAGCGCCGACAGCAGCCCGTGGGCGGCGGTGATGGCGTGAAAGTCTCCGGTGAAGTGCAGGTTGATATCGGCCATGGGCAGCACTTGCGAATAGCCGCCGCCAGCCGCGCCCCCTTTGAACCCGAAGCAGGGTCCTAGCGACGGTTCCCGGAGCGTGACGATGGCTCGATGCCCGATGCGTTCGAGCGCCATAGCCAGCCCGACACACACGGTGGTCTTGCCCTCGCCGGCCTTGGTGGGGGTCATGGCGGTAGCCAGGATAAGCTTGCCGTCGGGAGCCTCGGCCAGCCGGTCTAGGGCCTTCAGGGAGATTTTAGCTTTGTCCCAGCCGTACGGTTCCACCTCCTCGGTCAGCAGTCCCGCCTTGGCGGCGATTTCTGTGATGGGCTGCGTTACAGCCTGGTTGGCGATCTCAGCATCGGTCAGCATCGTTGCTCCGGGTAGAGGGGGCTCCGGTAATAAGGTGTGATGCCACATTAGCGCCCCGATGCTCCCCGCGCAGCTATTTCCGAAGAGTTTCCGAGTTAAAGCTAGAGCCAGCTCGCATCTTGCGAATCGGAAGACACAACCCGGGTCGCAAGAAACTGGAGACGCTCCTAGGGGGTGTTTCCTCGTCACCTTTGGAAGTAGGGCCGGTGGTTGACCCCGCCGGGAAAATGTGAATCAGTTACACTGAATGCGATTGATGGCGTCAATTCATCACACTGGGCACATAGCACTGTTCGGTGAAGGTTATTCAGGGGCAGATGCTTGTGCATCATCACTCCCTATAAGCCTCGGTGCTGTCTGTGTGTTCGACCACATTTCGGCGACCTATTCAGGTGTCAAGGCGCCATATTCTATTGCCGTCAGAGTTTCCAGGTAGCAGTCCAAGAAGATGAATACTGAAAGCGATGCCGACTGCCCAGCACTCGCTTGAGGGCAGAAGAATCCCTAGGAGGCATAATAGGCAGCCAAGCACCCCTGGTATGAACGGCCCAGCAAAGGCTACCAGTCGCGGACGAATATCGGGGTATGGGACAGTGACAGAAAATGCCAAAGCAAAAAAATGGCGAACTCCAACCTCATCCGTGCTGCGTCTGACATGCCAGTAAGCTAATACATGCCCGCTCTCGTGTATCCACGATCCGGCAAGTAATCCTAAAATCATAAGAAGAAGAAATCTGACAGCCTCAGTAGGGATAAACTGCACTGCGAGGGCGGTGATTATGCACGGAGTGAGGCCGCGAAAAATTACCTTACCAAGATCGGCCCAAGTTGCAACGGGGGTAGTCATTTGTTTAACAAGGTATCGTGCAGGTGTCCCTCAAGCTTGGCCACCGCGCCCACAACAACAGTAAAGAATAGGAAAGCTATGACTAGCTGAAGTAATGTATCTATACCATTTAAGCCCCACCAGGCTCCTCCGGTCAGTACAAGAGCCAAGGTGGAGGCGCTGGCGAAACTGGCGATATCGTCCTTATCATATGGCAGCACGCGACCAGCAAGTAAGCTGAAAGCACTGGCGATGAAAATCACAGAAAGAAGCTGCTGTATGGTGGTTGAATCAACCATGGAGAAAGAACTGGGGGACAAGACCGCCGTTAGAGAAAGGAGTAGTGCAGAACACAGTCCTCCTCCGAGTAGATGGCCAATTATCCAAGAAGTTAACGCAGCAGGTGAGGCCTTTGGGGAAGCAAGTACTCGCCACTGTATGGATAGGTATCCACCATAGGAATAAAGTGCGGATGCACTCATTGCCATCACTATCGCCGCGGAGAGCATGACTACCACTAGCTTTAGTTGCATTAGGTTTTCAATCCACACAGCGAGTGCGCAGAGCGCGCCCAGTGCGATAAGTCCAATCCGATTGGATGCGTCGCGAAAAAAAATGGCCGTTGAGGCAAACACCAAGGAGCCATCCGCTACGCGCGGTTTGGGGACTTTGTACTGCGCGCCCATCAGTTCGTGAACGGCGCTACCCTCTAGCACACCCCAGGCAAGAACGCATCCGGCACCTGTGAAGAAGGCCAATGATCCGATTAGAAATCCTTGACTTCCCCCAGTCGCTATAAATGCTCCAATTGCACCGAGTTCAGGCTGGTCTAGTCCATTTTTCCTCATAGCCTCAGCGAGGCTGAGCAGTGCGACACAGATAAGGAAAAGTAAGACAAGCGCGGCACCGACACGTGATGCTGCAGAATCCTTCGTCAATTGAAGTAGGATACGTTCAATCCCGGCGTTCAGGGCTCCCGTGAGGCAAATGACTAACAGGCTAAAAGAAATCGCATTGGACAGTAGCATGGACGGATGGTGCTGTGCAAAGACCAGAATTGGGGGCAGTCCAAAGCTCAGGCTCAAATAAGAGACTAGGAGCAAATCGGGGATTATTTGAACGGCCGCGCGGGCAGTGTTGGTCAATGGGGCGTATGATAGTAAAATCCGGATGTCGTGTGAGAGGCGTTCAAAAGCGGCGAGAAGTGTTTTTACAAGAACGCAGATCAAAAAGAAACTCAAATAAAGACTTAATAGGATAATATCCGCTATTCTGTCCATGCGTGCCATGGGGGATATGAAACTCTTGGTGGTGACATATAGCCACCCCGATAGTATGGTTGGTGCTGTCAGCAGGAGTACTGCAATTAAGAAGGCAAGCCCTTTGTTGAGCCGCAGAGTGAGCGTTCGCCACCAGATCATCATGCTATACCAGAGCACGTCGCGAACAACTGCCCACGAGTTGGCATGAGCCGGTGATTGCCTACCCTGTAGCGCGGTCACTTCTTTGACCACCTGATGAATGTAATCCCGAGGCCAATGGCTGCCCCTGCTATGGCGCCGATGACGATGAACATAGCCAAGGCCATAAGGTTAAATATTATCTCGAACCCGCCGTTGGGATCCATTGTGATTTCGGCTGCGAGAAGGCTCCCACTGCGTCCCGAACCCAAAGAAGTAAAAAACACAAAAGCCAGCCATCCCATCCAGGCTATTGCGGCCACGATCATGCCTGCCCAGAAGCCGGTGAACCCGTATTTTATGAGCGATTTCCCAAGAGATTGAGCGGTTGCGGTGTGTTCGTTATTTCCACTGCTTGTTGTCATCCTTCTCCTCCACTATTGTTCGTCAGGGTTAAGAACGCCGAACGAATGTCGCCAGTTGAGGCGTTTGCAACCAAATCCTTGGTCGTGCCCTGGAAAACAACCTTGCCATGGTCGATCATGACGAGGTCATCTGCTAGGGACTCTATGAGTTCAAGATCATGGGATGAAAGAAGGACTCCTACCCCTTCATCTCTCAGTTCTTCTAAAATCTCCTGCTCGAGTGCCACCATCCCTGGATCCAAGCCACTGAATGGCTCGTCTAGTATCAGAATGTCTGGCAGCAACAACAAGGCAGACATGAAATCGACCTTTCGCCGCATCCCATGTGAGTAGGTTTCAAGCCGATGATCGAGGCGGTTATTCAACTGAAGGCGCCTCGCCAGAGTTTCAACTCCTTCCGGTCTTCTCCCGTAGAGTCTACAGGTGAACTCTAGCATTTCTCGTCCCGATAGTTTCCCGGGGCGAGGCAGGTCATCGGGCATAAAAGCAATCCGTTGTTTTGCTTTAACGGACCGAACGTTCTCGCCATCTAATGTAATAAGCCCAGTATCGAGACAAATTAATCCCATCAAAGCGTGAAGTAGGGTAGTTTTCCCGGCGCCGTTGGGGCCAACTAACCCCACAATACGTCCATAAGCAACATCGAAATTTACGTCATTCAAGGCCTGCAATTGCCCGTACGACTTTCGGCATCCCCTAAAAGCCAGTCCCGGCTGAACGCTTTGATTGTTAGTAACTCGCTCCATAACAGGTGATCCGTTTCAAACTGTTCAGGGGTGGGGTCTCGATGATGATCAAGCCCCCACCCTGAGGAATCATCGATGATTTTTGGCACTTGGAAGTCAGGTAGCGGTCGGTGCTACGCTGGCTACTTCAATGCCATCAACTAGTGGCTTCGTTGCCGAACGCGATAACTACTTCGAGAAGCAGCCAACCCGATAGCTCCAGGCGTTGATAGTTTCCACGGCTCCGAAGTACATACCCTTGGAACTGCACCAGGCGATGGCGCCCAAGAGGATGGTGGCGCCTAGCGCAAAGAGAACAATCGCTGCAACGACGTACCATGCCAAATGGTATGATCCTCGGCGTTGCGCACGTGCTGGGACTTGAATGATCCCACTGGCTCGCATCAATTCGAACATGTCAATCATGAGTCATGCCTTCACCTAGGAGCACTTCAGGCCGTATTGCCCATTGCCTCGATCGACGAGGACCTCGAGCGCCTGCCCTTTGGCCATGCAGTACACCATGGCGCCCAGGAACACGGTGGCCCCTAAGGCAAGCAGAACAACGACTGGCACAACGTACCAAGCCTTGTAGTCTCGAGTGCAAGCTCGAATGATGCCCATCACCCAGGGCGCGATTGCGTTGTAGGACATAGTTTCTCCTTTCTACTCGAAAATCCCACCGCGGTTGGGTGCCGCAACGTTAAGCAACTACACAGGCTTGTGCAAGATCCTTCCGAACATTGAAACGTGTTAATCCCTTGTTTCCTGGTTTGCGGATGCAATTGCCCTGCGACAAGCGCTTGAGCCGCAGGGTCTACGCCGAACTCTTGTCGTCCTTTTGGCTGACGGGGGGGTGGGCTCGGTGGGTGGGGTACGGCAGAGGTGTTTGTGTGGTTGGGGCCGGGTATTGAGACCGGTGGCCGCCAGTTGGGTGGATGTGCATCGAATAGAGTTGTCCAGGGTCATTGAGGCTTATTCGCAGGCGGCTTATTCACCGGTAAAGTGCCTAGCCAAGAGGCGGTGAGGGGTGGGAATAAACTTTACGGATGCGGCGGGTTGTCGATGGGCAGGCATCGTAGGAAGCCTAGTCCGCTGAGTCCTAGGTCGAACAGTCTTGCCGGGGGGTAATTGGCGAAAAGATCCTCACAAAGGAGTACCCGTCAAGCAGATCCGGATTCACAGTAGCCGACACGTTAGGTGGCTGCCCAGGCTGGATTCGTCGCCGTCGATGTAACGAAGACGAGGTACCGCCACCAGCGGAACCGCTTGCTGATCCCCACCGGGCGTCACCACGCCGGCGATGCGGGAGAACACGATAAGATCGGCGGCCAGAGCCTGTTCCTCTAGCTCCACCGCCAGCTTCACTGCCGACTGAAACGCATCGTGCACCACCTCGATTAGCCACTGAGTGCGGTGGCTGCGCTGCAGCATGTGGAACCGCTCACCATCCAGGCCCTGCAGCCCCTGGGTCAGCAGGTTGAGGGCCTCACGACGCGTCGTGTCGTCGCCCCCATGCGCCAGAAAGTGGCCGAGCGTAACCTGGGCCTGAGCCAGCCACAACCCCATACCCTCCAAGAAACGCAGTCTCACTACGGCCCGACGCAAGAAGCGCTCGGCTGCCGTCCGACACGCCGCGTCTCCCTGAGTCAACGTGGTGCCTGCGTGCAACAGCAGCACGGCTTCGTGCCGCTCCAGTCCGGGAATCCCCGCCAGCGGAGCCAGAGCCTGAGCTGCCACCTGGGCATGCTCCCCTTTTCGCGTCGGCAGCGCATCCAGGCCGTCGAGCAGCGCCTCCACTGTGGCCGGGTCTGCTTTCTCTCGTAGCGACGGCGACCGGGGGTGCGGTGTGGCCGAAGCGGCGTCGGATGCCTTCGAATGAGCGGGGGACGGGTCCTCGAAACGCGTCGCCTCGGCGAGTTCCTTATCGGCCTCGTCATGCTGGCGCCAGTCTGTCCAACACCCGGCCCGCAACAGGTGCAGCTGGCGGTGCTGAGGGCGTAGCCCCGAGGTATTCGCAAGCTTCTCCTCGGCGTGCTGCAAAGCCTCCAGGGCCGCCTGGATGCGTCCGGAGCGGCGCTCGTGCTCGGCTTGGGCCAGCAGGAAATCGATCTGGTGCCGCGCGTGGGCCGCAGGGGTCGTGCGCTGATCGTCGACGATGAGGTCCGCGTCTGCGACGTGCCCCGCGCGGCTGAAAGCGTTGAGCAGCAGTGGAGCGATGGCTCCGGCATGAGTGGCATCGCGGACGCGTTGCTGTTCCGCGACGGCGTTGAGGAGGGCCGCGATGGCCTGAAACACATGGTCGTCTCGTAGCGCGGCCTCGCCGATGAGCTGCCACGCCCGTCCCGCGATATCGGGATCGTCGTCGGTCAGGGGCAGCAGGTCGTGCGCGGCCGCCGAATGGCCGTCGGCTATTCGGCAGGCCGCCACCTCCAACTCGGCCCGGATTCGGGAGCGCTCGGGTGCGGCAGGCAACAAACTCAGCCGCAGCGCCTGCTGGGCGGCGTCGAGGGCGAGACGTAGGTGATCGCCGTGGTGTCGGAGAACCTGGGCAGCGACGACGAACACCTCGAACCGATCCGGCAGGGAGGCATCTACTCGCAGCGAGGCCTGAGCCTGGTTGAGATGCCTCAGCGCGCCGTCGAGCCGTCCTTCCAGGCTGTCCTCGACGGCCCGAGCGAGCTGCTGCTGGGCGCCGGTCACGGGGACTGTCCTACATCTCTAGACCAGCAAACAGGTCGTCGGCAGGGACGGTGCCCGGGAACGGGATGCCCGCAGCGAGGCGGTAGGACTCGCCGGCCCCCTCGACTCCACGCATGAACGCGAACATCTGCCAGAACGGGTTGTCGGTGTCCACCTGGCTACGGTGGGCGGCCAGGGCGTCGTGGCATAGCTGCTCACGCCCGGTGTAGGGGATGACAGCCGCGATGTACTTGGGATCGAGGGCAAAGCGGCGCTTGATGGTCTCGTCATCCATGTCGCCGAACAGGTCCAGACCCAGCTCGCGGGCGCGTTCAATGGCCGCCAGCCAGGCTGTCGCGTTGTGGCTGATCCACAGTACCCGGCTGACCTGCCACGGCTGGCCCAGATCGGGTCGGTAGGACTCTACCGCCGCCAGCTGCGTG
>JBHAEB010000036.1:0-11597 GCA_041855345.1 Arachnia sp. | reverse complement strand
GGGTAGGTAGAGGCCGGAGAACAGCGTCGCATACCAGCCGGGGAAGGCGGCGAACATGGCGCCACCGGCGGTGAGCAGCCACACTTCGTTGCCATCCCAGGTGGGGCCGATGGTGTTGACCATGACGCGACGTTCCTTGTCATTCTTACCCAGGATGGGAAGCAGCATGGCCACGCCGAAGTCGAAGCCTTCCAGGAAGAAGAACCCAACCCACAGCACAGCAACCAGCAGGAACCAGATGAGGTTGAGGACCGGGACACCGGTTTCAAGTAGCAACATGATTCTCCCGATCAGTATGCGAAGGACATGGGACGGTCGGGATCGTCTGAGACCTTGGGTTCGCTCACCTCAGGCAGGCCCTTACGCACGTAGTGCATGAATAGGCCCACCTCGATGACGGCGAGCAGGCCATAGAGCAGGGAATAGACGATCAATGAGGTCAGCACCTCGCCAGCGCTTGTGGTGGGGGAGATGCCTGCCTGGGTGGGCATCACACCGGCGACCAGCCAGGGCTGGCGACCCATTTCGGTGAAGATCCAGCCGAAGGAGATACCAGCCAAGGGCAGCAGCGGCATGGCCATCATCAGCCCGCTGAATAGCCTCGTCGGTTTGGGGGTGCCGCCCTTACGCAACTGCCACAGCAGGAACAACCCGATAAGAACCCCGGCTAGGCCCACACCCATCATGGCGCGGAAGGTCCAGTAGGTGACTGTGACATTCGGGATGGGATCGAGGTCGCCGTATTGCGCCGCCAAGATCGGAGCGTATTCCTCCTGAAGCTTGGTCTTGGTGTTTTCGTAGGAGAGGTAACCCTGCTCGGCATATTCGGCGCGGATCGTATCGATGCCCTTGATTTCGGGAACGCCAGCGATGATGGAAAGCACTCCGGGGATGGGGGCCTTGATCTCGATGAGCGCCTCGGTCTGGTCGGCGTTGGGGATGGTCAGCAACGAGAAATCGGCGGTGTCCTCGAAGGCGCCTTCAGCGGCGGCAAGCTTGGAGGGCTGCATATGGGTGATGGCCTTGGCCTGCAGGTCGCCGGTGTAGATGGTGACCACGGAGGCGCCGATCATGACCCAGGCACCGAATTTCGCAGTCCACCGGTGGGCCTGCTTTTCGTCGTCGCTCATCTCGACCTTGCCATTGCTGCGCGCCAGGTGCCAGCCGGAGATGCCCGCAAGTAGACCGCCGGCCACCATATAGGAGGATGCGAGTACGTGGGGGAGGGCGCTGAGGAGTAGCGGGTTGGTGAGGACCTCAATGAACCCTTGGACACCGTCGAGTTCCGCACGGCCCAGTTCCGCGTTGTAGGTGGCGCCGATGGGGTTTTGCATCCAGGAGTTAGCCGCCAGGATGAAGATCGACGACAGCATCGTGCCGACGGCTACCGCGTAGATGCAGGCCAGGTGCAGCTTCTTGGGTAGTTTGTCCCAGCCAAAGATCCACAGTCCGATGAAGGTCGACTCCAGGAAGAAAGCGATCAGTGCTTCCAGGGCTAGGGGGGCGCCGAAGATGTCGCCGACGAAGCGGGAGTACTCCGACCAGTTCATGCCGAACTGGAATTCCTGCACGATGCCAGTGACCAGCCCCAGGGCGAAGTTGATCAGCAACAGCTTGCCGTAGAACTTGGTCAGACGCAGGAAGCGTTCTTTGCCGGTACGTACCCAGATGGTCTGGAGGATGGCCACGAGCATCGACAGAGCGATGGTGATGGGCACGAAAAGAAAGTGGTAGACGGTTGTAATACCGAACTGCCACCGTGCGATAGCGACGGGGTCCATGGGCGGAAACTACACTGTCTAAATGCTCCTTGCCAAGATGTCGACGAGATGTCGCCATAGTGGGTGACAAGACGTTTCAAATCCCACCTGGCTACTACTTCTAGTAGTAGGGGAGAAGGACGAAGTCAACGCTGAAGTTGCCGGTTTTACGCCGTTGTAGGTGGCCGATAGCGACATGTGAACCCGGTTAAATCGCATCGGTTAACCCTGACAGATTGGGAACGGACTGGGCATCGATATTGCGTGGGTTGTGGTCGCGTCAAGAACCGGCGATCGGCTACTTGGATGGGGTGGAGTCCTCGGCCTGGCGGTCAGAATTCTTGGCCGGGTGGTCTGGAGGATGGGCTCGCGGGTGGTTTGGAGGATGGGCTCGCGGGTGGTTAGGCGGATGAGCTCGCTGGTCGGGTTGATGCAGCCATGGCGGAGCCAGCCCCATGACCTCGGGAGGCGACAACACCGGCTTCCCGGGTTCATGAAATCCAAAGTCCAGCCTTGTGGCCTTGGGGTGACGGTCGGTTCTTGGGGTTCAGCGGGAGCTAGCGCCTGTGGTATCGGGCTGTGGCGCCCCCGGTTTCCCGGGTTTTTGAGGCTCGAAGTTCAGCTTCGTGGTATTGGGAGGCGTCCATCGATCCCCGGGGGTGGTTCAGTGGGAGCCGACTCCGTGACCTTGGTTGGCCACGGCCCGTGGTTCTCCACCCCAACGGGATGGAGTGCGGTCAGCGCAGGACCTGTCCCGGGCCGGGGTCCCTGATTGTTGACTTCCCGAAGATGTGCCCCCCGCCCCGGTGTGTTGGGGTGCGGTTTCTGGGCGTGGTCTGTTGTTGCGGGATGCCAGCCTCCGCCTGATGCGTTGGGGTGTGGTGGTCACTGTGGGTTCTGCCGGTTGAGTCTGTCTAGACCTGCAACCCTTGTCCTCACTGCTGGCTTCCGGACGGCGTGTGCTGCGGAGTTGCGGCCCTTGATCCCGGGTTGGGTCGTCATCATTAACCCTGGTTTGTATTTACTAGAATGCTGGCCATGGCGTCGCGTGGAGAGCTTGAGCATCGGGTGATGGTCTTGCTGTGGCAGGCCACCGAGCCGTTGACCGTGGCTCAGGTGCAGGCGCTGTTGGCCCCTGATCGGGAGCTGGCATACACCACGGTGATGACCGTGTTGGATCGGTTGGCGAAGAAAGCCATGGTGACCCGGGAGCGGGCAGATCGCGCATGGCGCTACGAACCAGCCGATCGCCAAGCGGTAGTGCTGGCCCGAGAGATCGCAGATAGCTTGCGCGATGTTCCGTCCCAGGTACGTGCCGAAGTGTTCGAGTTGCTACCCAGCTATCTCGATTTGGCACCCGATGACCAACACGTCCTTGACGTAGCCGAGGTAACCGAGCCGAATTGACCACGCTCAGGAAGTCAGCCTCCTTGTCGCAATGACGTGACGCAGGCGCAATGCCCTTCGACCGGCTACCGACCCAATTCCGGGTGGGCATCAATGGAGGGTGTCTACCCCTTACCTAGCGGGTCACCCCGTAGCGCCACACCCGATTCACTTCCCAGCGACGTCACTGGCGTGGGGTTACCCGTTACCTTGCGGGTCACTCCGTAGCCCTGGATGACGGTCCCCGGGCCCGGCATGACTTACTGCCCCTGCCTAACGAATGATCCGGGGGTGTTGTCGCCGGGCCTGGTCACGCCAGCCGACCGCGATAGGGACACTTCCTAGCAGTGCGTGGTTATTCGACCAGCCACTAACCCAGGTCCGGCATGAAGGTCGTCGGTGATCTATCGCACCACCATATCGAGCAGGTGTCGGGGCCGACCCTCAGCGTCGCGGATCATCGACGGGCTAGGGGCGATCAGAACCGAAGCGTCTGGGATGCCTAACTGGTCACCAAGGTTCGTCGAGGACGTGGTGACGGTGGCGTATCAGGACCTAGGGGGTTGGGGCGTCCCAGGCCTGCCAAGGATGCAGCGATGCTTCAGTTTTGCGACGGGCGAGTGTCGGGCAAGCGTTATTGGATGGTTCCCCTGCCAAGGATGCAGCGATGCTTCAGTTTTGCGACATATCCGAGACGTCCGGCAGCGGCTGCCTAGTTTGGCGATAGGCCAGACCTTAGGAGGAGATTATGAAGCCACGCCGTCGTGCCGCTGCGCTGGCAGGAGCTGCCCTCATCCTGGTAGCGAGTACAGCTACCGGGTGGGCGGATACCGAGGACCCGCCCCGAATGGTGGTGGTGCTGGATTCATCGGGGTCGATGGGGGAGCCGCACAGTTCTGGGGCTACCCGGATGGAGATGGCCAAACAGGCGCTGCGGGAGTTCGTGCCCACGATCCCGCCCGATGCTGAGGTGGGGCTGCGGCTGCTGGGATCTCGGGTGGATGGTGATCCGATGCCTGCTGAGGCTTGCCAAGACACTGAACTGCTGGTGGCGCCGAGTGCTGACAACAGGGCTGAGCTATTGACCAGTGTGGCCGGGCTTGAACCGGTGGGTTGGACCCCGATTCCGGAGGCCTTGCGGCAAGCTGCAGCCGATGTGAGTGGTTCCGGGCAGCGATCCATCCTGTTGGTCTCCGATGGGGAGTCAACCTGCCAACCCGACCCCTGCGAGGTCGCCGCTGAGTTAGTGGCCACCGACACCGAGCTGGTGATCAATGTCATCGGATTCGATGTCGATGACTCCACCCGCAGCCAGCTGCAATGTATTGCCGCGAACGGAAACGGAACCTACACCGACGTCGCCTCGGTGTCGGAATTGCGGCTGGCTATCGAGGAGACCGCCAGTCGGGCATTGCGACCCTTTGAGTACGCGGGGCAGCCGGTGACCGGGGGGCGCGAGGCCAGTGCTGCGGTTGCGCTCACTGCCGGATACTGGCTCGACGAGTTCCCAGCCGCCAACACCCAGAAACAGGAACTGTGGTACAAAATCTCCCGCACCCAAGCGCAATCGGTACTAACCGCGTCGCTGTTGACCTTCCCTGAAAACAAGGGTTCCGACGGGGTCGAGATGCAACTGCAAACTCTGGATGGGCAGCGCTGCTTTGCCGACAACGAGATCAAACCAGGAGGGCAGCTGCCCTTGATTATGGGAACCAGCACAAGGGCCACCACCTCGGTGACGGCTTGCCAGAATGCCTCGAGTTATCTGTTGCGGTTGAGCCGTCAGAAAGGCACCGACGCCACCAGCCCGCTGCCCTTCCAGCTGCGGATTCAGGAACTGCCTGGCTGGGTTGAGCCCACCGGATCCGCCCCGGTGGTGGAATTCGACGGCTCGGCGGTTCCGGCGTCGACTGCCCAGCAGATCGCGCCAGGCACATCGCTGACGAATGCGCCGTTGATGAGTCCAGGCAGTTATGTTGCCGATCTGGTGCCTGGCGAGGTGCAGGCTTTCCGGCTGCCGGTGGCGTTCGGCCAGGCTAGTCGGGCGACGGTGCGGGTTACTGCCGAGGATCTGGCTCGAATCCACAGCTATGCGGGCAGCCTGAATCTTTGGGCGATTCTGCCCAGTGGTGATCAGGTCGATGGCGCCTACGCCTATCAACTGCTTGGGGATCGCGCTATTGAGATGAGCACTGAAACCCCACCACTGTGGGCCGGGGATCGTGAGCGGCTCTACCAGTCAGGGGATGTGACCTATGTGCTGGTGTGGAACCCTGCTGAGGGTGCGCCGGAGGATCTGCTGCTGAGCTTCGAGCTGTCCGTTGAGGTGGCGGGCACGGCCCTGGAAACTCCAGCGCCGCTGGTGGCACCAACCCCGTCAGCCTCTCCCCAGCCAGGGACATCCTCACCCACCCCAGTCGCGGTGAATACTGATACATCACCCTCCTCGGCTGCGACTTCACCCGCACCAAGCACGACTGGTTCCGGTTATGCCTGGCTGCCGTGGGTCATCGGGATTTCTGGGGTCGCAGTCGTTGGCGGTGGTACTGCGCTGCTGGTCCGCCGCCGCTAGGCCCCGACCCTCCCCGGGGTCCAACCACCCCGGGATCCAACCACACCTGAAGACCCCCCCAAACACACCCAACCACCCCCAACCTGCTTTTCTGCGATTCATCCGCCCGAAATCGCGCAAGAAACCCCGTGAGTCGCACAAAAGCAGGTGTTTTCGGTCCTTACCCCTAGGCGTCCACCGAATTCGATGAGATGCCGGGGCGGCCCTGATGGATGATCTTGCCGGGGTTGAGATTGCCACCAGGGTCGACCCCGTCGAATAGGGCCTGCTGGATGGCCACACCTGCCGGGGAGATGTCCTCCGCCATCCAAGGGGAGTGTTCCTCGCCGACGCCGTGGTGGTGCGAAACGGTGCCATGGAAATCCACGAAGGTTTGTTGGATCGCCCGTTTCACCACGTCGTAGGTCTCCATCGCGGTATCGGAATCGTCGGCGACGGCGAAGGTGAAGTACTGACAAGCCCCGGAATGGTAGGAGTGGGACAGGTGACAGAAGACCACCCCGCGCACCCCGCGATCCGCCATGGCGCGATTCGCGGCCGCCACTGCCTTGTCGTGCATCTCGGCGGCGTAGCGCCACGGCGTCGTGGTTTCTGAGACATCGCAGATCATGCCGTGGTCCAGCATGAAGTCGCGAATATAGGGGGTGTCGTATTTCTTCTGGTCGTAGAGCGCACCCGGTCCTTTTCCGACACCAAAGCCGCCGTTGGCGCGCACGATTTTTCCAACCAGGCCTTTTTCGTAGGTCACGTGGTTAGCTGAACCCTCGAAACCGATGAAACTCATCGCGATTTTCTTTAAATCCCAGCCCTTGCTCAGCATCAGTTTCTGAATGCCCTTGCTGACTAGCGACGACAATTTCGAGGATTGCTTACCGTTGGCCATGATGTATTGGGTTTCGATGGCGTCGGATACCCGGGCCATCATCACAGCGGCATCTGAGGCGACGATCTGTTCGCAGGCCTTCAGCCCATCTTCATAGGTGGGGAAGAAGTAGGCCTGCAATTCTCGCACTTCTGGGATGCGATGCACATTCACCCAGGCGGAGGTGATGATTCCTAGCCGACCCTCCGAGCCCAATACCATTTCCCGCACGCTCGGTCCCGACGAGGTGGACGGCAGCGGACGAAGCCGCAACACATCATGGGGCATCACCATAGTCAAGCCCCGGCAGATATCAGCGATATCTCCGTATTTATCGGACTGCATTCCGGAACTGCGGGTTGCGATCCACCCTCCCAGGGTGGACCAGACGAAGGAATCCGGATGATGGCCCATGGTCCAGCCGCGGGCATTCAACTGTTCCTCCATATCAGGGCCGAAAACCCCCGCTTCGATATGGGCCAATCCCGACTGCTCATCGATTTCCAGAACTCGACGCATCCGGCCCAGGTTCACCGATACCACCTGGCGCTGCTCGTTCGGTTCAGCCTCCAACGCAGCCACGATATTGGAGCCGCCGCCAAAGGGAATGACGACGGAATCCGTAGCGATCACCGCGGCCATGAGCTCCACAACCTCAGCCTCACTGCCGGGGTAGACCACCACATCGGGGAGTCGGCGAAAATCGCCGGCGCGCACCCGCATCAGATCGCGAACGCCCTTCCCGAAGCCATGAACCACCCGGGTTTCGTCGTCGGCTTGGACATATGACTCGCCATGGATGGCGACCAGACGGTTCCTTAGATCCTCGCTAAGGCGCGACGGCGGCACATTGAGATCGCTCAGCCGGGGCAGGGGCTTCACCGGGGCGTGAATATCGACGCCGACGAGTTCCTTGACGAAGGGGGCGAACTTAGGTTTATCGTCATGGGTGTAGGCCACGCCCTCTTCTCCCCAGCCCCACCATTTGTGCTGTTTCACGCCGACGATCATTGATTCTCTTGCTCCTCAGGCTGGGTTACTTCGGCGGAAATCTCGGATTTCTTCGCCTTTTCGATAGCGACGGTACGCGCATATTCGTCGAGGGTTTGGGCGCCATAGGCTCTGGCTGTGGTGTCGTGCAATTCCAGCACCTGGCGACGCATCCGCTCGTTGAATTCGTGGGCGATTTCTCCGGGCAGGGGGGTCATGGGTCGCCCGATCACCACATGCACCACGGGTCTGCCCTTAGGCAGCCCCTTTTGGCTGCTGGGCCAGGCTTTATGGGCTCCGATCAGGGCGATGGGAACCGCGGGGATTTGCCGGGAAATACACAAAGCCGCGACCCCAGGTTTGAATGGTCCCATGGCTCCGGTGCGGGAGCGGGATCCTTCCGGATAGACCAGCAGCGGGATTCCGGCATCAAGCAGGGCAGCCGACATTCCGCGAACATTGCGTTTCTTCGCGCCTTCGGGTTCTCGTCCCCGATCAATCGGGTAGCCGTTGAAGAACAATGTCATCGGCCCGGACTTCCACCATTTATCGTAGAAATAGTCCCGTGCCGCCCCAGCTGCAAGGAACTTGGAGATCCGGTTTGGAAGGGCCCCATAGATCAGTGGGGTATCGAGGTGGGAGGAGTGATTAGAAAACACCACGCACGGCGCCTCTAACCCGTCAAGGTTCGATTGGCCGTGGACATGCACCCGAAGCAGCCGCCACATCGTCGGTTTCAGCAGCAGCATTTGCGCGGCTTGGCGTGCGGTGGCTGAAACTTTGGAAGCGTATTTGTCGGTGCGGGGAGCCTTAGGCATGGGCTCAGCGCTCCTTCCGGCTGGCCGACAACTTCCGGGAGAACCAGCGGATAAAGCTCTTGGGGCCGTGATCGGCGATAAATAGCGCGATCTTCCATTTCAGCGTTGGCACCGATTCAAGTCGTCCCTTCGCGGCGTCGGCTAGGCATTCTCGAACCAGCTGATGGGCGTCGATCCACACGATATTGGGGAGTTTCCCGGCGCTAATCCCTGCCCGCTGGTGGAATTCGGTGCGGACCCAACCTGGTAGCAGGGTGGTCACGGTGACGCCGGTGCCCCGCAGTTCCAGAGCCAGCCCGGTACTCCAGGTGCGGGCCCATGCCTTGATAGCGGAGTAGTTGCCGGTGAAGATCGCACCCGACGATGAGGCGACGTTGATGATGGTGCCACGACCGCGGGCTTTCATCGCCCGCCCGGCTGCCCCACCCAGGATGAGCATGGCGAAACACATCACATCCATGGCACGTTCCTGCAACTCCAAGGCGGACTCGTCCAGCAACGAAGCGTGGAGGCCGAAACCAGCGTTATTGACCAGCATGTCAACCGGGCTAGCTTGATCCTCAAGGCGAGCAGCGACGGTGAGTACGTCCTCGCGGACTGATAGATCAGCCCGCAGCACCTCAACCTCGACGCCATGGACTTGGCCGAGTTCCTCGGCGATGGCTTCTAGCCGTTGCTGATCTCGTGCGACTAGCACCAGATCGAGTCCCTTGGCAGCCAATTGGGAGGCGAACGCGTTACCGATGCCAGCGGTGGCTCCCGTGATCAGTGCTCGTGCCATAGAAGCAACCGTATCCCGCCCCGCGAAATGGCGGAAATGCATCCCAGTTCACTCGTGGGTATCCGACAACATGGCCCGAATCTGATTGTGGTAACCCCCTGCCCGCGACGATTGGGGTTTACCCCGGTGGGGCGGTGCCCAATGCGGGGGTTTCGGCGTTCGGGGTGTCTGCATCGGCAGGGAATCCCGATGGACCGCCACGATTTCCCTCCGCTGGTTGCGGTCATGAGATCGGTACGCATCACGGATTGAGCAGATTGACGCCATTGCGCGATGCCCAAGAGCAGCTGTTGATGCTTGCGGCACCCCTGGTTGTTGGGGAGCAAGGGCTGGGGCGGAGACCTTGTCATGTCGAATCTGATCAGGGTTTGACGGCGCTGTGTCCCTCAACTGGCGGTGTGTCGTCGCCGACCATTCAGATGCCGATCTCTACCGGCTTTCTGAGCCTGTTTCTGGCCTGTGATCTCGCCCAGCTGTGGCATCAGGGCCAGGAACACTAGAGGTTAGGATTCCCCCATGATCGACCCGAGTCCCTCCCTCGACGAACTGCGGGCGCGGGCCGCTTCGGGGCACGATGTCTATGAGTTTCTCGTCCTTGATGCCAAGGTTCAGCGACGCAGCAGCGTCGAAAGTGCTGCGGCTTGGTCCCGCGCAGTCACCCCGCCCCGGGAGCGCTGGGCGCAGTCGGCGGGGGAGTTGCTGATGGCTGAACTCAACCCCGAGGCTTGGCGCTATCCCCTCGACCAATGGTTCGAGGCCAGCATCCAACGGATGGCCGACGAAGCCGCCGCAGCCTGGGTGCGTGCCGGGTTGGCGGAGCGGGAGTTGGCGAGGGCGCGGGGCTACTACCGTGGTGAACTCGCTGACCCGGCCGATCCCGCAGATAAGGCATACCTGGAGTGGGTGGCTCAGGCCTTGGCCGCCTGGGATGACGCGGAGTACGCGGTGTGGCGGGATGTGGATTGGTCAGGGATCGACCTAGGCGACGCCGAGGCCCGGCGAGGTTTCGAGGTGCAGCCCCGGCTCGCACCCGGCCAGGTGGAATGGTGCCGCCAGCAGCTGCGTGATCCGGCGGTGCGGGGTGTTGCCTTGGGCTTGTGCCTGCGACGCCTCCTCGATGCCGATGCCCTCACCTTGGCCGATCTTGACGCGATAGTCCCGCGCTGGCGCAGCAGGCTGATGAAACAACTCGCCAGCGAGACCTTTGCGTGCGTGCCTGCCGTCGTGGCTTTCGGCATCGCGCTGGCTGAGATCGCGATGCCGGGCCGTGATGTGTTCTGGGCGTATATCCGTGACGAACGACGTCGCTGGGAGGAGAATGTCTACGCCCCGCTGGTGGGCTGGTATGGCTCCAGCGTTGAGGTAGATGAGCTGTGGCAGCGTCTCAGCGGCGAGGCCAGTTACCGGCAGTGTCTTGGGGCTGTGGTTGGCCGGGCCCGGTTGACCGACAGTAGCGTCGCGGAGATCTGCGACGAGGCAGCCGCGGCCAACCCCGGCCTAGCGGCGACGCTGTCGGATCTGTCGCTGGCCTTTGGCCAACGCCCCTACCTGTGGGCCGGCCGCATGGATTGGGGCTGTCTGGTGTGGCGATCACGGGCAGCCGAGTCTCGGCGATGAGTCTCGCGCGCCCTGAGGGTCAATCAGCCGCGATGACTAGACTCGTTACGTGGCCTGCCCTGACCTGAGTGTGCTTCCCGACCCCCTGCCAGCCGCCTATGCGGCCTACGTCGACGATGAATCCCACCGGGAAAGCCAGGTGTGGCGGCTGTTCCACGCTCCCGATTCCATCTGGCCGGTGGATTGGAGCCAGGACTTTCCCTACACCCCCGAGCAGCCGTTGCGGCACTGTTTGCCTGAGGAATTTGAACGACGGCTGGAGCAGGCGCAGACGGAATCGGAAGAGAGCGAAGTCCTCGACGAGGTCTACCGTTACCTCGACCGGCTGCAGGCCACCATCACCCGCGGGGTGGTCTTCCTAGCCGACGAGGGCTGCGGCTACTACACCGTGCTGGTGGTGCGCGGTCCAGCTCACGGGCAGGTCTGGCATGTTCAGGTATCCATGGATGGTGCCGTGGCCACTCCGCGTCGTCATCCAGTCACGAGTGAGCCCCTGGATTTTGAGCAATGGCTGCGGCTGCAAGATGCACCGATGCGGTTGTCGGTGGTGCCGCGCCGGAAGCTCTCTTCGCTGCTGACCTTCCCACTACTGAGCGCCGAAGGAAAGATGGCCATGCGTTTCCACCGGGCAGAGGGCACGCTGCGGGGCTGCGACGAAGCCGATATCGCCGCACTCAAACGCAAACGAGACATCCCGACCCAGGCCGAATTCCAGGACCCACACGATGGGCAATGGCATAGCCTCAGCGACGCCATCGTCTACCAGTGGAGCGAGGGGTTGCTGAGCTGAGCGGGGGATCCGCGCTATCTC
>JBHAEB010000035.1:0-17091 GCA_041855345.1 Arachnia sp. | reverse complement strand
GTGCTTGCGAACGAGGCTGAACTCTGAACGGGTGGCCCGCTCAGCCTCGGGCACCTCGTGGTCTCGCAACGAGCACGGCGGGGAATGGAGTCTCTCCTTGATCACGGGCTTCAACCGCGGATGATCGCTCAGGATCTGTTCCAAGGGGCGGTAGTCGAGGTTGCGATCGCGGGTGCGGTCCGCAAAGGAGCAATAGGGTGCGGCCAGGCTGGCGAGGATCCAGTCGGGAAGAGCCTCGATCTGGGCCAGGATCAGATCCTGGCGTCCCAGCCGGGCCAAAGCGGATGCTGACCAGCAGCGCTCTGGCTCCCCCTGGTTCTCGTCGAGCATCACGGCTTCAAGTGCTGAGATCGCCTCAGGGTCGGCATGGTTGATGTCCGCCAGCAGGCTGATGACACCCACGTCCACTAGCTCACCGCGCAGCGCCGCTACCAGTTGGGGCACCGCCGCCACTCCCTCATCGCGCAGCATGGCCGAAGCATCCTCCCAGGTGACGAGCGCCCCGGGCTGGTAGTCCAGCAATCCGATCAGAGTCGTGATCCGCTCGGGCTGCGGCAAGTCGAGGATTGATTGCCTTGCTAGTTCCGCCGCGACAAGCTCCGGAAAATGTCGCCGCAGCTGTTCCTCAGTCAACGCGGGCCGCACCAACTCCATCGCCTCGTCCAGCGGTACAACGATGAAATCCTCATCGGCCAGTCCCTCCGCTATCGCTTGCTTCGTCGCGGCCTTCGCGGCTTTCGGGAAGATACGCAAGAACCGGCGCTCATAGGCGTCGTCGTAGGCGTCTTCACCCCCCAAGGTCAGCGCGTAGTCATGGACTCGCTTCGCCAACGCATAATCCGTGTCCTCAGCTTCTACGTCATAACCCCAGTCCGCCGGAGACCAACGCAGCCCCTCGTCGACCGTGCCGTCGTCGCGAAGCAGATTCTCCTGAGTTCCGATCGCCACCATAGGCCACGACATCCACGACCCATCGCAGTAAAACATGTAGTAAGCGGCCGCGTATACGTCGGCATCTGGCTGCTTGGCCCGAAACTCCCGCAGCACCCGGAGGACCTGAGCCACAGCCGCATCCTTGATCTCACGCTTACTCGGGGGTTTCACCTTCGCCATGACTCCTGATCCTGCCACGACCATCAAGGTTCAGTTACAAGGTGATGTCCGTTCAGTAAGCTCGGGCAATCGAAAGGAGCAGCCATGTCGGAGCTACATGTCATCAATGACCTCATGGATGAGGATCGGTTCTGGGAACTCATTGAGGAGACCCTCGCCACTGCAACCAAGGCTAGTGACGACCTTGAGGAGCAACAAGAGATACAGAACGAGGCCCTAGCACAGGCCCTCAGGAAGCTCAGCTGGCAGGAGAATCTGGAGTTCGCCAACCGCTTCGATCAGGTCCATGCGCAGGCCTACCGGCAGGATCTGTGGTGCGCCGCCTACCTCATGAATGGGGGTTGCAGCGACGACGGGTTCATCGACTTTCGCCGCTGGGTGATCTCTAGGGGCCGCGCTGTCTATGAGCAGGCCCTCATCGATCCAGACAGCCTCATTGACGTCAGCCACCCCGATCCCGACTACGACTACTACGCTTTCGAGGGTTTCGGCTCCTACACCGTGGCCGATGTATTCGAGGAGCTTACCGGCCAGGAGTTGGACAGCTATCAAGGCAAGCCCTACCCAGAACCCGACCTGGAGTTCACATGGGATGAGGATGACAACGAGTCCATGGCAGCCATCTGTCCCAAGCTCTTCGCCAAACACTGGGCCGAGTAAACCCGGTCGCGTCCTTAATCTCACGCTTACCCCAGGGGCCACCTTCACCATGACCTATCACGGCCCGGTCCCGAGGTGACCCCATCCGGTAACCTTCAGGCACCGAAAGGAGCAGCCATGTCGGAACTGCATGTCATCAATGACCTCATGGATGAGGATCGATTCTGGGAACTCATTGAGAAGACCCTCACCACTGCGGTGAAACACAGCGACGACGTTGGTAAGCAACAACAGATGCAATGCGAGGCCCTAGCACAGGCCCTCAAGAAGCTCAGCTGGCAGGAAAATCTAGAGTTCGCCAACCGCTTCACTCAGGTCCATGCGCAGCTCTACCGGCAGGATCTGTGGTGCGCCGCCTACATCATGCGTGGAGGTTGCAGCAACGACGGGTTCATCGACTTTCGCCGCTGGGTGATCTCTAAAGGTCGCGCTATCTACGAGCAGGCCCTCATCGATCCAGACAGCCTCATCGACATCAGCCACCCCGATCCCGACTACGACTACTACGCTTTCGAGGATTTCGGCTCCTACATCGTCGCCGAAGTATTCCAGGAACTTACCGGCCAGAAGATTTATCCCTATCGAGGCGAGAGCCACCCAGAACGCCGCCTGGAACTCGCATGGGACTACAACGACAACGAGTCCATGGCAGCCATATGCCCCAAACTCGCCGCCAAATACTTGACCGAGTAACCCCACCTACTGCCCTCGACCACACCACCAAGACTCAACGGTCGGCCCACCTCGCCCAACCGATTGAATATGCCGGGACGAGGCTGCCACCAAGGCGGTTGGCTCCGACCGGGATCCGGCGCTGTACGCACTGGCCGGGCACGGTGCCTGATGCCTGGCTGTGACGACCTCTGCGGGAATCCACACATACCATCTCGATAAACGAAGCCGAACCAGCGTCGTTCTTCATCCCATAGGTGTGCTGATCGTGTTCGTGGCAGGTTAGTCAGAGTTTGTTCCTTCGTCTGCCTCGCCACTGGGCTCATCGGCTCCATCACAACCATCAGCGACGATGAACTCGCGGCCTTCGTCTGGGTCAGTTCACGGAAAGAGGTGATGCACTAACACTAACCGGGATCAGCCGCCAACTCGCCTACCGATATCACTTGTCGCCATCTCTGGGCTGGAACATTTCCACCGTGGCGTGATAGTCCTGCAACAGACCTGTTGCGTGTTCCCGTACCGCCAGGTGGGCTGATGTGGTCGCGCGTTTAGCCTCGGCCAATTCATGTTCCCGCAACTCGACCGGGGCGCCGGAGCGAAGAGCCGCTGCAAGCAGGGGCTCAAGTTGTGGATAGTCATCCAGAATCTGCTCTAGGGGCCGGTAGTCCAGATTGCGGTCTGCCGTTTGATCGGCAAAAGATCCATAGGGTGCGGCCAACCGAGCCACCACCTGGTCAGGAAGGCGTTCCAGGTTGGCCACAATGACATCGCTGTGTCCCAGCCGAGCCAAGGCTGCAGCGCACCATTGTCGGTCGGGTCCGCTGCGACGCTTATTCAGCATCACCGCCTCCAAGGCAGCCACTACGTCTGGGGTCGAGTGATGAATATCGGCCAGGAGGCTAGCTACTCTCCAGGCCTCACCGCCCACCTTCCCCTGTAGCACCGCCAGCAGTTGCGGGACAGCCGCCGCACCCTCTTTCCTCAGCAGCTCCACCACAGCTTCCCCCCACAGCAGCCGGCCGGGGCGATATTCAAGTAGCTCGACGAGGGCAGCGATCCGCTCGGGCTGCGGCAACTCCATGATCCGCTGCCGCTCAGCGTCCTCGGCCACCAGATTAGGGAAATGACGTTGCAACTGATCCGGGGATAGTGCCGCCTGCACTAACGCCATCTCCCCATCCAGTGGAACCACGATGAACTCGTCACCAACCAGTCCTTCCTGAATCGCCAGTTCTGTGGCTTCCTTAGCCGCGAGTGGAAAGACATTCACAAACCGCGAGTACTCCTCAATGTAGGCATCTTTATTGCACAGGCTCAGCCCATACTCGTGCATCCGATCGGCCAGTTCTTGCTCAGCCTCAGCCGCCTCAACCAGGAACTCCCATGAGGTGGAATCCCAGCAGTTGCCGCCACCTGATTCATGTTCCTCGCAGCAGACGCGATCTTCTTGGGTACCGACCGCGACCATAGGCCAGTAGATGTACTCGCCATCCCAATGGAATTCGTGGAACACCGCAGCAAAGACTTCCTTCTCGGGATATTCGTCGCGAAACTCACGCAGCGCCCGAAGCACATGCCCCATCGCACCCTCTTGGATCTCAGCATGTGTTGGACGCTCAGTCTTCGCCATAGCCCCGATCCTGCCAGCAGCAGAGCATCGACGACTAATGCCTGACCGCTCACGCGAAGGTTCCCAGCTCTAGATACCAGAACTGCACTGACGAATTCAGTCTCGGGCGTATCGACATCGCAAAGCCCCAAAACTGCCATGAGTCAGGCGGCAACGACAGCCCCTGAGTACTCGCAGCACAGTCCACAGCCACTGCCCAGGAGCCGTGTGCACGATTTCAGCGGTGGAAGGTGGAAGAATCGGGGGTGCGATGACCACACTGACCAACCTGATCCCCCACCATCTTGAACCCGACCTACTCCTTGATGCCTTCACCCACCCGGGTGGCGGCCAGTAGAAGTCCTATCTCCGACCAGCCTGACGAAAGCCTCGTCGATGCTGTAAACCTCGGCCGGAGCCAGTGTGGCTATGGCCCCACAACGGGGGCTAGAGAACGCGTCGTACTCAGCGTAGTGCTTGAACAGGGGCACCACCCGCTTGAACTGGGGTATGCGCTAGATCTTCAACTAAGGCCTACCAATGCCCACCCCAGGCCCCGATGGGCTACCCAAGATCGAATCAGTCAGCCATAAGTAGACCTCAGGGCCGTTGGTTACAGCTGAATCACAACCGAGCAGGCACACCCGCCCCGCTAAGGCAAGTGCGGTCGGAGTCACGACTTGGGAGAATAAGCCACGAAACGATTGTTTTGGTAATCCTTGACTAATATCAGATCTGGAGACACGGAAAACACCCCATTATGCACGGACTCCATATCAACCCCGGGAAACTCTACAAGCTGCCCAGTGTGGGTATTAACTAGGGCGTCGATGCTGCCGTTGTCCCCGCTATTGTGGTGCTGGGCTACGAACACCGAGAAGTCTTCAGAGGGGATCACATACCGAAAACAACCTTTATCGCCGGCCGGGGAATTGAATTCAGTAAAATCACGGCCCACAAATCGGTCAATACAGAGGCCGGCCTCCACAGCTAGGGCACTCTTTGCAGGATTCTCGAAGCTTTGCTTCAGCTCCTCAAGACTGGCGAGCCGGGAGGCTGAAAGGACCGGCTCGAGTTCGCTTCTTTCAGCGGGAATCACCTCGAAGTCTTCAAGAGGTTTCCCCTCAATCGTGTAGGCCTTAAACTGAAACCCACTCACGACGAGCCACCCATCCGATGCGGGAAGGATTCGTCGCCTACTATCTGCCTCCGTATCGAAAGGCAAAGTCTCCCCGGTCTCTAGGTTGACAACGTCTCCTCCCAGAATCACATACTTCACTCCATTGTGGTCGATGATCGGCTGGTAGCTACCTGAACTGTCATAGCCTTCCCACCCCCGAACTACCGAATCGGCCCCGGTAACCGTGGCCTCCCACAGCGCTTCGTTGAGCTTGCCAGCCTCCCAGGCCGAGCACTTGTCACCGTCGCAACTGATCGCGACAGACCCAGCGATGTAGAGCGGCAGCTCCTTGGACCACGGGGCGGTAGCAACCTCTCCGGACGCAAGATCGATGACCTGATTTCCGTAGATTGCCGAATTTTCCCCCCAGGCTTTGAAGAATGGATACAAGCTATCCGGCTCCCCAACCACATCCTCCACCGAAAATGGAACATGCCAGAGCTGTTTCATACTTGGATCCAACGGGCCGTAAGCTGCAAGGCCATCTGGCCCAAAACGCAAGATAGTGTCAGAAACTACATAAGACCCTCCACGCTCCATATCAATAGGAACTTCCCATACTTGCTGAGCCCCCTTGGCCCACTCATTGGATGGGGTCGCTGGGAGCGAAAGGGAGATGGTGTGGCTTTGCGACCACCAAAGCCGCCAAGCGGCAACAACACCGATACCGATGACCAAGACAACAGCCACGATGATTGCCGCCAGCTTCATCCGGGACCGATGGGGGCCAGGTGTTTGCACCGGTGGCCACCCAGCACCTGGGTGAACTATCGGGGCTGGCATCATTGCGGGTGGCATGTGGCCCCCTGGCAAAGGTGGACTAGGAGCTGGGGCTGTTGAGTTCTGGTGGGTGCTTCGGTAAGCGAGTGCTTCCAAAACGGCGGGATCCGAAGAACGAGCCAACAGCTCTAGCGTGTCGGTGGAAGCTCCGGGATTGACCGCAACTTTGACATGCAGATCAGGACGCTCCAAGACAATCCGTCGCAGCTGATTCGGCGCGGTAGCAGGATCAACAGCAGCCACAGCGTCGCGGTCATATTGATCGTGGGGTTGGAGGTTCATATCAACAGACTATGAGCGGGCGGGGTCACGATTTCGATAGGAAGTGGAAGAATCGGGGGCACGATGTCCACATTGACCAAACTGATCCCCCATCATCCAGAACCCGACGCGCTGCTAGAGGCTTTCACCAGCTGGGTGGAGCGCTCAGGGATCTCGTTGTATCCGCATCAGGAAGAGTCGCTGCTAGCGATCCTGGCTGGGGATCACGCCATCGTCACCACCCCCACCGGCTCCGGGAAGTCACTCATCGCCTTGGGGGCGCACTTCGCCTCATTGGCATTGAACCGGCGGACTTATTACACCGCCCCGATCAAGGCCTTGGTGAATGAGAAATTCTTTGCCCTCGTCGATGCCTTCGGCGCTGAGAACGTCGGCATGGTCACCGGGGATGCTTCTGTCAACGCCGACGCACCCATCGTGTGTTGCACCGCAGAGATCCTGGCTAATCTGGCGCTGCGGGAGGGCCGCGACGCCGAGGTCGGGCAGGTCGTGGTAGACGAGTTCCATTTCCTGGCGGACCCCGATCGGGGCTGGGCCTGGCAGGTACCGCTGGTGGAGTTGCCGCAGGCCCAGTTCATCATCATGTCAGCCACCCTCGGCGATGTCTCAGACCTAGCCGAAACCCTCACCACCAGGACCGGACGCGATACCGCCATCATCGGCGGGGCGGAGCGCCCAGTGCCACTGACCTATCGCTGGTCCCTCGACCCGATCCACGAGACCATCGCGGAGATCGTGAAGACTCATCAGGCCCCCGTCTATATCGTCCACCCCACCCAAGGTGCGGCGGTGGATCAGGCGACCGCGCTGCTCAGTCAGGGCGTGGTACGCAAGGCAACTGCCGCGGTCCCGGAGGACATCAAGGCTGCGCTGGCTGGGTTTCCGTTCGCTGGCGGATTCGGCCAAACCTTGAGCAAATTGCTGCGCGGCGGGATCGGCGTCCATCACGCCGGCATGCTTCCCCGCTATCGCCGTCTGGTCGAGCAACTGGCCCAGCGTGGGCTGCTGGCCGTGATCTGCGGCACCGACACCCTCGGTGTGGGTATCAATGTGCCGATCCGCACGGTGTTGTTCAGCTCGCTGACGAAATTCGATGGCCGTCGGCAGCGGGTGCTGCGCAGTCGTGAGTTCCACCAGATCGCGGGCCGTGCGGGCCGCGCCGGTTTTGACACTCTTGGTCATGTCGTCGCCCAAGCCCCCGAGCATGAGGTGGAGAATGCTCGAATCCTCGCCAAACACCAAGGTGATGAAAAGAAGCTGAGGTCTGTGCGACGCAAGAAGCCGCCAGAGGGCTTCGTCAACTATTCCGAGACCACCTTCAACAAGCTGATCAACTCGGTGCCGGAGTCGCTCCATGCCCGAATGAAGATCAGCCACGCGCTGCTACTCAATCTGCTGCAACGCGACGAGGAAACCAGCCAGGCTGTGATCCGGCTCATCGACTCCACCAACCCAGAACCCAAACAGCGTCGGGCGCTGTTGCGGCGGGCTGTCGCGTTGGGCCGGTCCTTGGTGCGGGCCGATGTCGTCACCAGGCTGCACAACCCGACCGCAGGTGGGCGTCGCTACCAACTCAACGTCGACTTGCAGCAGGATTTCGCACTCAACCAGCCGCTGTCGGCCTTCGCGCTGGCCGTGATCGAGACCTTGAACCCTCAGGAACCCGATTACGCCCTTGATGTGGTCTCGGTCATCGAATCGACCCTGGAGGATCCGCGCGTGCTACTGCTGGCCCAGCAGTTCAAAGCTAGAGGCCAGGCGGTGGCTGAGATGAAGGCCGACGGCTGGGATTTTGAGGAACGCCAGGAGGCCCTAGAGGAGATCACCTGGCCGCAACCCCTAGCTGAGCTGCTGGAACAAGCCCACCTGGAGTATTCCCTCACCCATCCTTGGCTGGCGGAAACCCCAGTGAGTCCGAAGTCGGTAGTTCGGGATATGTATTCGCAAGCGATGACTTTCAGCGAATATGTCGGCCACTACAAATTGCAGCGCACCGAGGGTTTGCTGCTTCGTTACCTCACCGATGCCTACCGGGCGCTGCGGCAGAGCGTCCCTGAGGGGCTACGCACCGAGGAACTCGACGACCTGATCGCCTGGCTGGGTGAAACCACCCGGCTGGTGGATTCATCGTTGCTTGATGAGTGGAACGAGCTGGCTACCCTAGCCGGGGTGCCTGAGGCCCAGTGGGCGGAGGTCGCCCCACCCAGCCGACCTGTCACCGGCAACGAGCGGGCCTTCCGGGTCATGGTCCGCAATGCCATGTGGCGACGCGTCGAGCTGTGCGCTGACGACGATGTTGAAGCCTTAGCCCAACTCACCAGCGGCGATCCGATGACCAGGCAGCGCTGGGATGATGCGCTGGGCGATTACTGGGAAGAGCACGAAGATATCGGTGTAGGCAGCAATGCGCGCGGCCCGGCCTTCTTCGTCATAGAGCCCCAGCGCGGAGGCCGTATCTGGGAGGTCCGCCAGATCATCGACGACCCAGCCGGTAACCGCGACTGGTCAATCCTGGCTGTCGTCGACCTCGACGCCTCCGACGAGACCGGCGAGTTGGTGCTCACGACCCTGGATTTCAGCCGCCTCGACGGTTAACACCAGTTCCGCTTCGCCACTACGACCTTTCGCTGAGCAGCGCGGAATGCGGCCTGAGGCTCACTCCTAGTGCGGCGGCGGCAGGCTCATCGGCTAGTGAGCCGTCCATCGGTCGAATATCGACCTACTCGGGAGATACGGAGTTCGTGGCCAGCTGGTCATTCGCTGTTACCTTCTCTACTGCTTGTACGGTTGCTGCCAAGGCTGCCCGGCAGGCGTCACCTACGCCGCCCCATCCATTGGGGATGGCCGAGCATTTCCAGTCGCTGTTAAGGCTGCGCGGCAGCCATCACGGCTAGATCACAATCCCGATTCCGCTACGTGGACCAAACAGCCGACGATAGCCTCTCAATATCTGTGGTGAATATCAGGTGCGCAACGTTAGGGATTCCCGGAACTACCGGGTTGGCGAATCAACTGGCGCAGCTCATTGGTAAATAGCGGCGACCACGTGGGCTCAGGGATGGCCGGATCGACGAAGCGGGTCTGTTCGATCTCCGCCCGAGGCTGCGGTTGGCTGAGCAGCGGCGTCGGTGCCTGAAGAACATCAGCGACGACGATCACGCCCGGCTCATTCGCGGCCGCTGCCTGCCTGCGGCCCAGCGGGATCAGCGTCGATGGGTCAAGTTCGATGCCCAATTCCTCGTAGGCCTCACGAACCGCACATTCGGCGGCGGTCTCCCCCGGCTCAGGTTTACCGCCCGGATTGAACCACGAGGTGGTGCCGCGCTTTCGAACCATGAGCACCCTTCCTGCGGCATCGGTCAAGATGACCGCGCTGACATGGATCTGCCCAGGGCGCACCATAGTTCGGTGCGCGATACCGGCCTCGAAAAACTCCGGACCGAGGGGTTCGAAGCCAAATCCTGTATACAGCGGCACGATATAGCTTTGTGAGTGGATCACCATCGGCTCGTTGCCGAACCGGTCGACGGTTGCAGCCACGAGTGCGCGCCCCAGCCCCTCGCCCCGACGATCAGACCGCACAGCTACCCGCCCGAAGGAACTTCTCGCCCCGTGTTCAGGGGCTGGAAGTTGAAGACTGCGCAGATAGGCGGCGCAACCCCTCTCGTCGCTAATCCACCAATGCAATGTTTTCGGATCACGATCGGCATCATCGAAGTCTGGGACATCAATGCGCTGCTCGACGAAGAACACCTCGCTGCGGAGCTTGGCTATCTCGAAGAACTCATCAGCTGTCAGCTGCGTCCACGGCTTGACTGTGATCTGTGACACCGCAATCGTCTCCTCCTACTCGGGCTCACTGTAACCCAGCAGCCCTGACAGCTCTCACTCATCGACTCCACAGCAAAGGCTTTGGAACTACCGCGTACCCTTGATCCCAGCAGGGCTGATTGAGGAGTGATCAAGTGATGAGTGCCGGCGGACTGCTCGTGTTGCTGGTGGTGTTGGGATTGGCATACATGGCGCTTCGTGGATCCAATATGTTGAATCGGGGCCCCCAACCTCAAGGGGCGTTGCAGGCCCCAAATCGTTTTGGTGAATCCCCGATGTCTGATGCCGCCCGTAACTCATTGGACACCGATATCACCCGCTTTGGTGATGAGCTACGTGACCTTGACCTGGATGTCGTGGGTTTCGAGCTAGATGAAGAGGCCCAATCCCACTATTCGGAGGCCCTCGACGCCTACGAAAACGCCAAACAGGCTATGAACCAGGCGAAATACGAATCCGATGCCACGGCCATCGCCCATATCTTGGAGGAAGGCCGCTACGCCATGGCCTGCGTCAAGGCTCGGGCCCATGGCAAGCCGCTACCGGAGCGTCGCCCCCCGTGTTTCTTTGATCCCTCCCATGGCCCATCTACCCGCAATGTCACGTGGGCCCCGGACGGTGGGGCCCCACGCGAGGTGCCTTCCTGCGCCTTGGATGCTGCCCGGGTGACATCCGGCGCCAATCCGCACATCCGGATGGTGCAGCAGGGCTACCAGAGCGTGCCCTACTGGCAGGATCAGGGGCACGCAGCCTACGCCCGCGGCTACTACCAGCCCTACGGTCTTGACCCGATTGTCAGCAACTTGGCCACCGGCGCCTTGATGTTCGGTGGTCTGGGACTCCTCATGGGCATTCTCGACGACTAGTCCCACCCCTGTGAGGTGAACGGTGGCGGTTGCTGGCGCCCGGGTCGATGATTCGATCCAAACCACGCCGGGCCCAGAAGTCTCTTTGGCTCACAGTGGGCAGCAGCTCCGCTATGCGATGATTCGGTCCAAGTCACGCCCCAATCGGGTTGATCGTCATCTATGGTTGGGCGGCCACGGCTAGGAAGCCACCCAAGGTAACGATCAACTTCCGAGAGGTTCGACGACACCTCACCAGCGCATCCAGTTTTAGTCGCGACCCAGGTAGGCTTGCCCGCTGTATGTCTTCTTCTGCCTTTGAGCATCTCTCCCCCGCGTTCCCGCAGCGAGCTGCCTGGGGCACTGCACAGCACCTTCGGGCCTGGCAGGTGGCGGCCTTGGAGTTGTATGAGGAGCGTCAACCCCGCGATTTCCTCTGTGTGGCCACCCCTGGGGCTGGCAAGACCACCTTCGCGCTGCGCGTGGCCTACCAGCTGCTTCATACCCGAACCGTCAAGCGGATCGTGGTGGTCACCCCCACCGAGCATCTGAAGACCCAGTGGGCCGACGCCGCCGCACGCGTTGGTATCCATCTAGATCCCGGCACGGGCGGGAGTCGTCGTGGCCGCTCCAAACAATTCGACGGATCCGTGGTGACCTATGCCGGCGTTTCCATTCGAGCCTTTGCCTACGACGCCCTATGCAACCAGGTATCGACGCTGGTGATCTTCGACGAGATTCACCACGCTGGCGATGCCAAAAGTTGGGGGGACGGCATCCTGGAAGGTTTCGGGGCTGCCACCCGACGGTTAGCGCTCACCGGGACGCCTTTTCGTTCCGATGACAACCCCATCCCCTTCGTCACCTATGAAGAGTCAGCCTCTGGAGTCAAGACCTCCCGCGCCGACTACACCTACGGGTATCGCGAGGCCCTCGCAGACCATGTGGTGCGACCTGTGATCTTCATGAACTACGGCGGCCAGATGCGCTGGCGGATGCGCTCCGGAGAGGTTCTCGACGCCGATTTGGGTTCAATGCTGACCAAGGATTTGACGTCCCATGCCTGGCGTACTGCGCTGTCACCCACCGGCGAGTGGATCCCGGCGGTGCTGCGGGCAGCCGACCAGCGGCTGACCCAGGTACGCCGCACCCTGCCAGACGCCGGAGGGCTGGTGATCGCCACCAATCAGACCGTTGCCCGCGCCTATGCCCGGCTCCTTACCGACATCACCGGCGCTAAGCCGACGGTGATCCTCTCTGACGACGCGAAGGCGGGCAAGAAGATCGAGGAATTCTCAGCCAGTCAGGACCGATGGATGGTAGCGGTCCGCATGGTCTCTGAGGGTGTGGATGTGCCGCGCCTGGCGGTGGGGGTCTACGCCACTTCCACCTCCACTCCCCTGTTCTTCGCCCAGGCTGTCGGGCGGTTCGTGCGCTCCCGACGTCGCGGCGAGGTCGCCACAGTATTCCTGCCGACGGTGCCGATTCTGCTGGCCCATGCAGCGACCCTGGAGCGGCAACGTGACCATGTACTGGGCAGGCCGCGCAGTGATCAGGAGGATATCTGGGCCGAGACCGAGGCCCTCATCGAAGCAGCCAACCGCTCCGAAGCTGCTTCCGACGATCTGCTCGGTGAATTTGAGGCCCTGGAGTCGGCCGCGACCTTCGATCATGTTCTCTTCGATTCCCAGGCCTTCGGCATGCACGCGGAACCCACCAGCCAGGACGAACTGGATTATTTGGGGCTGCCAGGCCTGCTGGAGCCGGACCAGGTCAGCACCCTGCTGGCGGAACGGCAGCGCCACCAGCTGCGTCGACGAGAACGCCAGGACCCCAAGTCCCAGCCCGAGGTACCGCTGCACCGAGCGCTGGCTGCCCAGCGCAAGGAATTGAACTCGCTGGTTGCTCAGCTGGCCCGGGTTGAGCAGCGCCCACACAGCCACGTCCACGCCGATCTTCGACGCGAATGCGGCGGCCCGCCCCTAGCTCAGGCCACCACCGAGCAGGTGGCCCAGCGGATCACCCAGGCCCGCACCTGGCTGCGTCGCGCTTAGCAGTCCGCGACAGCTCGTTGCCCCCCAGCAAAGGTGTACATTTGTACGCGTACAGATGTACACCAACCTCGCGAGGGACAATGAACTCTTCCACGGCTAGCTCCCGCACCCCGGAGCAGACCCGCACACTGATCGTTAACGCAGCCGCCGACCTCATGGTCGAAATAGGTCCGGCGAAACTGACTCACCGCAACGTGGCCGCCCGTGCCGGGGTTTCGGTCGGCTCCACCACCAAGTACTTCAGCTCCATCGACGATCTGCGTGCACAGGCAATCGCGCAGGCTGCCTACACCATGCGCGTCGAGGCAGAGAGCGTTGGCCGAGCCCTCGCCGAAGCTGAGGATCCCGTTGCCACTGGCGTAGATCTCCTGGACGAACTGTTCCGTAACTCCGCCCAGGCGGCCGCCGAGCTGGCCCTGTTTGCAGCTGCCTCTAGCTATGCCGATCCCCACATGCGTGAACTCGCTGCATCCTGGACCCGCTGGCTCAGCGATGCCCTAAAACCCCGATTCGGTGAGATTCAGGCCACCGCGCTGGCCGTTTTCCTTGATGGCGCCTGGATATATACCGCATTGCGTCAACAGCCACTTCCGCGCGAGGTCGTCGCCACCGCGCTTCGCGCCCTCATCACTACTGAAGGAACTCAAGCGTGAGACCCACTCCCATGTCGAAAACCCGCCGCTGGGCTGCCCTGATGGTGCTGAGCGCCAGCCTACTGGTGCTCATGATGGATATGACCATCCTCAATATCGCGCTACCTGAGATGGCCGCTGAGTTACGCCCCACCGCCACCCAGCAGCTGTGGATCGTCGATGTGTACTCGCTGGTGCTGGCGGGTCTACTCGTGCCGTGGGCTGGGGTGGCCGATCGCTGGGGCCGAAAACGGATGCTGCTGCTTGGCTACACCATCTTCGCGCTGGCATCCCTATTAGTGTTGTTCGCCAACTCCGCAGAACTGGTCATCGCCATCCGGGTTTTCTTGGGAATCGGCGGCGCGATGATCATGCCGAACACCCTCTCGCTGATCCGGGTGATCTTCGTCGACACTCGGGAACGCGCCACCGCATTGGCGGTGTGGGCGGCCGTCGCTGGCCTAGGCGGCGCCGTCGGCCCGCTTGTGGGCGGCGCACTGCTGGAAGCCTTCTCCTGGCATGCCGCATTCCTGATCAATGTGCCACTGATGGTGGTTGCAATCGGCGCAGTCATCTACCTGCTTCCCGAATCCAGGGTCGCTCAAGCTGGGCCCTTGGACTTGCCAGCCGCCGTCGCCTCAATGATTGGCATGGTCGCGCTGGTGTGGGGTATTAAGACCTTCGGCGAGTACTCGTCTCTCCTAGTCAGCCAGGCTTGGCTCGCCATCGGGGTGGCCGCCCTCAGCTTGGGGTGGTTCACGCGCCGTTGCCTGACCCGGGAACACCCGCTGCTGGACCTTGGGTTGTTCCGTTCTCGCCCGCTGTCTGCCGGTGTCATCGCGGCACTGGGATCAACCGTGTCCATGTCCGCGGCGCTGTTGCTACTGGCTCAATGGCTTCAACTGGTCGACGGCGCCACGCCTATCGAGGCCGGCCTCAAGCTGCTCCCTGTAGCCGTCATGGCGACGCTAACCTCCCTGGCTGCGCCTCGGCTTGCGGAACGGTTCAGCCCCCGGGCAGTGCTAGCCAGCGCCCTGATCATCGCAGGTGTAGGCATGGGACTCATCGCGCTAGGCGGGTCGGAGCTGAGCTACCCACTGGTTGCGACCTCACTAGCCCTGGTCGGTACTGGCTCTGGCGCCTTAGCCATCGCCTCAGCCTTCATCATGATGGGTTCACCGGAGGAGAAGGCGGGCAACGCTGGGGCCATTGAGGAGTCCAGCTACGAGGTCGGCGCGGTGCTGGGAGTTGCGTCACTGGGCTCCGTCGCTGCCCTGGTCTACCGCGGCTCACTGCAAGCCAGCGACTCCTTTGCAGCCCTCCAGTCCATCGACGCCAGTGCTGCGGAAGCCGCCCAAGAGTCATTTGGGGCAGCGATGGATGTGGCCACCACATTAGGCCTATCCAGCCTGGCCAGCGACGCCTCCCAGGCCTTCGTCGCCTCACTACAAGGCGCGGGCGTGGCGGGGGGCCTGCTCATGGCCGTGGTTGGCACGGTCGTTTTCCTCATGGTGCCACGCGGCACCACCCTGGATGGCCAGGTCCACCACTAACCCCTTCGCCACCGCCGCCCTGCCACCACCCTCGCCCTGCGGCTCCCGCTCGCCGCGTTCAGCCTGCTTGCTGTGATTCATCGGCTGGAAACCCGCTGAGTTTCCCGCTAACCCGTCGAAACGCAGGCTCTCGGGCTCGTTACTGGTCAGGGTTAGGGATGTTGACCGTATGGAGTTCCTTAACCACATAGGTGGTAGCGGCCGTCAGGTCCTGCTCGATCACCCCGGTTTTCCCTACCCCTGACCAAGTAATCACCCAATGACTGGTGACTGTCAGCGGATACTCCCCTGGCTGCGGGTAGCGATACCCGCAATCAGGAGAAACATCCCGGGAGGTATGTTCCCGCTTCCGGAACCGGGTGCCCTGCCCGCACTCGACCACATCCCCATTGCCCATATCCCAGGTGACCCCAGTCACCACCGCAGTCAACGAAATCGTGTACCCAGCCTCAGTCGTACTCCGCGATATCGGGCCCCAGGTCGCCGCATTAGGATCCTTCACCCATAACCAATTCGGCCACCCCACCAGGGTGAAAAACTCTGCTCCCTCACCCAGCGTGCGCGGACTAGTCCCAATCCGAACCGGCGCAAACTCAATCTCAGTGATCAACCGGCGAGCAACCGCTTCCGGATCAGGCGGCTGCTCATCTGGCACCCAAAACGGATACGACACATTCCCCTGCACACAGTTATAGATCGTCCCATTCGTACGGCCAGCCCAAATCGGATGCTCCGGCGGCGGCTGCGGCACCGCCACAGCCACATAACACAACCGCGACTCATCCCACTGTCCGCCATCGACCACACATGGCAACTCCGTATCCCCACGGAAACACCCCTCCCCAGGCGAACCAGGACCCGGAACCCAGCCACCACCTGGTCCCCCAGGAACCTCAATCCAATACGAGCAGAAACCAGTACGGTCACGTTCACCACAGCGGGGTTCAGCCTGGACCGTCCCCACTCCAACCACAGCACTCAGGACAACAACCAGTCCAATAATCCATACTCGACCTTTCAGCTGAGACATGGCTCCCCCAGATCACTGGTGTAATCACTGATAAACCACTGATTCGCAGCTTCGCTATAGACCACATTGATCCGCCAATGCACATAGAAACCCCGATTAGGATCCAACACTGACTCACCGGTGTCACTATCTACAAGGTCATACTCACTGGCATCCGTGCAGGCCAACACATATACCGATTTCCCAACAGCCTGCTGCTGCACCCCCTCAGCCCCCAGAATATGAACCTTTACCGTCCCTACCCCCACCGAACCGGCCGCCCGCACATCAGCCAACCGCGCCATCACACGAGCTTGGGTATCACCCATCATCAACAGTGAAAACTCCTCCACCGGAGCCTCTAAATCCGCCTCGGCTTCGTCCCAGAGACGGAACCACCGCTCCACCGTCTCAGCCGCAACCAACTGATCCGGATCAAACGTGGCACTCGGCATCACAGATGGCTCGTCACTCGGCGACGAGGCCACCGACATCCCCGTCGTCGGCACAGCAGTCACCGATGGCACCGGCTGCGAGGACACCGGCCCTGGAGACACCGACGGCTGCGCACCACACCCCGACATCAACACAGCCACAACAACCACGCACCACAAACGAACCAGCATCATCTACCTCCATTGGCAGCCAACACCCGGGCAACACCGCCCACGATTCCCCGATTCAACCACACCACCAGACCACGCCACAGCCATTCCCGCCAACACATGGGACTGTCTGAATAATGGTGTGTGAGGGTCCGGCCTGATCCGAAAGGAGATGGCCGTGGCTGACACGACCACTGTCGTTGTTGACGACGAGATGATTGATCCCGTGACCGGGGAGATCATCGATCAGAAGGAACTCGCAG
>JBHAEB010000034.1:0-3325 GCA_041855345.1 Arachnia sp. | reverse complement strand
GGGGGCGTTCTGGTGTGATTCCGTTGAGGTTGGAGGCGTCGAAGCGGGTGAAGGTGGTGGAGGTTCGTACGTATGTTGCTGTTTCGGGGTATGGGAGGACGAGGAAGCCGATGCCTATTACCTGCGAAAAATAATGGTCGTCGGATTTCGCGCGTGCTATTCGTCTGGGCTCACTGAGAGCGACGCGTTGATCTGTCCGTGTGCCGACGGGACCCGGGAGTTGACGGTGATCTACGGCTTCCATGTGATTGGACTGGCCCTCGAGGTCTTCAAGGTCGAGCACGATATCGCGGCCAGCTATGGGATTTCGGCGACATGGCTCTTGCCGGAGTTCTCTGTACAGGCTTGCCGACCGAGTATCGGGGTAGGGCACGCCGCTTCCGCTGGCCGATCGAGACATCTGGGTCAGCGCTCCCCTTGACGGGTACATCGACACTGCGACAATTCGATGTTCAGGCTGTGCGATCAGATCGCTTACAACGGGATCAGAGTGGACGGCGTGGTGCGCACGTGGATCCAGACAGTCCGGGCCCTTCGACGACTCTACGGCCACTGGTGGCGTGGAGCCACTGGGCGGATGAGTCGGCGGCTGTGGCGGCCGGCCACCTCCAACCTGATGAGATCACGCACTTGGCCCCCACACACTAGCGTCGTGTCGCCTAGGTAGGTTGACGTTTGCCGGTGCTGGGGTGGATCGCAAGGACTTTTGAATGTAGCGCTGCTTGGAGTAACGGTAGGTGAGGATGCGGCCTCGGCGCCGCTTTCAGCGTCGATAGCGTCAAGTTATCTAGGCGACACGGCACTAGGTGTAGTTGCGCATGACGTTGCTGACGCCTGTGGGGAGTCGTGATGCGGGTGGCTGGCTTGGCAGGCGGTGTGTGGTCGATGATAGTTGTAGTGGTGGTTCCAGACAGTGATGGCTTGGGCCCGCTGGGTTCTGACTGGTAGGGGCGGGCGTAGAGGATCCAGACAGTGATGGCTTGGGCCCGCTGGGTTCTGACTGGTAGGGGCGGGCGTAGAGGATCCAGACAGTGATGGCTTGGGCCCGCTGGGTTTCTGACTGGTAGGGGCGGGCGTAGAGGAGTTCCTCGGTAAGGATCCGGTTGTAGCGCTCGATCTTGCCGTTATGGCGGGGCGTGTACGGGCGGATTCGTTGATGGGTGATGCCCTCAGCGTCGAGTTGGCTGGTGAACAGGTCGCTGGTGTAACACGGCCCGTTGTCAGTGATCACGCGGGTGAATCTGGGTGATGTCATGAGCAGCGAAGAAGGCTGATGCGTTGCGCCAGAATCCCAGCAGGGCGGTGGCTTTCTCACCGGGCAGTGGTTCGGTGTATGGACCGTAAGAGCTTTCGAGCGCGGGACAGTGGAGAGGGACTCCGCGAGGCGTCACATCTGGACCCATACACTGTGAGTTACGACATGCGGCATTAGGAGTCAGTATGCGCCTCTGGGAAAGTGTGGTGCTTGCGACGCTCGTGTTCGCCTTGGGGGCGGTGAGCTGGAAAGTTCCCATGAGCTGGGTAGTCGTGTCTGTGGCTCTGGTCGCCGCGATGGTTCAGGCCTCCCTGGAGGGAGTTCGTTGGCAATGCGTCCCCGCCCTCGTGGTCCTTGGGGGAGCGGTGCTCGCCGTGGTTCTGGGAGTCATGGGTATATCAGTGCCTGGATGGTTACGGGGCGCCGGCGTTGCCTTCGGAGTGCTTGGGCTGATGCTTACCGCAGTCTTGGCCCTCATGTTTCCCATGCATTTCCTCCCTCAGCCCTCCGGTGACGAGCCGATCGGGACCAGAGCGACCATGGTGACCGATTACGCTCGGCGGGAATCTTTCACTGCGGAAGCGGGGAATGCGCGTCGGCTGATGCTGCAGGTGTGGTATCCGGCGGATCTGGCGGCTGATGGATCGATGGAACCATACCTTCGAGATGCGGGTGTGTTCGCGGCCGTCTCCGCCATGTTTGGTATGCCAAGATTCCTGATGAATTACCTCACCCTTGCCCGTACACATGCCTACACGGATGCTGAGCCTGCGCGCGAGGGTGGGCCATGGCCAGTGGTGGTGTTTGTGAGTGGCAACGCGGGATTTCGTCAATCGAACACGATCATGGTGGAGGAATTGGTCTCGCACGGGTACGTGGTGGTCGGGATCGATCAGCCGGGCACGGCCGGTTCGGTGCTGTTTCCGGATGGGCGACGCGTGGACTATGTCACGCCGGAGGTGGCGCGGCCACTGATCGATCAATCAGTGGAACCGCGTCCCGAGGCGCCGCTGTTGCATGGCCGAGCTTTTCCGGACGGGGTCATCCCATTCCTCAGTGCCGACGTCTCGTTCGTGCTCGATGAACTCGAGCGTTGGAATGCTGAGGGCTTCCTAGCTGGGCGGCTCGACCTGGACCGGGTCGGGGTCATGGGCGTTTCGCTCGGTGGCATCGTCGCAGCGGATGTCTGCGCCGCTGAGCGACGCATGGTCGCCTGTCTAGCGCTAGACGCCCCGATGACAAGGCGAACCTTGGAACTGGGATTGGACCGGCCGACTATGTGGTTAACCCGTTCGCCTGATGACATGGCGGCCGAAGGATGGCCGCCGTCCGTGATCGAACGACATGCGACGCAACGGGCGGCTTTCGCTTCCTCGCGTGCTGAGGCGTGGTACGCGGAGGTTGCTGGTACCTTCCACATGAACTTCACGGACGCGCCATACGGTTCGCCACTGTTTCGGTGGCTGGGACACGACGGTCCGATCGGCGGCGATCGTGCTCACCTGGTCGTGCGGGGAGCTGCCTTGGCTTTCTTCCGTGCCACGCTCGCCGCTAGTAAGGAATCGCGGCGGCAGGGAGCGGCCATCCTAGATGATCCCGCCACCGCGAATTTTCCCGAACTGCGGGTCGAGAGGCATGGCTGATCACCCCAGCACGAAGGTGCGATCGTGAACTCTTCGCAGCCTACCCTGAGGAGTATGAGTTCCTACCCGATTCTCCTGACGTGCGAACGAGTCGTGCTGCATCAGCCACGGGCCAGCCGCCAAGACTTCACCCTCCTCGATGAAGCCGGTGCCGTGATCGGAAGGGTGGTCAACACCGATTCCGCCGGTCAGCGTTTCTTGCGAGGACCGCGGCAATTCGTTCTCGTGACGGGTGACGGAGTCACGTTGGCGCATATCAATGACGTGGTTGAATGGGGCGCTGACCGGTATGAGGTGACTGGGCCGGACGGAGCGCCACTGGCCATGGTGACCAGGCGGTTATCGTGGTTCACGAAGCGCTTGTCGATCGAACCGGTCGATGGGCAAGGCATGCTGCTGCGAGGCGATTTCGGCAGCAAAGACTTTC
>JBHAEB010000033.1:0-17362 GCA_041855345.1 Arachnia sp. | reverse complement strand
GCGTTGCTGGCAGCCTAGTGTGCAAAACCACTGCACGGAATATGTTTTGGCAAGGAATTTCTGCGCCTCGGGCGATAACTGCCCTGATCACCATCGATCGGCCCCCAAAAGCGAGATGTTGTGTCCGCCAAACGGCCTACGGTGAAACGGTGGTGTGCGGCCTGCCACCCTCCTATGCTCACTGTCTTAAGTGAGGGGATACGACGACGTGACCACATCTACTTCAGCCCAGCCACGGGCCAGACGTAGCCCACGCCTCATTGCGTTAGGGATAATCCTCGTGGTGTTGGGTGGCCTTGGGGCAGCCGCTCTCTATGCCAGTGTGACCAATCAACGAACCATCATTGCGGTCTCGGCCGATATTCTGCGCGGCCAAGAGGTCACCGCAAATGACCTCGAACTGGTGGAGGTCTCGGCCAATTATCAAGGCGGCACCCCAAGTGAGGAAATAGACAGCCTCGTGGGTCAACGGGCCCTACTGGATCTGCCTAAGGGGTCTTTTCCCGAACTACATCACGTGGGTGAAACACCCATAGATCCTGGCTTCAGTATCGTCGGATTGCGGCTGAGTATTGGAAGAATCCCGGTCTCCCAACTGGTTCCTGGCCAGCGGGTTCAACTTGTCGGTCTTGACGAGGCCAATACCGTCACTGATGCCACCGTCGCTACCTTGCCAACAGCATTGGATGAAACCTCCTGGGCGGTGGACGTCGTGGTAGCTGAGGATAAGGCAGCCCAGGTCGCGACGCTGGCCGCCCATGATGAGATCTCCTTGATCGTGGTGGGTGGCTCGTCATGAGTGTGTTGCTGTTGACGGGGGCGCCGGGATCTCCCGGAGTGACCACTACCGCATTGGGGCTTGCCCTGGCCTGGCCACGCGGTGTGGTCTTAGCCGACTGTGATCCGAGCCCAGCCCAGGCCATCATCGCCGGATATCTTCGAGGTCTCGACGTCGCTGGCCGCGGGTTGGCGGGGATCGCGCAACTGCACCGGCATGCCGAGGAGCTCGCTGATCATCTACCAGCCCAGACCGTCCCGTTGACAGATGAACCGCCACTACGACGTTTGCTGCCCGGGTTTACCTCCCCAGGCGCAGTTCGGTTGTTCGAGCACATCTGGTCGGATTTGGGTACCGCCTTGGCGGGGTTGGACAGCCAAGGGATCGACGCCCTCGTGGATCTGGGTCGGCTTCGACTAGATGGCCTACCGATGGGACTGGTTCCTATCGCCGACCAGGTCCTCTTTGTGTTGCGCAGCGACCTACCGGCATTGGCGGCGGCTCGGCTCTATCTGCCAGTGGTAGCCCAACAGCTGGCTGAACAGCCGCGGGAGATTCCCCTTGGCCTGGTTTTGGTAGGTCCGGCACGTCCTTATAGTGCCCGCGAAATCTCTGCCCAGTTCGGGATACCTTGCCTGGCTCAGCTCCCCTGGGAGCCGAAACTGTCGCGATATCTCAGTCACGGCGAGGATCTCGATCGCCCATTCAGCCGGTCCCTGCTTAAGGTGGGCTATCGCACCGTCGCGCAACGCATCACCGAAACGATGAAACGTCGCCGCCTCTCCCGCGAGGCCCTACTTGAAGGTGCTTCTCGTGCCTAGCCAAGCCTCACAACTCCCCAGTCTCTCGGGCGCCTTCGCAGCCCTGGCTGCCGCCGACCGGCACTCCCAACAAGTTCCACGTCGACAGCTACGAGAAACGGCCCCAGCGATATCGGAGGATGTGGACTGGCCCCTGGTGGTGTCGCTGCGACGTACCGCAGCTGAACGTATCGGCGAGGTGGCCGACACCTGGCTTACCACCCATGGCGTTCCGATGCCCGATGAGGATCGACGAGTTCGAGGTCGCGCCATCATTCGGGAGGTGGTTCACGCCCACGCCGAACAGCTCACCACTCAGGGGCAGGGGCTGTGGCCTATCTCCTTAGAAATGCGCTATGCCGAGGCAGTCGCGAGCGCCATCTTCGGTTTTGGGAGGCTGCAGCCGCTGCTGGATCTACCTGATGTGGAGAATATCGAGATCACTGGCTGGGACTGTGTCATGGCCCAATATCCCGACGGCCGCCGGGTCCCCCAGCCAAAGGTCGCCGATTCTGATGAGGAATTGATAGAGGCTATTCGTTTCCTCGGAGAAACCGCGAACCCACCTCGTCCCTTTGATGATGCCCATCCCACCATCACGCTGGCCCTGGGACATCGGTTCCGACTGCACGCCATTGGCTTTGGGCTGAGTCACCGGCCCTCGGTAATCATCCGCCAGCACACGTTGACCTCGGTGACCCTCAAGCAGCTCAGCGACTCCGGCATGCTGCCCTTGCCGGTGGCACGATTCCTCGCCCAAGCCGTCTTGGCTCGTAAATCCATTGTCATCTCGGGGGATCAGGGTGCCGGAAAGACCACCTTGTTACGCGCCCTCATCGCGGAAATCCCCCATAACGAAAGGTTCGGGACCTTAGAGACCGACTATGAACTGTTAACCCATCTACAACCGGAACGTCGCAACATGCTGGCCCTGCAAGCGAAGGTCGGCCTGGGTGAGATGCAAGGCGGACGACGCATCGGCGAGTGGAGCGTGGCTGATCTCATCCCTGAGGCGTTACGCCAAAACCTGACTCGGTTGGTTGTCGGCGAGGTGCGCGGCGCGGAAGCCGGTGCCATGTTTGAGGCCATGCAGGCTGGGGCAGGCACCCTGTCAACCACCCACTCTCATTCCGCTTCCTCCACCATCGACCGACTCGCGGCTCGCGTCGCCCAAGGTGGGGTACTCACTGTGGACGAGGCGCTGCGGCAGATCGCGCACAATATCGCCTTCATCATTCACGTGACCTTGATCGATGACACCTGGCGTGGCGGCACCCGTCGACGCTGCGTCTCTGAGGTGAGACAGCTCACCGGTGGGATGGAGAATGGCCGCCCCACTACCCATCTCGTCTATCAGGCTGGCCCGCCCCCAGTCTTCCAGCCCGAGGCCGGCATGATCCGGGAGTTGGCCCCATTCCAAGGTGTGTCGTGGGAACGCTAGCTGCAATGGGGGTTGGGGCCTCAGTCCTGGCGGGGCTGGTTCTGATCGCGGCTGGGATGCGACGCCGCATCCGCCGGCCAGTTGCTCGTCTGTCATCAGTGAATCGGGTGGCCAGCTGGTGGCATCACCTGACGCGTCGGCAGCGACTGTGGCTCGGCATCGCAGCAGCCATCGGGGTGATCGTGGCGGTGGCGACCGGATGGCTCGCCGCTATCGTCTTGATTCCGGCTGCGGCATTGTTGATTCCTTATTTATTGAGCGCCCCGCCGAATCGTGAGGTTGAGTTATTGGCGGCCCTTGATCGTTGGGTGCGGTTTCTTAGTCCTTCCATCGGCACAGGTAAGTCAATCCGGGATGCGATCCTGGCCACCCGATCCCAGGTCCCACCTGTACTCGCCGAGCCGGTGGCTCGACTGGTGGCCAGGGTCGATCTCGGCTGGTCGACCCACGACGCGTTACTGGCTATGGCCGATGAATTGAACTCAGCCGACGCCGATGGGGTGTTGGCTGCCTTGGCGCTGGCCTCGGCTCGCGGCGGGGTTGGTGGCCGGACGATGTTGGAGGCCTTGGCCGCTAATGCCCAACAGCGGCTTCAAGCGCTGCGAGAGATCACTGCGGAGCGAGCCAAACCACGAGCCGTAGCCAGACAGGTGGTCATCATCACATTGGGGATCCTGGCGCTGGTGTGGTGGCTGTCTCCTGGATATTTCACCCCTTACACCACCCCCATCGGTCAGGTCATCGCAATCGGCTTGGCGACGGCCTATCTCGCTGCCTTAGCCATGCTGCGACGACGCACCATTCCCCGCCCCGCCGCCCGATTCCTGCGAGGTCAGTGATGAGCACCCTGGGGATGATGATGACCGCAGGCATGGTGGCAGGATCCGGCGCAGCCCTCATCGTCGTCGGGGCTCACCGCAGTCAGCCACGGCTGGCTGATGCCCTAGCCCAGTTGGATGGCCAACAGCCGGCACCGACAGCAGATATTCCTGATTCCAAGCTCGAACGGGCAGCTGGCTGGATTCACCACACATTGCGGTTACCGGTGTCGAAGACCCAACACCAGATCCTGCTGATGTCTGACCGCAGCGTCGCTGATTTCTTCGCAGAGAAGCTGGTGCTCGTCACCCTCGGGCTATTGGCACCCGCGCTGTGGGTGGTGCTGCAACTCATTGCCTTTGGTACTGCATCCACCGCACCCTTGGCGGTAAGCCCGATACTGGCCATCGGCGGCTATTTCTTAGCTGACTATCGGCTGGCGCACAGCGCTACCAGGGTCCGTAAAGCCACCTCCCAGGCAGTGCACACCTTCTTCGATCTCGTGGCTCTGGAGCGCCTGGCCAACGCCTCCGGAACCCAGGCGGTGACCACAGCCAGCGCGATCTCGGCGGCTCCCCTCTTTCGACGGATCAGCCTTGGGCTCGAACGTTGCCGCCTGGAACAGACCACGCCCTGGCGGGAGCTGCGGGATATCGCCCAGGAGTGGGATATTCCCGAACTGGCTGATCTAGCTGACGTGATGCGCCTTGAGGAGCAGGGTGCTGCGCTGGCTGAGACGCTGCAGGCTCGGGTACGTGAACTCCGAGAGGCCCATCTGACAGCGGAGCGCACTCGCGCCCAAAACGACACTGAGGCATTGACAATCTGGATGACCTTGCCGGCGCTGCTGCTGGGCTTGGCCTTCATCATCCCGCCGTTGTTGATGTTGACGCTTATGTAAATCCGCCCTGTGGAAAGTGGAGAATCCGCCCCGCAACCGCCCATAGTGATGACAGAAAGGACATCCCATGTTGGCCATCGACATCGTGATTCGATACTGGGCATCGTTGTTGTTCCCCTCTCTTCGTAACGAGCGGGGGCTATCCCAGTCGACCGAGAACGCCATCCTGTTGGCAGGCGCGGTGAGCATCGCGCTGGTCGTGGTCACCCTGATCACCAAATTCGTCGAATCACGACTACCCAAATAACCTCAGGAGCACACCATGACGCGAGTATTCACGGCCGTTGCAGCGACGTGCACTCTGCTTGCACTGCTGATCGGCGTGCCGTGGCTGCTAATGCAGTGGGGCCGGTTGGGTGAGTTGATTTCCGTCGATTGGTCAACGGTGCTGACCCGGCCCGATACCTCCGGGGTGACCCTCGGGCTGCTGAGCCTTATTGGCTGGCTGGCCTGGGCCATATTCACTGCTTCAACTGTCACCGAGGTCCTGGCTGCGGTGACCCAGCAGCGGCTGCGAATCCAGCTACCGGGAACTAACTGGCTGAGACCATTGGTGGCGATGCTGGTGGCAGCGGCGCTGAGCCCATTCATGACCGCTCATGCCCAGGCTGCTTCCCCGGCACCTGTCGGGGAGACCGTGGTCGCTGTGCCTGCACAGGAGCCCCCACCATCCCCTACCACCCAGGAAGATCCAGCGCCCCAACAGTATGTGGTTGAGGCTGGCGACGAGTTGTGGTTCATCGCTGAATCCTTGCTCGGTGACGGCCAGCGCTGGCGCGATCTCGTCGCCGCCAATCCAGGCCTAGACCCGAACTCGCCATTGATTCCAGGGACCGTCCTGGTGTTGCCATTGACCCCGGCCGATCCCACCGTCACCGTAGAGCCGGGGGATTCGCTGTGGAGTCTGGCCCAGGAACATCTTGGTGACGGTGAACGGTGGACAGAACTCCACCAGGCCAACCGTGATCAGATCACAGACCCAAACTACATCGAGGTGGGTTGGCAGTTGCGGCTGTCCTCAACATCAGAGGCTCCGCTGCCAAACCCGGATGACCCAGACTCCGGTGAAGCTCCGATGCCATCGGAGCCACCTGGGACCACCGACGGCCCACCGGTGCCTTCGGAGCCACCTGCGACATCAGAGCCCGCAACTCCCTCGGCGAGCCCAACACCCTCGGAGAGCCCAACGGTGGTCACAGGGAGTCCAGCGACGGCTACGCAGAGCCCATCTGCGGCGGCAGAGAACCCGCAGGAGCCTTCGCTGTCGGCTCATCCTCAGGCTCCTCCCCCGGCACCGACGTCGGCACCAGCAGCCTCGCCCGCATCCCAAGCTGACATCTCCCAGGCAGCTCCAGTACTTGCTTCTGCCGAGGATCCCGCGAAGCTGCTTGGCCCGATTGGGGGGTTGCTGGCTGCCGGCATCGTCGCGGGGGTCTCGGTGCGTCGGATCGGAATGATGCATACCCGCCCCATCGGTCGCCGTCCGCAACCGTTGACTCCTCAATTGAGTCAGCTGTGGACGGCCTTGGGACGGGTCAAAGCCACCGGCCCACCCTCGCAGCGGCAACCAACAGATGTGCTGCTCGGCTGGCGAGAAGACGGCACCGAGGAATGGTTCGAGGTGGAGTCGGGACGCTGCCTATGGCTGACTGGCCCACAGGCCGGCATTCTCGCTGTGACCGCCTCCGCTTGGACCAGCCTGCTGACTGCCGAGTGGTCTGGCAATGTCGACATCGTGGCGGTGAGGCCTCAAGAGGACTGGGAGCAGGCGGTGGATGACCCCCGGCTGCGTGCCATCGCGACCACCGCCGAGGGGCTGACCGAGTTGAAGGACCTGTGTGCTCGTCGGCGAGTCGGCATCGGCACCGGCACCTTGGCCAACTGCCGCGCAGACAGCGATCTCGCAGCCGAGTTCACCCCCACTGTCTTCATCTTCATCGATCCGTTGACCACTGCCCAAGCCCGCCAGATCACCGACGCCCTGGATTTCGGGGCTGTTGGTGTCTCGGTGATCGCGGCAGTGCCAGGTCCGCCACCTGGCAGGGGCCATCACCTGCAATTGATCGCTCCAAGCTACGGCCGCCTTGATGCCGGACCACGATTCCTAGCCCAGGCCATCTCAGCCCCTGCCCGTCACGCCCTGGTCGGGATCTATGCGGCATCGAATACCACCGAGCCGGCGCCATGGTGGCGCAGCCAGGCTCATGTCTCCGCCCCCATCTCCGAGCTGTCCCACAGCCATCACCCGGAGGATGCCATGGCATCGTATGCACCTACGCTGCTGCTTCTTGGCGAGGTTGATCTCGTCGCCGCATCGGGCCAGAAACCGTCTCGGGCCGTGGGCCGATGTTTGGAGTGCTGCGCCTGGTTGCTAGCGCACCCGAGCAGCACCCCTTCCCAGATGCGCGCTTCCCTGATGGTGGCTGAAAGTACCCGTCGCTCGAATATGTCGAGGCTTCGGGCCTGGCTAGGTTCGGGACCAGAGGGCGAGTACCTCCCCGACGCCTATTCGGGGAAGATCCGGTTGGCAGATGCGGTCAGCAGCGATTGGGAACGCTTCCAGGTATTGCTGGCAGGTGGGGTCGAACAAGCCAGTAGTTCCGCGCTGCGTGAAGCCCTCAGCCTGGTCCGGGGAAAGCCGCTTGGCAGCTTCGGATTCCAGTGGGGCTGGGCAGAACAGCTTCGCACCGACATGGTCTCCATGATCATTGATGCCGCCGCCAGGTTGGCTGACCGTGCCGCCAATCAGGGAGACTTTGCCACTGCGGAGTGGGCCTTGGGTCAAGGCATGTTGGCTGCTGGAGCTGTCGAGCCGCTCGTGGCGCGACGCATCATGGTGTTGGCTCGTCGTGGACGACATGACGAGGTGGATCGCGAGGTGCTCACCCTGACTCGGCAAGCCCGATCTTCGGGGCGGGATTTGAGCATGGATACCGTCGCTATCGTCCAGCAGGCCCTCGATATCACCCGTAGTGGACCAGTTCCGGTCGGCGGTGCCCGAGCCCGCTGAGCCCCCGCTTGGAGACGGCACTCCTGGCTGTGGTCGGGTCACCTGAGCGTTATGCGTCGGGGCGCCTACTACGATGGTCAGGTGAGTAGAGCGCTGGGACTGTGGATGCTGCTGCTGGCGCTAGCTGTCGCCAGTGTGGCGGCGACCCCTTCACAGGCTGCCACTACGATCGATGTGGAGATTGAGTCTGTCTCCCCGCAGCTGTTTGATCTTTCCCAACCCGAGCAGCGGATCACTATTACCGGCCGGTTCCGCAACACCACCGATGCTGCCTTAGGCAATGTGACCGTGCATTTTTGGCGCTCCACCGAGCCCATTGCCACCCACGACGAGTTAGAGCAGGCCCTCAACTCTGAACCCACCCAGCCATGGGGACGACGCCTACCGGAGCTATCCGTCGACCAGCGGGATCCCAATAACGAGGCGGCACTCGGCGATGTCGCCGCGGGTGCCGAGGTGACCTTCACCGTCAGCGCCACCGTCAAGGACCTCGCCTTGCCCACCAATGACATGGTCTATCTTCTTGGCGCCCACGTGCGCGGCCAAGTAGCCAGTGGGGGCCGAGAAACTGTGGGACGGGCACGGGTACTCACCATCGCATCGAGCGCACCGATACCCCTGACCAGTGTGGTGAAACTCACCGCCCCACCGACCCTTCTCGGTGGCACTGAGTTCCGCGATGATTCCCTGGCCACGTCGCTAAATGGGGATCTACAAACCCTGCTGACCGCAGCTGAACAGCCTGGGGTTCAGGTGCTGATCGATCCGGCTTTCGTGGCAGAGGTCCATGCCCTCAGCAACCGGCACAGCGTCGCGGGTGAGCCCCGTGAGGGCAACACGACAGCCGCTGACTACGCCAAGCGATTGGATGCTCTGATCACCTCGGGTAGAGCCCAGCGGCTGCCCTTCGGTAACCCTGATCTATCTCGGCTTCACATAGCCGGTGGTCTGGTTGAGGTGGAACGCTGCCTGGAGTGGGCGGAAACCGCGCTGAAGGCCGAATCGATGGATCAGCTGGCCGCACTCCCGCTGGCGGCTGATCTAGGGCAAGAGGCCTCCCAGGATCTTGCCCTCACCCTGGCTTTACACGGTTTCAACACCATCTACGGCGACAACATCCTCATCAGCGGGGTGTTGGAGTCGACAAATAACACTCCCACGGGTATCGCCATCCGCACCTCCTACGAGGCGCTGCCAGGTATCGGCCCCGACAACACCATGACCGAGGTGCAAACCACAGGTCGACGGCTAGCGGAGGGATTACTCGGAAACTCGCAGACTGTGCGCCTGATCCGCCAGGTTGATGATCTGGCATCTGGTCAGCCGCTAGCCGGATTGGAAACCACAGCCGCTCTGCCAAGCCCGCAAACCCCGGCACGCTTCGATGACACTGTCACCCGCACCCCGATACCGTGGACCGACCTTGAGCAGGGCCTCAATGAGCTGTTCCTGGAAGCGCAGTTGCTGCAGGAGCTGACTGGTACCGACCGCAGCGCTTTGAACGCTGCCGTGGCTGTGCGCTCCTCCAGCGCCAATTTCACCACCCAAGCAGAGGCCCTCGCCTACCTCAATGCCACCCCCGTCGAGCAACTCGACGCCGAGAAGGTGCGGCTTAGCGTCCCAAACCAGGTCGTGATGGGCTCAGACACCAACTACTTCCCAGCCACTGTCCACAATCCCCTTGATGTCCCGGTGACGGTGCAGGTCCTGTTCACCAGCGACGCCCAGAAGCGGTTGACGGTGCTGCCCTCCGAGCTGGTTACCTTGGCACCGGGAGAACACCGCACCGTGAACCTCACCACCGAAACCACTGCCAATGGTGTGGTGTTGGTACGCGGTCAGTTGGCTACCCAGCAGGGTACGAGGTTCGGTGCCGAAGTGCCGGTGGAAATCACAGCGACGGGGCTTGGGCGCGTCGGCTGGATCATTATCATCATCTCGGGTGCAGTAGTGCTCGGGGGAACTTTCCTTCGGATCCGTGCGGTGCAACGGGAGAGGGCCAAGGTCAATAGTGAGTAGTAACGACAGCGGCGGCGTCAGCAGTACCCGGAAACTCCTATCGGCCAGTGCCCTGATGGCCGGGGGCACCTTGGTGTCTAGGGCCCTAGGGATCCTGCGCACGATGCTCATCGTGTTCATCCTGGGCAATGGCACCCGCCAAGCCGATATGTTCTCCTTGGCTAACACCATCCCCAACTCCTTGTACATCCTGTTTGCGGGCGGCGCCCTCAACACCGTGCTGGTGCCTCAGATCGTCCGGGCGATCCGCCACGACGAGGATGGTGGTGAGGCCTATACCAACCGGATCATGACCGCATTCATGCTGGTCATCGCGGCGGTGACCTTGTTCATGGTCGTTGCGGCCCCGGCTGTGATGTTTGTCTATTCTGACGACGCGTGGCGGGTGGCGGATCTGTCTGCCCAATACGGCTCCATGATCGCCCTGGCCTATTGCACGATGCCGCAGATTTTCTTCTATGGCGCCTTCGTGATGCTCGGGCAGATCCTCAACGCCCGTGACCAGTTCGGCCCCATGATGTGGGCGCCGATCGCCAATAATGTGGTCTCCATTGCGGTATTTGGACTCTACCTTGGGGTGTGGGGTACCGGTGGAGATCACTCTGGGGCCTTCACCACCGGGCAGATCCTGCTACTTGGCCTTGGCTCAACCCTCGGCATCGTGATCCAAACCCTCGTGCTACTTCCCTTCCTGAAGAAGGTGGGATTCAAGCTAAGGCCACGCTTCGACCTGCGTGGGGTGGGACTCCGCAAGACCTTCCATCTGGCGAAATGGACCCTCGGTTTCGTCGCCGTCAACCAGTTGGTCTTCATCCTCGTCAGCCGGCTCGCCACCTCCGCGACCGCCACCGGCGCGGGGGGCGGCACCAACGTCTACGACAACGCCCACCTGATGTGGATCCTGCCGCATTCCCTCATCACCGTCTCGCTGGCCACCGCGATGCTCCCCAATGCATCCCGGTTGGCCGCTGCTCAAGACTACGACGGGGTGGCGGAGGAGGCCCGCAAGACGATGCGGCTGTCATTGATAGCCCTCGTACCCTCCGCTTTCGCCTTCCTGGCCTTGGCCTTCCCGATGGCAGCCTTGGTATTCGGTCAAGGCTCCGGCGGTCAAGATGCGGATCTGGTGGCCTGGACCCTCATCGGTTTCGCCGTCGGCCTAATCCCCTTCACCATCCAGTTCGTGTGTTTACGCACCTTCTACGCGCTGGAAAACACCAAGACGCCATTCTTGCTGCAGTGCGTCATCGCCGCAGTGAACGCCGTCGGGGCCTTGGTCTTGGTATTTCTGGTCAACAACCCATCGATGGTTTCCGCCAGCCTGGCATTGGCCTATTCCATCGCCTATTGGGTTGGCGTTCAGGTGAGCTGGCGTCAGCTGAAATCCCGGGTTCCAAGCCTCAATGGCCGGGACATCGTGATGCATGTCCTACGGCTGAGCATCGGCTCGGCGATTGGCGCTGGGCTAGCCTGGCTGCTGGCCCAAGGGATCATGAATGCTCTCACGGACAGCTTCTTTGGTCCGCTGCTGGCACTGGTGGTGGGTGCCGGTTTCATCGGGGTGACCTATGTCGCCTTCGGCAAACTTCTCAAGGTCCGGGAACTCACCAGTCTCGGCGATCTGATTCGTCGGCGCCTGGGCCGTGGCGATTCTGCCCCAGCCAGTGAGAAGGTTGAGGAATCCTCAATCAGCCCGATGGTGCCGACGATCGGCGCGCAGCCCGCTACTGGGGCCGCCGCGGTTGATGACCTCATGCCCACCGGGCTGCACACCATCATCGCTGACGGCGGCTTCAACGGCTGGGACCTGGCCCGGCTACCGGAGCAGCAAGCCCCCCAAGCACCGGTACTGCCTGAGATATTCCGCAACCAGGATGCCGAATCCACCGACGACGTGTTGGCCACCCGGATTCGTCCCGCCAATGAGTTCACCCCAAGCCCACAAGATCCCCGCAACGAACCCAGCCCGGAGCCGTCCTTTGCCCAGCTGCTGGCGGCGGGGGATCTGTTGTCGACCAGGTTCCGGCTGGAGGAACCGCTGGTGTCCCGTTCCGGGGTGGAAACCTGGCGGGCCCATGATCTGGTGTTATCTCGCGACGTGGTTGCCCACGTCATCCCCATCGGCTCCCCCTACCTGGATACGCTGCTGCTGGCTGCGCAGAAAGGCGCAGTCGCCACCGATTCCCGATTCCTTCGGATCCTGGATGCGGTCCGGGTTGAGGATCCCGCACGGGGGTTGGGCGGCTATGTGGTGTGTGAATACGCCCATGGCCCGTCGTTGACGACGCTGCTGCAGCGGGGACCGCTGTCAGCTATTGAGGCGGCCTGGGTGGTGCGGGAGTTGGCGGATGCGTTAGCGCCGCTGCACACCCAAGGGATGTTCCATGAGCAGCTCAACCCAGACAATGTGGTGATTACCAACCTTGGGGCAGTCAAGCTGGTGGGCTTCGGCGTCGAGGCGGGCTTCTATCCTCAATCTTCGGTTCGATGGAGCGACCGTGAATCGGCCGATGTTCGAGGTTTGGCGAGTTTGCTTTACGCAATGTTGGTCAGGCACTGGCCTGGCCAAGCCGGCTGGGGGCTGCCCGCGGCCCCAATCATCGCCGGTGAAACCGCCCCACCACACACCGTCGCAACCGGTATCTCCCCGCAACTTGACCGGATCTGTTCAGCGGCGCTGACTGAACGTGGCGCGGCCTCAGATCGACGCATCAACACGGCCTCTCAGCTGGCTGCGGCCTTAGGTTCAGTGCTGGGGACCGCTGACGCCTCAGCTGATCTAGAGTCTCGGGTGCGTCAATCCCGCAGCAGCAGTTTCGCCGCGGCCGCCACCGCCACTCAGGTGGCATTCACCCCAGTCTCATCGGCTCCTGCCGCACCGCCAGCCACCGAACAAACCGCGGTCACACCCACCGTCGAAAAAACCGCAGTCACACCAGCCACGAAACCGCGGCGACCGAGCCGACACGATGACGATCTGGCCCCGACACGCAAACCCTATGCGGGGCGACCGCTGCTGTGGACGGTCACGATCGCAGCGCTGGGGACCCTCGTCATTTCGTTGGTCCTGGTAGCGATCAACGGTGCGGGCTCCCCCGCACCCGCGTCCCCGCAGGCTTCGTCCGGAGCTACATCTCAGGCCACAGGCTCCGCCAATGCTGGAGGAACCCCACAGATTGTCTCGGTGACGAGTTTCGACCCCCAGGCCGATAACGGATCTGGGGATGAGAATCCTGAGGACACCGCCAAGACCATCGACGGCGATTCGACCACTGGCTGGCCAACGATGCGTTATCTCGGTAACCCCGCCATGGGTGGGGAGAAACCCGGCGTTGGATTGGTGATTGATCTCGGTCAGTCAAGCACCGTCAACGCAGTTGAGGTCTCCTTTGAGCGGGCCGGAACCACCGTCGAATTGCGGGTACCGCAAACCGAAACCGAGCAGGCACCCATGAAGAGCCAGTCTGAGTGGCGGACCGTCGCCACCACCGAGGCAGGCACCCAAGCGACCTTGTCTCCTGAGCAACCGCTGACGACCAGATACCTGCTGATATATGTCACGAAACTGCCTGAGGTGGAGGAGAACCGTTACCAGTCCACCATCACCGAGATCGCGGTGAGATAGTGCCCTACTCCCTCATTGATGTCACGCTCAGCGGCCGGGTTGGCGGGGCCACACGGCACCGTCGTCGTTGGCCTTGTGAAACCTCGGCCGCCTCACCACCCATCAACCTCTCCAGGACAAGCCATGACCCAACCACTTGAGATCCACGTCCTAGCGGATTCCACCGGTGAAACCGCCGTGCGGCTGGCCCGAGCAGCACGCACCCAGTTCCCTGATGCCCATTTTGAGATCATCCGGCATCCTCGGCTGGGCAAGATGGAGGCGATGGTCAGGGCCCTCAACACCTTGAAGGAACGCTCTGATCGCCCACTGGCGGTATTTTTCAGCCTAGTCAACGCAGAATTGCGTAGCCTGGTGATCAACGCCTGCCAGGATCTGGGTATCCCCTACACCGATCTGATGGGTGATGCGCTACGGGCCCTTGAGGTCATCTCCGGTCATCGTGCCGACGAGGTCCCGATGCGTCCGGTAGGGGTCGAAGCTGACTACTTCGTGCGCATCTCGGCGATGGAATTCGCCATCCGAAACGACGACGGCGCGATGCCTGCGGCGCTGCGGGAATGCGATATCTGCTTAATCGGGGCTTCCCGTTCCGGGAAGACTCCACTGTCGATTTATCTGGGCTACCTCGGTTATAAGACAGTCAATGTGCCGTTGGTTCCCGGCATTCAACCTCCGGAGGAGCTATTTGGAATCGAGCGCTGGCGGATCGTGGGTTTGACCATCGACGCCGAGCGGCTGATGCAGATCCGCTCCCGACGGGTGGCCGGACTTGGCGGTTTCGGCACCCGCGACGGCTACGCGGATTTGGCGAAGATCTTCGATGAGTTGGATGAGGTGGGTGCGGTGCAGCGTCGCCTGGGAGCCCCCATTATCGACACCACTGGGCTCGCTTTGGAGGAGGCCGCCGCTCGCATCATCGACATCGTCGACGACCGGGCGCGCAAGGCGGGAACGCAGCTGCGCCGACCGGCCGGTCAGCTCCGCATCACTCCCTAGCGACTTGTTGAGACCACAGCACTGCGTGGGTAATTGGTGGGGTGGACCCTGACATCCCAGCCGCAGCCTCCTCGTCGTCAACGAAAAGGCGCCGCCCCAGAACCGCTAACGGTCACCCTATGGGAATAGCGCAGCGCCCACCCCGCTGACTCACACGAGTAGCCACCGTCGCCGACGATACTTTCTCCAGGTACAGGAATAACGCAGTACCCACCCCACTGACCCACACGAGCAGCCACCGTCGCCGGCGATTGTTTCTCGAGGTACAGGAAGCTCACCCGCTGACCCACACCATTCCTGCGATCCTCACCTGTTGCGGTGTCCTATGTTGTCCGTGGCCGCCTCGCGGAATGTGGGACCACTAGTGGTGGTTTCCGCGCCGAGATGGCTGCCCACGGACCCGTGGGTTCGCGTAACGTGCGGCGACATCGCCCTGGTTCTCGCCTCGATTGGGCCGCTGAATCTCAGACCTTCTCTGGTGCTATGGACCACCTAGCCAGCTTTGTGATCCTGATGTGGCAGCTCTGCGCAGCGGGGATACGCCCTGATCCCTCCCATAGCAATCTGACCAGTCGATTCAATTGGGTGATCTGCGTTATGGCCTTCCGGATTCGCTTTATCAATGAGTTGTTGGCAGATAACAGTATCGAGCCCATTCATCGAAGGCGGGCCGATACTCAAGGCTCGTTTTTCAGCCTGCTCCGGTTCGTCTCGTCGTGGCTGAAAGCGATGATTCCGTTGGCGTTCAAAGTAGGCGTTTCAGTATCGACGCACCAGCCACCGCTATCGATTGGCTGCTCACCTTCCATACCCTGTTCTGGGTGATTCCCGGTCTGACTATGGTCATGGCAGCGGCGGCACAGCTGTGGGGGTATATGACGGCAACGGCCTCCCCGCTCGTGAAGTCGACCACCATCGATACTCCCCCGCTTCCGCCTAGGCAGCCCCGATGGTTGGGGTTCTAGTCACCAGGCCCGGTATGACGACCTATCTCCGTCGTTGCTGGCCAGGGGTGTTGCATAGGGTTCAGGTGGCATGGGCGGATCGCCGATGGGGCTCGATCCCCCATCGGTTGCCCGGCAGACAGGCTTGCGACGAGGTGGCAACTACAGCTGCTCGTGCAGATAGCTTCGAGGGTCGCCCAGGGGTTCCAGGTGTCCGGTGATCACGATCCTGGGGTATCTTTCGCGGATCTCGTCGACGAGGTCTTCAAGGTAGTCGTGACCCTGCTTGATGGTCCAGGTTTGGGGAACCAACAAATGGAACTCCATGAATTGGCGGTGTCCAGATTCCCTGGTTCGCATCTGGTGGTAGTCCACACCATCGGCTCGACAGGACTCCAACATGGCGCGCAGGGCGTCGTTATCCGATTCTGGTAAAGCGATATCCATTAGCCCAGCGGTGGATTCTTTCACCAACGAATACCCCGCTACCAGGATGTTGGCCCCCACCGCAATAGCGATCACGGGATCTAGCCAGTCCCAGCCAGTCAACGCCACTAGACCGATGGCCAGCACCACACCTGCTGAGGTGTAAACATCGGTCATCAGATGTTTGCCATCTGCGGTCAAGGTGATGGAGTTATGTCGTTTTCCGGCGCGCATCAAGACGACGGCCGTGGCTGCGTTGAATATTGATGCGACAACGGAGATAGCCAACCCGATACCCACTTCTTCCAGGGGTTCAAGGTTGATCAGCCGCTGCACTGCTACGACGACGATCGAGGTGGCGGCGATAAAGATCATGACCCCCTCAACCCCGGCAGAGAAATACTCGGCCTTGGAATGGCCAAAGTGGTGGTTGTGGTCGGCTGGTTTCGCTGCGATTTTCAACACGATCAACGCCACGATGGCTGCAACGAGGTTCACCACGGATTCGGCGGCGTCGGCTAACAGACCCACCGATCCCGTCACCCACCAGGCCCCGGTTTTCAGGGAGATGGTGGCGACTGCGGTAGCCACGGCCAACCAGCCATAGCGGCTCAGGTCCTCGCGGGCGGGGGTCTCAGACATGGGATTCATCTTGGCGCCAGATGGCCTCACTGGGCAATCATCACCATACTGCCGTGACCATCACAGGCCCAGCGAGCCACTGAACCGAGGTGAGTTTCAGGAAGATAGCCAGCCTTGAGGTCCTCCGGGATCACCAGCTCCGCCCCCACCAAGGCTGCGACCTCGCCAGGATCATCGGCGGTAACTGCGATGATGCCAAGTCGCAGCGCCCGTCGATTCGCAGCCAGGGTTGCCGCGAGGGTCTCGGTGAATGAGGTGGCGAGGATCACCAGGGGCTGATATCGGGCGATGGGGATCATGACTTCCCGCATATCACTGACCTCACCGTCGATGACCATAACGAAGGGTCTGTCCACAACTGCATCAGTGAACTCCGAATGGGCGGGCCGCGCCGACACTCTCATGCCCTCTGGCGGATGGGAGGCCGGTACCCGAGGCATCGCCTCGATCTCGGAATCGCGGATATAGCTGGGACCGTCCCCCGATGCTCGCGGACCCTCACGGTTACGGGTTCGACGCCAATCGAGCCACAACGCAGTTCCGAGCAGCGGCAAGCCAATCCCGAGCGCCACCAGCAATCCACTCATTCCAGCCATAGTCCCAGCCTGCCACGCTGGACGCGACGCCAACTAGGGCATAGAATGCCTAGGCCCCTATAGCTCAGTTGGCAGAGCAGTGGACTTTTAATCCATGGGTCGCGGGTTCGAGCCCCGCTGGGGGCACCATTAGCACCCTGTAAGTAATACAATTACTCGCAGGGTGCTTCTTCGTGTAATAGTTGGTTCACCTTACAACGAAGCTCCCTATTTGGGTTTTGCCACTGGAAAGCTTGTTTGATTGTAGGTTTGCACATTGAATGAAGACTCTAATCTGGATCAAGAATTACTGCCAATCACCCGCGAGCTGATAGCGCAGCAACTACAATCTGACGGCATTACCTGCTTTGTTGATGACAGCG
>JBHAEB010000032.1:0-10402 GCA_041855345.1 Arachnia sp. | reverse complement strand
TCGAGCAGGTTCTGGTCGATGGGCAGATGGGGGATGGGGTTGCCGAGGAGGAGTTGTTTCACGTCATCGGCGTCGATGGTGATGAATCCGGCTTCATCGAGTCCGAGCTGGTGTGCTTGGTCGGTTCCTAGGGCTTGGTGTGCGGTGGTGATCGCGTGGCTTTTACCGGCACCGGGGGCGCCAGCCATGATGATCGCTTTGCCTTCTTGGGTGCCGTGGGCTTTGGCTCGGGTGAGGTAGGCAGGGCCTATGGCATCTTGCATCTTCTTCCAGAAAGCACTTTCTTTGGGGTGCGCGGGAAGTGAATGTTGAGGGGCTAGGCGTTGAACGTGGGCGTTGACCTGGGTGGCGGTCTTCTCCAGGAGGGCGCGATCTGGTTGGGTCATGGGCTAGGGCGTCCAGCCGGGCATCTGTTCGGCGATGGCTCGCAGTTCCGAGTACTCTTCGCGGGTGATGAACTGGCCAAAGTCTAGCCGTTCGACCTCGTCCCAGGTGCCGCCGTCGTAAACATCGATGTGGTGTTCGCCGAAGGTGTAGGGCCAGGTGCGTAGTTGGTTCATCATGTCTTCGGTGCTGAGTTGTCCTACACAGCGGCGAAGACCCAACTCGTAGGGGGTGACGGGACGGATTTCTTCGCCCTTGGCGAGTTGCCGACGAAAGTAGGCACAGTCCTTCGGATCGACACCGAGGCGTTCACCGATTTGTTCGTCAGACAAGCCCTCACCGATGAGACGGACGATCTCGCGGTCCTCATCGATCCTGGCCAGGATTGTGTGTGCTTTGTTGCGGAGTTTTTCGGGTGTTGGGGGCTCTGGCGGGGTCCAGGTTCCGGGTTGGTCACTCATTCAAGTGCTCCTTTGTGAGGTTTTGTCGCGCTTGGTCCACTCGGGAACCCAGGTTGTAGTTCACATGGCCGGACGGGTACCGAGACCGTTGAAACCCCAAGTGGTGTCGTGTTCATCATTTAGGACGGAACCCATGACGCCGGGAACAATCACGATGGCCTCCAGCGCATGCTCCTCAACGAACCAGTGTGGGTACGGTTCCATGGCGAAACCCTATACCGGGGCGGTATTGCTTCGGCGGAGTGGTCGTTAGGTCCTCAGCGTGCCCTCGCCGCCTTGCAATCGGTGGGCTGAGCCCCAGCATCGGTGGCGTGTACATGAGATCGCGGGCGTGTTCATGAGTTTGAGAACTCCGTGCTCAACCATCGGAGATACGCAGCGTGTGATCCGTGGGTTGTCGAAACAGGAATGGTCGGCTCTTGGCAGCCATGCTCCTGAGTCAGCAGCGCGGCCCACATATCGACGTCAATCACATGAGACATGACTCAGAGGTCTTCGTGTAGGGGAGCTGCCGCCACAACCCCGGGGACGCGGCCCCGCAGTGTGCAGAGGTCTTCGTGTAGGGGGCTGCCGCCCTTGGTCCGTGTGTGCTGGGATTTCGCCGGGCTGATGGTCCTGCCGCGTCTGCTAGGCGGCCGTGGTCCTCGTGTGCTGGGATTTCGCCCAGACTGGCGGGTCTCGGTCAACCTGTGTGGACCGTGGTCCTCGTGTGCTGGGATTTCGCCCAGACTGGCAGGTCTCGGTCAACCCGTGTGGACCGTGCCCCTCGTGTGCTGAGACTTCACAGTCGTAGAGCATTTCTACGGGATGTTCGGTGACAGTGTGGTCCTTGTGTGTTGGGACTTCACGCCTTGATATCGCCGGTGGCTTTGGTACCGAACCAGTGGTCCTCGTGCGCTGGGACTTCGCCAATCAGAGATCACCGGTTCGACTTCATGAAGAGTGGATGGGCAAGGATAGGCCTGTGACCTTCCCGCACCCGATGTCGCTCCTCACGGATCCGCCGAACTGGCGGGGCAGGTCCTTGAGTGGACGGACCCTCGACCTGCTCGCCGTCCTACTCGGCGGCCAGGACTCCCGGATGAGCGACTCCGCCCTCATCGAGGCCCTGTGGCCCGACGATGCCTCCGCCCAACCCCTGAGGGCGCTGCACGTCGTCGTCTCCCGAGCGCGGGCTGCGGTGGGGGAGGGGGTCATTGAGCGTGCCGGGGACGGGTACCGGCTGGCCTTGCCGACGGCGCAGGTCGACACCCTGGATCTGGCTGACCGGGCGGCCAGGGCCCGCACCTGTGCCACCGCGGGACAATGGGACCAGGTCCTGGACCTCACCGATCAGCTGCCGAGGCTTGCCTCCTCCGAGTACACCGACGCCGTCGGAGCAGCCTCCCCGCTCAGCGAGCTGCGGGCGCGCGCCGTCACCCAGGTCGAAGCGGCCGAACGTGACCGGGCCCTGGCCCTGGAGGCCACCGGTCAGCACGAGCAAGCAGCGGTGCTGTTACGCCACCTCGCCCGGCGCGATGCCCACGATGAAACCGTCCTGGCCGCCCTGATGCGCGCTGAGGCCTGGGCGCGATCTCCCGCAGCGGCCCTGGAGATCTACGAGACGCACCGACGCAGGCTGCGCGAGCAGGGCGCTGTGCCGGGGCCGGCCATGCGCGCCGCCCATGAGGCCGTTCTGGCCGCCGAAAACCCGGTGCGCCGCGGTCTGGAGCCCGCACCCGAGCATTTTCTGGGGCGAGCGGAGGACGTGATCGGTGTCCTGAGGGCCCTGAGCACCCACCGACTGGTGACGCTCACCGGGCCGGGTGGAGTCGGTAAAACGACCCTGGCCCAGGTGGTGGCGGCCCGCAGCCGTCGTCCCGCCGTCTACTTCGTCGCCCTAGCCGAGGTCTCCTCCGGTGCCGACCTGCCCAGGGCCGTCCTCGACGCCGTCGGGAACCCCCCGGCCGCTGATGGCGACCCGCGCCGGTCGCTGGTCGCCGCCTTGGCCCTACCCGGAACCCTCCTCATCCTGGATAACTGCGAGCACCTGGTCGACGCGGTAGCCGACCTCGTCGGTCCACTACTGGCCGCCTGCCCCGATGTGCGGGTCCTGGCGACCTCGCGTCGTCCCCTCGATCTGGGTGCTGAGCACGTGCACCGCCTCGCGCTGCTGGATAAGGCCGCGGCCGCCGAACTCTTCCGTGCCCGTGCCACAGCGGCCCGGCCTGACCAGGTCATCGACGACGAGGACCTGGACGACCTTCTCACCCGGCTCGACGGTATCCCGCTGGCCATCGAATTGGCCGCCGCCCGTACCCGTAGCCTGTCGGCGCGCCAGATCGCCGAACGGCTCCCCGGCCGGCCCGAGCTGCTCACCGGCGCCCGGGACGCCCCCGCCCGCCAGCGCACCCTGACCGCCGTCATCGAGTGGTCCTGGAACCTACTCGACGTCGCCGAGAGCCATGCCATGGCGCGGCTGGCCCTGCTCGCCGACGGCTTCACCCTCGCTGTGGCGGAGGCGCTCATCGGTACCGCCGCCGCCGACCTTCTCGACGCCCTGGTCTCCCACTCCCTGCTCTCGGTGCGCGACCACGGCCTACCCCGCTTCCACATGCTCGTCACCGTCCGCGATTTCGCCTTGGAGAAGCTGGCCACCTCCGGCGACGAGACGGTGGCCCGGACGGTGCTGCACGAGTGGGTGGTGGAGCTGTGCTCCCAGATCCGATTCCCCATCGACGCCGGTGACTTCGGCGACGTCCACCATCCTCAGGCGATCCGACACGACCGCATCTTCCGACAGGTCGCCAACGACGAGGCCGTCATCGTTCAGGAGCTTGACCGGCTCCTGGCGCAGGCCGAGGCCAAGGACCCGAACCGCCTGCCCGGCGAGCTGCGCGACGCGATCTGCCTCACCGGTGCCGCGCTCATGCGGCTGTGGAGCCTTACCTGGAGCTACGAACGCATCGCCGATTATGGGCCACGGCTCATTCGGCCCGCTGCGCAACCGGCCCGAGATCTGCGCGGCAATGAGGCGGGACTCGCCGTCCTGGCCCTGTGCGTCACCCAGTTCGGACTCCTGAGCCACATACCCACGCCGATCCGCTCGCTGCTACCGGCATCCTTCGACGGCGAGGAATCCTTCAACCGGTTACGGCGCTTCCTACGCGCCGACGACGACCAGTGGCCGGAACTGGCCCGCGACGCCGACCCCTGGGTCGCCTGGGCCGCCACCCGCTGCCTAGCCGCTCAGCAGGAGGACGACGGCAATCCCGGCGCCTCCCTGAAGACCATCGAAGCCCTCCTGGACCGGCTTCACGGCACCGACCTGGCCGGCATCTACCTGCTCGAGCTGCACCTCCACCGCCTACAGGTGCTCATGTCCCTGGGACGGTTCGGCGAGGTCATCGACGCCTGCACCCAAGCTCAGGGGTTTCTGGAGCGCATCCTGCCGAGCTGGGTCGGGTGCTTCCGCACCACCCTGCAGTTGCAGGTCGCCTACTGCAGGGTCTACCTCGATCCCAGGCCGGAGACGGCGGACACACTGCTGGCGAGCCTGGACCCCGTCGACCTGCCAGGAACCATGCGCTTCATCGCTCGCTCCGTGCGCGGAGAGCTGGAGTTCATCCGCGGGCACGTGCGCACTGCAGCCCTCACCCAGCGGGTAAGCCTGGGCCATGCCGGGCACTGGCGCTCCATTCTTGGGGCGGGGTCCCAATGGGAGCTCTACTTCCTGAGTGTGTGCCTGGTGACCGACGTCGAACTCAGTCCAGACGACGCCGTCGAACTCGACGCCGCGGCCATTCGTACTCGTGCGGTTCGTCTGCTGCGAGACATCCTGTCCGACCCTGCCCCACGGCAGCGCGACATGCCCACCAACATGGCCTTCGCCGCGGCCGTCGGCCTGTCCTGCGCAGCCGCCGCTCAGGTGGGCTCCGAGCAGCGCTGTGCGGGCACCGAACTGATCTCGACGGCGCTGGCGATCGGGACGAACCAGGCCTGCCGCCTGCTCTCTCACGACTACCTGAGCGCCCGTATCGAGCGGCTCGACGCCCAGGCTCTGTCCGAGGCTGAGGAACGGATCCGGTCTCTGGACCGCGGTGGGCTGGTCTCGCACGCAGCCGGTTTAGCCCACCGGCTTGCAAGCGAGACCGGTTGGCGCCCCTGACCAGCGGATCGATAGGCCCGCTGATGCGGGGTGCCTGCAGGCGTTATCCGCGGGTAGCGGCCAGGTCCAGCCGGAGCCGCCTTTCACCGGAGTAGCCGCTCGCCGGCTTGCCGCAGTGCGGCCTCACCTCGATGTCCGCGGGTTTCATACCGCGTCGTTGTGGCCGTCCCCCGTTTCACGCGCGGGGTGCCCGTTTCTGTTGTCGACGCCGCCGAGCCGGGCGGTCTGGTCACGGGCCGTCTCATAGCTCTGGTAGAAAATCGGGGCGGGAATTCCGTTGGCCCGGCCCTGCTCGTAGACAGTTCTGCAGACGAATAGCAGGTCGTCGGTATTGCCGTGCAGCGTCATGATCCGACGGGTAAGAAGGTTCTTAGCGAACATGCGTTTCATCAGAGGCGCAGAGACAGCGGTCGGCAGCCGGTAGGGGAGCAGCTCGCCGCGGTAGCGCCGCAGATCGACGCCGCGCGAGGCCACGATCCTGGCCGTCTCGCGAATCGCCTTGACCACCTGGGCCAGCATCCTGGTCGAGTTCATGAGTCGCTCGGCGGAGCGCGTCGTGTCCTCAATGCTGCCGTACATCCCCGCCACGGCGCCGACGCCAGCATTGATCGCCATATGCAGCCAGATCCACTCGAGCATGTCGTAGGGACACTCCAGACTGATGCCGCAGGAGTCGAACAGCGCCTCCACCCGCTCGTAGTTGGGGAAAGGCGCCCTGTCGCGTCGCTCCAGCATGATGTGGTCGAAGACGCAACAGTCGAGTCGGTTTCCCGTGATGCTCCCGCCCGCCACCGGGTACCCCAGAAGAACCTCACGACCGGACATCAGCTGGTCGAGCTCCTCACGTTCTCCCCAGAAACCGCAGAACAGCAGGACGGGCCCCTCAATGCCCTCCGCGTCGAGGTCAGCCATCACCTCGGCGATCCTGCCCTGCGGCACCGAGACCACAATGAGGTCGTAACGGCTGCGTGTGCGGTGGTGAATGTCGTACCGGTCGTGGGACAACGAACCCTTCGGATCGGTCCTGCCGTCGAGGATCTCAACCTCGAGGGAGCTGATCCCGGACCTCGAACTGCTGCTGCGAACCAGGTGCTCAACGTGGTGTCCGGCCTTGTCAAGGAGATATCCGTATATCGCTCCAATCACCCCCAGGCCGACGATGAGAATGTTCATGGGAGCCTTGGCGCTGGTCTGTGCGGTCATGACCTTCAACCTGCGACCCTCCGGTTTCAGACCGCCTTCACAGTGGCTTCAGGGGCGGGCGGCTGAGACCTGCGCAGCGTTGGCCTGCGACTTCTCCCGCGCCGATCGGGGACTGCGTGGGTGATGGCAGATATCGGCAGTTGTCGTGGTGTTGCGTGCCGCGTCGTTGCTGGGGAGAGTGGGGGTGTGCGTGTTGCTTTGGCTCAGTTTCGTTCCCACACCGACCCCGGCGAGAATCTGGTGCAGGTCATCGACGCCCTGCGGCAGGCTGCCGGTGGGGGAGCGCGGCTTGTGGTGTTTCCGGAGGCTGCGATGTGTTCCTTCCTGCGGCCGGCCGGTGAGGTGGCGGAGCCGTTGGATGGGCCGTGGGCGGTGCGGGTGCGTAGCGTCGCGGAGGAGCTTGGGATCACGGCGGTGGTGGGGTTGTTCACGACGGCTGCCGATCACCGGGTCCATAACACGCTGCTGGTGACCGGGCAGGGTACGGCTTATTACGACAAGATCCATCTCTTCGATGCCTTGGGTCAGCGGGAATCCGACGTCGTTGCCCCTGGTGAGCGGTTGGTGACCGTCGATGTGGCGGGTGAGCGGCTCGGGTTGAGTATCTGCTACGACATCCGATTCCCCACCCAGTTTCTGGATCTCGCGGAGCTGGGGGCCAGGATCATGGTGGTGTGCGCGTCGTGGGCGCCAGGGCCGGGGAAGCTTCAGCAGTGGCGCACTTTGGTGACGGCCCGGGCGATGGATTCGACGTCTTTCGTCATCGCCGTCGATCAAGCAGCCGACAGCTCGGACCGCGACGGCGTCCCGACCGGGATCGGCCACTCGATGGTGGTGGACCCCTCCGGCCGGGTGCTGCTGGAACTCGGTGCAGGCCCCGAGTTAGCGTTCATCGACATCGATCCGGCACGCGTCGACGAGGTCCGGGCGGGATTGCCAATCCTGTCTTGACAAGGCCCAACGGATGGCACTACGGCCTCTGGGCTTCGCGCCCCACAACCAACTCGATTGGTGTGCCAGCCGCCGAGGAGGATGACAGCCGTGACTCGGCGAGGCCTCCGGCTCATGGACAGCGTGACTATGGCGTCGCATTGCTCACGGTAGCGACGATGGGTCCAGCCGTCGCTGCTTTCCGCGCCCCGGCCAGCCTAGGTGGGCACTACCCGGGTCCGCAGTCAGACCGTCCAGGATTCCAGGTTGTAGGCGCGTTCCCAGAACAGCTCTTCATAGCGGGTGGCATCCGTGAAGGCGGTGAGCATCGCGGATCGGGTGGCCTCATCGGCGGCTTCGGCGGCCTCGTCGAGCAATTCGATAGCGCGGGCTGTGGTCTTCTGGAAGGCCGGGTCCGCATAGGCGGCGACCCAGGAACCATACGGATGATCCGCTATCGCCTCGGCACGACGGGCTAGGTCCAGCCCCACCTGCGCGTACACCCAGTAACAGGGCAGCACCGCCGCGACACCGATGGGGTAGGGCTCATAGGCGACGGCGGTTTGCAGGAAATTGACATAGGCCCGAGTCGTGGGGGAGGCCAGGCTGGGCTGGGGCTGGCTCAGCAGCAGCGGATCACTGAGCAGCGCCTCGTGCATGACCACTTCCGCCTCGATGGCTTCGCTGGCGCTGGTAGCCCAGAACGCCCGGGCACTGGCGTCGGGGGCTCGGCTGGCCAGCATCGCCAGCGCCCGCGAATATCCGGCCAAGTAGAAATCGTCTTGGCCGAGGTATTCGACGAAACGACGGGCCTCTAGGGTGCCGTCGGCCAACTCCAACAGCAGGGGTAGCTGGTCGATTCGCTGCCGAATAGCCGCGATGTGCTGCCATGCGGCACTGCTGAACTCGCGCATGATCCAGGTCATGAGGGTCTCCTAGGCGTTGGTAATGGCGTGTGCGACAGGGCCGTGGCCGGTCTCAGGGGAGCGACTAAGCCGCCACGATGAGCCCTCGACGATGGCCCGGTGCAAGTAGGCGCGAGCCTGGTCCACGACGGCGACGGGCACCGGATCGCCAGGCTGCACCCCCGCCCGGGAGGCACAGGCCGCGATCGCGGAACTCAAGGTGCAGCCCGTGCCATGGGTGTTACGCGTATTGACGCGAGGGCTGGTGAACTGGGTGACACCGTCGCTTGTCACCAGCACATCGCTCAGTTCGTCGCCGGTCAGATGTCCGCCCTTGGCCAGCACAGCTCGCGCCCCGGAACCCACCAAGGTCTGCGCCTGGATGGTCAACTCTTCGACGGTAGTGGCGGGCTGGGCGTCGACCAATACCGCCAACTCCGGAACATTCGGGGTCACCACATCGGCTAGGGGCAGCAGCCGGCTCCGCACCACCGCGATGGCCTCCTCCGCCAGCAATCGGTCCCCAGAGGTGGCCACCATTACCGGATCCAGCACCAGGAAGCCACACTCGCGACGTCGCTGCTCAATAAGGTCGGCGACGGCGGTGGCGATGGCCGCATTGGTGAGCATGCCGAGTTTCGTAGCGCCCACCGGGATATCGTCGAGCACGGCGGTCACCTGGGCGGTGACGAAGTCCGCGTCAATGGCCTGCGCGGCACGCACCCCTTGGGTGTTTTGCACAGTCAGCCCGGCTATGGCGGCCATGCCGTAAACCCCCAGTGCGGCGAAGGTTTTGAGATCGGCTTGGATGCCGGCGCCGCCGCTGGGGTCAGAGCCAGCGATGGACAGGGCGGTAGTGGGTGTCATGACTGCTCCCATGCAGAGACCAGGGCGGCGGTGGCGGATCGCGGATCGGCGGCTGCCGCGATGGCTGAAACCACGCAGATACCGTCAACCCCGGTGGCGATCACCTGGGTGACATTGGACAGATTGATCCCGCCAATGGCGACGGCAGGGAGGGTCGCGGGCTTGGCAGCCACGATCGCCCGGAGACCATCCAGGCCCAAGGGCTGCTCGGTATCGGTTTTCGTCGACGTAGCCCACACCGGCGATAACCCGATGACATCGGCGACGCCGTCGCGGACCACAACCGCCAGCTCGGCCAGGGAACTGACGGAGATCCCCAACATCGCCTCGGCGGGCAGCGCCTTCCGGATGGCGACGGGATCGCCGTCGGATTGACCGATATGCAGGTGAGTGCCGAACTCGATGGCCAGCTCCACCCGATCATTGATAAATAACTCGGGCTTCGCGGCCCCCGCCGCAACGGCCTCGGCAATAGCCCGCTGGCAAGCCCCGATCTGGCGACGGAAGGTCTCCTCGTCGGCGTGTTTGTCGCGCAACTGGACGACCCCCGCACCGCCCAGAACCGCTTGATACACCGTCGCGGCGACGCGGTCGCGGCCGCCTGCCAGATCGGGGTCAGTGACGTAGTAGACCCGCCAGTCGGTCACGCCTGCTCCTCCACCCGCACCATCTCGGCCACCTGCTGCGGGGTCAGGGTGTGCAGGGCGTCACGCCAGGCGATCTCGAAGCTGGCCGGCCCGGTGGCGCCACTGGCTGCCAGCCCGGCGGCGGCAAACAGCGCATGGGCTGCGACGACCGCATCGTGGGGACGCGGGTTGGTCCGGGTACCCCCCAGCGCGGCGGCCACCGTCGCCCCCAGGGAGCAGCCGGTGCCGATAACCAGCGGCATGAACGGGTCGCCACCATGCACACGAGTAACTCGATCGGCGCTGACTACCACATCCACCTCCCCGGAGATCGCGACGACACAGCCATATTCGACGGCGAGCCCCCGGGCAGTCTCAACGGCAGTCTCAACTGGATCGGTGCTATCGACGCCCCGTCCCCCGGTGCTGACCCCAGCCAGCCCCAGGATTTCAGAGGCATTACCGCGAATAGCTGCGGGACGATGGGCCAGCAACTCGCGAGCCAACCCGGTACGCACCGGCAGGGCGCCCACAGCTACCGGATCCAAGACCCAAGGGGTGCCAGCGGTGTGGGCAGCGCGCGCGGCGGCCCGCTGGGCAGCGTGCTGCTCGGAGGAACCATTGCCTACGTTGATGAGTACCGCAGATGCGATGCCCGCGAAGATCTCGGCCTCCTCAGGTAGATCGATCATGGCTGGGGCGGCACCGATAGCCAGCAGCACATTGGCAGTGATCTGAGGAACCACCGTATTGGTCAGACAGTGAACCAAGGGGGTGGTGGCGCGGATCTCGGATAGGACGGATGCGAGGTTCATAGTGCTCCCTTCGTCAGTGCGAACTGCATCAGGTTCGACGGGTGTGATCTCAGCCCACGATGTG
>JBHAEB010000031.1:0-8395 GCA_041855345.1 Arachnia sp. | reverse complement strand
CCGGGCAGCACCTCCAGCGGAAAGTAGGTGCCCGAGAACAGCGTCAGCGGCAGCACCACGAACCGGTTGAGCACCGCGAGCTGGCCCCTGTCGTCGATGATGGTGGCGGCCCAGGCCATGATCGGGTTACCGAAGGACCATGCCGTCAGCACCGCGATCGGCAGCAGAATCAGTGCCCCGGCAGGGGTGATGGCCCCGAAGGCAAGCAGCACAAGAATGACGGTGGCGCAGTTGATGACATAGCGCACCGTCGCACCTAGCCACTGCCCCGTCGCCAACTGTGGGCCGGTGATGGCGGCGGAGTTCGCGGCCTGGTACAGCTCATGCCAGTTGAAGCCGCTCAGCACCGCACTGGTGTTTTCGACCTGAGAGGCATGGACAGCCACCGATAACACCAGCGCAGGGGCGACGAACTGCAGGAAGGGCACCCCGAGCGCCCCGGGGCTCGCCGCATCGACGACCACGCCCATGCCCACGCCCAGCGCCAGCACCGTCAATAGTGGCTCGATGGTGCCGATAGCGAGCAGACTGACCCACCAGGACCTGATGGTAGTGATGACATTGCGGGCATGGAGCAGCGACCCGAAGCGCCGGGTGCGCTCGGCCATCTGGTCGTGGTTCAGGATCTCAGTCAATGAGCGACCGCCCAGTCAGCCGCAGAAACACATCCTCCAGGGAGCAGCGCCGCACCAGCGACGAATTGGGCTCCAGCCCACGCTGATGGACGGCGTGCAGGGCGGCCTCCGCGTCGTTAGCGTAGACCAGCACCCGGTCGGGCAGGGTCTCGATGCGCTCGCCGATGCCTGTGAGCTGACCCGCCACCTCGCCGTTGCGCGCCGACCCAAAGCGCAACTCCACCACCTCACGCCCGGCGTGCTCGCGCACCAGTTCTGAAGGGCTGCCCTCGGCGACGATAGTGCCGTGGTCGATGACGATCAGCCGGTCGCATAGCTGTTCCGCCTCATCCATGTGGTGGGTGGTCAGCAGCAGTGTGGTGCCCTTTTCCTTGAGCTGGAACAGCCGGTCCCACAGCACATGCCGGGCCTGCGGATCCAGACCGGTGGTGGGTTCGTCCAGCATGAGGATGCACGGATCCGAGACCAGTGCCCGCGCGATGGTGAGGCGACGTTTCATGCCGCCGGAGAGGTTATCCACGCGGGTATCGCGCTTGTCGGCCAACTGGGCGAAGTCGATCAACTGTTCGGCCTTGGCCGCCAGCCACTTCTTGGGAAGCCCGAAATATCGGCCATAGAAGATGAGGTTCTCACGCACAGTCAGCTGCGTATCGAGGCTATCGGCCTGCGGCACGACACCTAGGTGCGCGCGGATCCGTGGCCCCTGGTCATTGGGGTCCATCCCAAGAATCTTCAACTCACCGCCGCTGCGCTGCGAGACCCCGGAGATCATCCGCATAGTCGTCGACTTGCCGGCGCCGTTGGGTCCCAACAGCCCGAAGGAGGTGCCACGCTCAACCGTGAAATCGATGCCGCGCACCGCCTGGAAGGAGCCGTAGTTCTTCTGCAAGCCACGGGCGACGATCACCGAATCTTTCACGGTGGCCAACCCTACCCCGGGAACACGATATGCCGGTTGGTGACGATGTTCTGGCCGCGACCGACCTGCTGCTGATTCTCAAAGTGGGGGAGCTGGGTGCGGAGGAAGTCGACGGCCCGCTCAGCATGTTTGGCCCCGATATAAGGCTTAAAGACCGCGATCTGATTGCCCATCCGATCATAGAAGGTGAGATGGCGACGCTGGGTGGTGATAGATACCTGGCCGATATCGCGCAGCATGAACCGCTGCAATTCGGAACGCCCATCGGTGACCACGAGTTGACCCTGACCGATGTGGAGTTCACGTTTGCGGCTCATCAGGAACAAGATGCCAAATAGTGGCGCCAAGAGGAAGACGAGCAGCGCGGCGGTGGCCCCCCGGGAACCGAGGGTTAAATTACGGTAGGTGCTGAAGTCCAGGATTATCCAGGCAATGATAGCGCCGACATAGAGTAGCGTCACCAGGACGGTCAACCAGCCAGGGCTGCTGATGCGGAAGGAAAAGCTGTTCATAATGGTTCCCTATAGAATTCGGTGGTTCGAGAACTGTTGAGCAAACTCAATAACCCCGGTTGGCGTGAGGGTGCTACATGGTGGGGTAGTCGCGACGCGAGCTGGTCGGCGATGTGATCGGCGAGCCTTAAGGGGGGAAAGCCGTGAATCTCCAGCACCTGGCCAAAGCAATCAGTCAACTCAATCAAGGGGCGTCTATTGCGGGAATACACCCGCGCCCGAGCGAGATTTCTTAGCGGGATCCTGGCTAGTTCCTGCGAGGTCGAGGAGAACACCAACATTCCGTGACCAATGTGAAGGACCCGACGTGGCCCGCTGAAATAGAGCAAGGCCAAGGTGGCAATGGGGAACAAGACCTGGGCCACCATGACGGCCAAAGGCAAAAGCTGATAGTTGCCCCTCAATAGCCACGGTATGAGCATCGCCAGGCCCACCATTGCCGGCCAGGCAATCATGAGGACAACTACGGTCCGGCCCAAGGTCGGGTAGGCGCGAAACTGGAATGTGGTGATAGATAGGTCCAGGTTAGACACTCGGCTGGTTCCAGCCCCTCTGCGGTGGGAAGTCGATGATTCGTTCGGTGCGTAGCTTCCGGTTCTTCATTGCCAGGCCGGGCTGCTCCAAATGGGGTAGCTGCACCCGCAAGAAGTCCACGATCTCATCGGGGATTTTCGAGGCGGGGAAGGGGGATAGCAGCAGTTGGTGGCCGCTACGGTTGGTCAATTCGAGGTTCCGAACCCTCTTGAAATAGATTCGCGCCCGAGCTATGTCCGGCAATGGGACCCGAGCCAGTTCTTGTTTGCCGTCGCTGACGCTGAGCCAGCCGTTACCGATGGTCACTACCCGTTTCTTACCAAACCAGATCAACACGGACCCACTCAGCCCTGCGGTGATACCCGCTAGCAAGGGGGTGGGAATGTCTATGGCGCCATCAGTAACCGTGTACAACGCGATGATCGCCACCAGGAGCCCCACGATTATCCCAAGCATGGTGAGGAAGGCGGGCCAGAAACTGCCGCGCTCTCGGAATTCGAAGCTTCTCATTGGGATCAGGCCAGGTTGACGTGGTGGTGTTCGAAGGGGGTGCCTTTGGCTCGTTCAATGGAGGCCAGGATCTCCTCTTCGGCATCCTGACGGCCCGCCCAGGTGGCCCCCTCGACGGACTTGCCGGGTTCGAGGTCCTTGTACACGCTGAAGAAATGCTCAATTTCGAGCAGGATGTGCTCAGCCACTGAGTCCAAATCCTTGATATGACGACGGCGGGTGTCCGCGGTGGGCACGCACAGCACCTTGTCGTCGCCCCCCATCTCGTCGGTCATGCGGAACATGGCCACGGCATAGCATTCGATGAGACAGCCGGGGAAGGTGGGCTCAGCACCAATCACCATGGCATCCAGCGGGTCCCCATCCTGACCCAGGGTGCCCTCGATGAAGCCGTAGTCATAGGGGTATTGGGTGGAGGTGAAGAGGGTCCGGTCCAGCCGAATCCGGCCGGTGGTGTGATCCATCTCGTATTTGTTCTTCGTGCCCTTGGGGATTTCGACGGTCACGTCGAAGAGCACGCGGTCCTCCGGGTTGAAGATCTCGATGCTTTCAATGACGTCGTCGCTCACTGGGGCACTCCTATGATTGGTCTCACGGTCAGTCTGGAGCATTTTAACCGGAGAAGGAGCATCACGTGGCCAATCCCTTGCGTCCTTGGCGCGCGGTGTTGATGTGGAGCCTGGCCGGGGTGCTGCTGGCTGGATGCGCCGTCGTCGCTGTTTTCCGTACCCCGATCCTCGCTGCCGCCGGTTGGGAACGCACCGGTGCCCCCACCACTGTCCCGGCCACCCTCTTCGACCTGCCAACCCCCACCCCGAGCTATGCGCCTGGTATCGGTCCGATCACGGCGGCACCGACAGCCACCGATGGGGCGGTGCCTGATCGATCGGTGCTGGAGCAGCGGCTGGCAGGGGTGGATCTGACCGCCTTGCGGGCGGGGGTGCCAGCTGAGGGGGAGCTGGTGCTGGCCTATCAGGTGCTGGATGTCGCCTCCGGGGAGGTCCTCGCCGAAGCCAACCCGGATCGGCTGCTCATCCCAGCCTCCAATGCCAAGTTGTTGACGGCCACCGCCCTGCTGTCAGCCTTCGAGGCCACCGACACCTTCGATACGAAGGTCGTCATGCCCAGTGACGGTCAGATCGTGCTGGTCGGTGGCGGGGACCCCATGTTGGTTTCAGAGGCCAGCCAGGGGGTCCCGAAACCAGCCTCGCTAGCAGAACTGGCGGCAGCGACTGCCGAGGCATTGACCAGTCGAGGAATCTCGACGGTATCCCTCGGCTATGACGCCACCCTCTTCGAAGAGCAGTGGGCACCATCCTGGCCGCAGACCTATGAGGATCAGGTCACCCGAATCTCGGCGCTGTGGGTGGATGAGGGCCGCGACGCCAACCAGGTGCGATCCAGCGACCCGGCAGCCGATGCCGCGGCCACATTCAGTGCCCAGCTCGCCAGCCATGGGATCACCGTCGAGGGGGAGCCAACAGCCCAATCCGGCAGCGGTGAGGAACTGGCCTCGGTGTCCTCGCCGCCGATACATGCGCTGGCTGAGGCGGCGCTGCTGCCGTCGAATAACTCCTATACCGAGGTGCTAGGGATGCAGCTGGCATTGAAACTGGGGCTGCCCGCCACCTTCGAAGGGTCAGGAGCCGCCATCCAGCAGCAACTGACCAGCCTGGGGCTGTGGGGCGAGGGGGCGCAACTGCACGATAGCTCCGGGCTGAGCCGCAGCAACCTAGTTTCGGCGACGATGCTGGCTGGGGTGGCCCGGCAGCTGGTGATAGATCCGAAGCTGACCATCGTGCAGGACGGGATGCCGGTGGCCGGGGTATCCGGCTCCCTGCAGGAGCGGTTTGGTTCGGAGGCGACGACTGCCGGCCGGGGGGTGGCTCGCGGGAAAACCGGCACCCTATCCCAGGTGGCGTCATTGGCGGGGGTGACCGTGACCGCTGATGGCCGGGAGGTGGCCTTTGCCTTCGTGACCAATGGCTCCAACGACGGCTGGGCCGCGCGGGAATGGATCGACCAATCGGTTGCACTGATCACCAGCTGCGGGTGTTGATGACTTCTCGACCGCATATCAGTTGGCCACTGGCCCTGGGGATCGCAGGGATTGGGCGAGGCAATCAGCTCGAACCTGTCGATGAGGTGGTGACCCGGCAGGCGCTGCGAGTGGCCTCACGGCAGGCTGCCCCGCTGGCCGAGGAATACTCCCGGCTGCCGGGAAAATCCGCCGCTGAGGTGGTCGTGGTCGATGGTCCTGGTTGGGCCCAGCAGACCGCATCGATGGTTGAGGGGCTGCTGGATCGGATGTGGCCCAATGCCGCGACGCGCTGGTGGCATCGCCTAGGCGGCCTCGGCTATGGCGTGGTTGCTGGGGTGGCGCTGCGAGCTGCGGGTCGTGGGCTGCTGGGCCAATACGATCCGCTGGCGGATCGGCTGCTGTTGCTGGCCCCTAACCTGCGTGACCAGCAACTGCGCCACCACTTCGTCGCCGAGGACTTCTTCCTTTGGGTGGCGATCCACGAACACACCCATGCGGTGCAATTCCACAGCGCCCCCTGGCTGCTGCCGCTGCTCACCGAACTCGTCACGGAAGTGGCCGACGAGAACCTCAACCTCAGCCGTGGCGGACAGCACACCCTGACCCGACTCCAGGCGCTGATGACGCTGTTGGAAGGGCATGCCGATTACGTCGCCGATACCGCCGGCCGCACCCGAATACCTAGCCTGCGCAGACTACGGGCGGCCTTCTCCCATGAGACCCCCAACTCGATGCTGGCCCGGCTACTGCCAGGGGTCGATAAATCGGCGCAATACCGTCAAGGCTTGGCCTTTTGCAAAGGAGTGGGGCTGCGGGCCGGACGCGATGGGCTACGCCCAGCCTTCGCCGCCGCCGAGAACCTCCCCACGATCGCGGAGATCCACGATCCCCAGGCCTGGCTGCGGAGGGTCCATGGCTAGGCGGGAACTGGGTGCGGCGGCGCTCAAGGTGGCTCAGGCCGTGCGGCAGCTATTGCCGCCGGGACCAGTCACGGTCGGGGTTTCTGGTGGCGCCGACTCGATGGCCCTGCTGATGGGTGCGGCCTGGGCGGCACCGAGGGTCGGTGCTGAGCTGCGGGCGGTGGTCATCGACCATGGATTACAGCCGGGATCGGCTGCGACCGCAGCCCACGTCGTCGCCGATATCCAGGCCCGTGGGATTGTCGCTGAGATGCGTACCGTGCATGTTAAACACGACGGCGGGTTAGAGGCTGCGGCCCGCGAGGCCCGGCTGGAGGCGCTCTCCCGCGACGGCCATCCGGTGCTGCTGGGGCACTCCCTCGATGACCAGGCCGAGACCGTGCTGCTGGGTTTGCTGCGCGGTTCCGGGCTGCGATCAATCGCGGGGATGGCGACGCGTAGGGGGCTGTTCCTTCGTCCCCTGCTGGGATTGCGTCGCGCCGAGCTAGAGCAGGCCTGCCGGGAATGGGGAATCCAGTGGTGGAATGACCCGATGAACAACGACCAGCGATTTGCCCGGGTGCGTGCCCGATCCGCACTGGCGCTGTTGTCGGATCAGTTGGGACGTGACCTGGCCGTCAATCTGGCCCGCACCGCCCAACTGGCCGCCCGCGATGCCGATTTCCTTGGCGAGTTGGCCGCCCAAGCCCTCGCCGAGGTCGCCAGCGATCCCGCATCCTTGCCGGTTTCCACCATTGCTGATCTGGCGCCGGCGATCCGGGGCCGGGTGCTGTTGGCCTGGCTGCGGCAGGAGGGGTTGAGCCCAACGCAGATCCATGTGGATCAGGTGGAGCAGCTGGTGACCTCGTGGCGGGGGCAGGGGCCAATCAACCTGCCAGGGGGCACCGTCGCCCGGTGCGGCGATCAGATCCAGCTGCAACGAGGATCCCGGCAACAGCGCCCACAACCCGAAGGGTAAGGTGAGCCTAAGAATACGTTGACGTTGAGGAGGAACCATGGCTGAGACCCGCACCGAATCCGATTCCATGGGAACTATCGAGGTAGCCGCCGACCGCTATTGGGGAGCGCAGACCGAGCGGTCGCTGCACAACTTCGACATCGGTCGCGAGACCTTTGTCTGGGGCCGCCCGATGATCAAGGCATTGGGCATCTTGAAGAAATCCGCAGCCAGGGCCAATGCGGAGCTGGGTGAGCTGCCCGCCCAGATCGCCGAGCTGATCTCCCGGGCCGGCGATGAGGTGATCTCTGGCAGCCTGGATGAGCATTTCCCGCTGGTGGTGTTCCAGACCGGCTCTGGCACCCAGTCGAATATGAATGTCAACGAGGTGATCTCCAACCGCGCCATCGAGTTGAGCGGCGGCGAGCTGGGATCCAAGACCCCAGTGCACCCCAACGACCACGTCAACCGTGGTCAGTCGTCGAATGACACCTTCCCCACCGCCATGCACATCGCGGTGGTCAACGAGCTGGCCGCGATGTACCCGCGGGTGCGGCAGCTGCGCGACACCCTGGCAAACAAGGCGGAGCAGTACCACGAGGTGATCATGGTGGGTCGCACCCATCTGCAGGATGCCACCCCGATCCGCCTCAGCCAGGTCTTCTCCGGCTGGGTGGCGCAGATCGACTTCGCCCTCGAGGGCATCGAATATGCCGACTCTCGCGCCCGAGAATTGGCCATCGGCGGCACCGCCGTCGGCACCGGCCTCAATGCCCATCCCCGCTTCGGCCAGCTGACTGCGGCCAAGATCTCTGAGGAAACCGGAATCGAGTTCACCCAGGCCGCTAATTTGTTCGCAGCCCTGGGCGCACACGACGCCCTGGTGCTGGTGTCTGGGGCGCTGCGGGTGCTCGCCGATGCGCTGATGAAGATCGCCAACGACGTGCGCTGGTACGCTTCCGGGCCGCGTAACGGCATTGGCGAGTTGCTCATCCCCGAGAACGAGCCCGGCAGTTCGATCATGCCCGGCAAGGTGAATCCGACGCAGTGTGAAGCCATGACCATGGTCGCCACCAAGGTCTTCGGCAATGACGCCACCGTCGGTTTCGCGGGCTCGCAGGGCAACTTCCAGCTCAATGTCTACAAGCCGGTCATGGCGTGGTGTGTGTTGGAATCCATCCAGCTGCTCGGCGACGCCTGCGTCAGCTTCGACCAGAACTGCGCCTACGGGATTGAACCGAACCTGGAGCGAATCCAGGCGAACCTGGAGACCAACCTGATGCAGGTCACCGCATTGAACCGGCATATCGGCTATGACAAGGCCTCCAAGATCGCCAAGAATGCCCACCACAAGGGCATCTCGCTGAAGGAATCGGCCTTGGAGCTG
>JBHAEB010000030.1:0-6780 GCA_041855345.1 Arachnia sp. | reverse complement strand
GCCCGCGCGGTATGTGTCGTTGCTTGGTTTGAACTGGTGTGAAGATGCCTGTGTGTTGGGTTGGGTCGAGGGGCGAGGTATGCGATTTGATGCAGGCCGATTGGTCGCGTATCGTTTTCGACAGCCGAAGACCGCAGGTGACGAAGTCTTAATGCCCCTTGGGGGAGCCCGCGCAGGTGACCGCTAGCAGCGCAGAGATCACACTCTGCCCATGCCCCGCGCCACCTGGCACGGGGTTTCTTCATCTTCCAAGGTCAACGGCGACCACAGTTATGGAAGGAGACCCAATGGCGAGGCCGGACAAGGCAGCCAAGGTTGCGGAACTGAGTGAGAAGTTCACCACCTCCGCCGCCGTGGTGCTTACCGAGTACCGCGGCCTCACTGTCAAGGACCTGCAGGAACTGCGTCGGTCCTTCGGTGGGGACGCCACCTACGCCGTTGCGAAGAACACCTTGGCCCAGATCGCGGCCAAGGAAGCGGGCATCGAGGGTGTTGAAGAGACCCTCACTGGGCCCACCGCCTTCACCTTCATCACCGGCGATATCGCCAAGGTGGCGAAGGGACTGCGCGACTTCGCAAAGGCACATCCGTTCCTGGCTATTAAGGGTGGCGTGCTCGAGGGCAAGTTCCTCGACGCCAAGGCCGTGATGAAGCTTGCGGACCTCGAGTCCCGTGAGGTTCTGCTGTCCAAGATGGCGGGAGCCATGAAGGGCAGCCTGGCCAAGGCCGCCGGCACTCTGGCAGCTCCGCTGTCCAAGAGCGCACGCCTGTTCGCCGCGCTGCACAGCGCCGCCGAGGCAAACCCGACCCTCATCGCTGGCGTGGGCTCTGCCCCCGCTGCCGAAGCCACGAACGAAGACGCCGCCGCGGGCGACGTCACCCCGGCCGAAACGGCCAACTGAGCAGCAGTCGCTGCGGAAAACCCAATCCGTCGCAGCTGACTGCCTGCGATTCATAACCGAAAGGAACGCCCAACATGGCGAAGCTCACCAACGAAGAGCTCCTTGACGCTTTCAAGGCTATGACCCTGATCGAGCTGTCCGAGTTCGTCAAGCTCTTCGAAGATACCTTTGAAGTCACCGCTGCCGCTCCGGTCGCTGTTGCTGCTGCCGCTCCCGCCGCTGGCGGTGGCGACGCCGCTGCTGCCGAGGACGAGGGCTCCGGCAAGGTCGACGTCATCCTGACCTCCGGTGGCGACAAGAAGATCGCCGTCATCAAGGAGGTGCGCGCCCTGACCAGCCTCGGCCTGAAGGAGGCCAAGGACCTGGTGGAGTCCGCTCCCAAGCCCGTTCTCGAGCAGGTTGAGAAGGACGTTGCCGAGAAGGCCAAGGCTGCCCTTGAGGCCGCCGGTGGCTCCGTCGAGATCAAGTGATCTCAACCGATTTACGGCTGGAAGGCTCGCCCACGAGGGCGGGCCTTCCGTCATTTTCGGGGACTAACCCCACACTCCAGGGGACCGACCGGATCACCCCCAGCACCGGGGAGTGGCGATCCGACTAACCCCACACTCCAGGGGACCGACCCTCGCCGAGGTCAGCAGTCTTGACGGTCTGGTTCTGACCCGAGGGCTAGGGAGGTCAGGCCCCTGCTGAGAGGGTGAAGGTCCTTGAGCGCTCTGACCCCACACTCAAGGGGACCTGCCGTGAATCGTTCGCCTCTCAGCGTGGGCATTCCATCGTTGTCGGGTGCTTGAGTCAAGGTCGGGCCACCCAAGCCCGCCGTCACGCCCAACTATGCGCCCAGCGCCTAGCCGATCCGCAGCCATTACGAGTATCTCCTTAGGCGGAGCCGACCTTGCCACCTAGCAGTTGGTCCAGGGACGCTGCCTGAAAGCACTCAACAAAGCCAGGGCCATAGACCACCTAGGGACGCCGCACGTAGGGGTTTTAGGAGTGGCGACGCCTGCCGCTGGGGCGCTGAGCAGGCGCAGCGAACAAACAGCGGGTGGGGAGAGGCATCAGCTTCCTGAATCGTCACGATGGCCGTCGCTGCCGGGGACGGTGGCGGGGCGGATTGTGTTTGTGGAAGACGTCGTTGGTGGGGGATGTGTCGGTTTCTGGATTCGTCGCGTTGGCCGTCGCTGCCGGGGACGGTGGCGGGGCGGATTGTGTTTGTGGAGGACGTCGTTGGTGGGGGATGTGTCGGTTTCTGGATTCGTCGCGTTGGCCGTCGCTGTAGGGGATGGTGGTTGGGTGGACAGCGTTGATGGGATGCATCTGGCTGAATCGTCCTGTCGGGGTACTGGCTATCGGTCTGACTGTTCGGTGGTGAGCCAGAGAGCGCAGGCTGAGGGTTGGTGGGATGGGATCGTGCGGGTACCGTCGCGGTATGAAGATACGCGGCTGGCTGTGGATGCTCGCTGGAGCCTGGGCCCTGGCCGAGGCTGTCGAGGCAGTCGCAGCCAGGACCATGGTGGGCCAGGCCGAGGGGCCAGGTGTGGTCGTGATCCCGGGGTTTCGCAATGAGGATGCTGGCCGGATCAACGAACTCAACCGTTGGCGGGTCGAAGCGGCACTCAGCACGGTGGCACGGCTAGGTCCTGGGACTCGATGCATCCTCACCGGCGGTGATCCAGCCGACTCCGGGGTGACCGAGGCCACCCATCTAGCTGGTGAACTTCGTCGTCGAGGATTCCAAGGGGAGATCATCGTGGAGGACCAGTCCCGCACCACTTGGGAGAATGCGATTGCGGTGGCCCCGATGCTGGCTGGGGCTGGCCGGATAGCCATTGCCTCCCAGCCGCTGCATGGCCTGAAGCTCCGATGTCTGCTGGCTCGTCTGGACCCACTATTGCAGCCCCACTTCGTAAAGGCTGAGGACTACCGGATCGCTGAGCTTGGCCCAGCGCGCATCATTACCACGGTGATCGGGGTGGGTGATCTGCTGAGATCAGGGCCCACTGCCGTGCCCACTAGCGGCCGACGTCATTGGGCCTCTCAGGCGCTATCGATGGTGTTCACCCTGGCCAAGCCGGCCACCTGGGCTCGTCGAGGCCGAAATCGTAGGGCAGCAGCGAAGTAGAAGTCGTAGGGCAGTAGTGAGGCCGAAATCGTAGGGCAGCAACGAAGTAGAAGTCCTAGCACAACAGCGAAATAGAAGCCGTAGCTCAACAGCGAGGCAGAAGTCGTAGGGCAGCAACGTTGCGTGAACCAGCGTGGTCGCTATGATGTGTGCTGTCGAGATGTGCTTCCGGGCTTGCGAGGTCGCCCGATTCCCCCTATAGTGATTGTTTGCCCTGCTCTGCATTGTGCCCGTGATTTGACGCGGGCCCTTTGCTGTGCGACCACCCAGCCTGCCGCGCTCTCGGAAGGACCGAATCTTGGCCGCCTCGCGCTCTGCGTTGAAGAACACCAATGTTGTCTTGCCCAGTGGTCGGATCTCATTCGCAAAGATCCCAGAACCGCTAGAGGTCCCCAACCTCCTCGATCTCCAGATCAACTCCTACAACTGGCTCATCGGCAATGAAGCCTGGCGGGCCGACGTCGAGGCCCGGCTTGCCGCTGGCCGCACCGATGTCAACACCCGTTCCGGTCTCGAAGAGATCTTCGCCGAGATCTCTCCGATTGAGGACTTCGCCGAGACGATGTCGCTGTCCTTCCGCGACCACCGCTTCGAGGAGCCAAAGCACTCTATCGAGGAGTGCAAGGACCGCGACGTCACCTACGCCGCCCCACTCTTCGTGACCGCCGAGTTTGTGAACAATGAGACCGGCGAGATCAAATCGCAGACCGTCTTCATTGGTGATTTCCCGCTGATGACCGATAAAGGCACCTTCATCATCAACGGCACCGAGCGTGTCGTGGTTTCCCAGTTGGTGCGTTCCCCCGGCGTCTACTTCGAGATCTCCCCGGACCGCGGCTCCGATAAGGACATCTACTCCTGCAAGGTCATCCCCTCTCGGGGCGCCTGGCTGGAATTTGAGATCGACAAGCGCGACATGGTCTTCGTGCGGTTGGATCGCAAACGCAAGCAGAATGTCACCGTCTTGCTCAAGGCCCTTGGCTGGAGTGAGGACCGAATCCTCGAAGAGTTCGGTGACTACGAATCCATGCGCATGACCCTGGAGAAGGACAGCGTCAGCACCCAGGATGAGGCGCTGCTCGATATCTACCGCAAACTGCGTCCGGGTGAACCCCCGGCCCGCGACGCCGCACAGGCCCTGCTGGAGAACTACTACTTCAATCCGAAGCGCTACGACCTGGCCAAGGTGGGCCGCTACAAGATCAACAAGAAGCTCGGTCTTGACCTGCCCTTCGACACCCAGGTGCTCACCATCGAAGACATCGTGGCGGCTATCAAGTACGTCGTCGCCTTGCATGAGCACAAGGAGGAGCTGAACGGGCTGCCCGTCGAGTCCGACGACATCGACCACTTCGGTAATCGTCGACTCCGCACCGTGGGCGAGTTGATCCAAAACCAGCTGCGCACCGGTCTTGGCCGGATGGAGCGGGTCGTGCGTGACCGCATGACCACCCAGGACATCGAGGCAATCACCCCGCAGACCCTCATCAATATCCGCCCAGTGACGGCGGCCTTGAAGGAGTTCTTCGGGACCTCGCAGCTGTCTCAGTTCATGGACCAGAACAACCCGCTGGCGGGCTTGACCCATAAGCGTCGCCTTTCGGCGCTAGGTCCTGGCGGCCTGTCCCGTGACCGCGCCGGCATGGAGGTCCGAGACGTCCACGCCTCGCACTACGGCCGGATGTGTCCCATCGAGACCCCCGAAGGCCCGAACATCGGCCTCATCGGTTCGCTGGCATCCTTCGCTAGGGTCAACGCCTTCGGCTTCATCGAGACCCCGTACCGTCGGGTCGTCGACGGCAAGGTCACCGATGAGATCGACTACCTGACCGCCGACGAGGAGGATCGTTTCTCCATCGCCCAGGCGAACGCGGCCTTGGACGCCGAGGGCCGACTGACTGAGGACCGTGTGCTGGTGCGAATCAAGCACGGTGATGTCGACACCATCCCTGCCGCTGATGTCGAGTACATGGATGTGTCGCCGCGTCAGATGGTCTCGGTGGCCACGGCACTGATTCCCTTCCTGGAGCACGACGACGCATCCCGAGCCCTCATGGGCGCCAACATGCAGCGTCAGGCAGTCCCGTTGATCCGCAACGAGGCTCCGCTGGTGGGTACCGGCATGGAGTACCGCGCCGCTATCGACGTGGGCGATGTCACCTTGGCTAAGAAGGCCGGTGTGGTGAGCTCGGTGACCGCTGATCTCATCGAGGTCGCCAACGACGATGCCACCTACACCACCTATCGGCTTGAGAAGTTCGTGCGTTCCAATGCCGGCACCTGCATTAACCAGCGGCCGCTGGTGGCTCCTGGTGACCGGGTCGAGGTCGGCACCCCGATGGCTGATGGGCCGTGCACTGATCAGGGTGAGTTGGCGCTGGGTAAGAACCTGCTGGTGGCGTTCATGCCCTGGGAGGGCCTGAACTATGAGGATGCGATCATCTTGTCCCAGCGTCTGGTTCAAGACGACGTGCTGACCTCGATCCATATCGAGGAGCACGAGATCGATGCCCGGGACACCAAGCTGGGCGCTGAGGAGATCACCCGCGACATTCCCAATGTTTCCGATGAGATGCTGGCTGACCTTGATGAGCGGGGCATCGTGCGCATCGGTGCCGAGGTCTCTGCTGGCGACATCCTGGTGGGCAAGGTCACCCCGAAGGGCGAGACGGAGCTGACCCCCGAAGAGCGGCTGCTGCGCGCGATCTTCGGTGAGAAGGCCCGTGAGGTCCGCGACACCTCCCTCAAGGTTCCCCACGGCGAGTCCGGCACCGTCATCGATGTCCGGGTCTTCGATATCCGTGAAGGCGACGAACTGCCGCCTGGGGTGAACCAGCTGGTTCGGGTCCACGTCGCCCAGAAGCGCAAGATCTCCGATGGTGACAAGCTCGCAGGCCGTCACGGTAACAAGGGCGTGATCTCGAAGATCCTGCCCGTCGAGGACATGCCCTTCCTGGCTGATGGCACCCCCGTCGACATCGTGCTCAACCCGCTGGGTGTTCCCTCCCGGATGAACATCGGCCAGGTGTTGGAGAACCACCTCGGGTGGATCGCCAAGACTGGCTGGGATATCACCGAGGTCAAGCAGGCATGGGCAGATCGGCTGCGTGAGGTCGGTTTGGGCCGGGTCGAGGCAGACAGCCGAGTCGCCACCCCCGTTTTCGACGGCGCCGATGAGCATGAGATCACCGGCTTGCTGGAGCACTCGCTGACCACCCGCGATGGGGAGCGTCTCATCGACGGTGGCGGTAAGGCCCAACTCTTTGATGGTCGCTCGGGCGAGCCCTACCCGGAGAAGACTGGTGTGGGCTACATGTACATGCTTAAGCTGCACCACCTGGTCGACGACAAGATCCACGCCCGTTCCACCGGCCCCTACTCCATGATCACCCAGCAGCCGCTCGGCGGTAAGGCCCAGTTCGGTGGCCAGCGCTTCGGTGAGATGGAGGTCTGGGCTCTGGAGGCCTACGGCGCTGCCTGGGCCCTGCAGGAACTGCTGACCATCAAGTCCGATGATGTCCCCGGTCGCGTCAAGGTTTACGAGGCCATCGTCAAGGGCGAGAACATCCCAGAGCCCGGTATCCCGGAATCCTTCAAGGTGCTCATTAAAGAGATGCAGTCGCTGTGTCTGAGCGTGGAAGTCCTTGCAGAGGACGGCCGCGTCATCGACCTGCGTGACTCGGAGGATGATCTGCGCAATGCCGAGGACTTCGGCATCGACCTGGGTCGCCGCCCCGGTGGCGACAGCTTCTTCGACGT
>JBHAEB010000029.1:0-48575 GCA_041855345.1 Arachnia sp. | reverse complement strand
TTTGATTCGGGTTCCGTTGTCGTGGCAGCCGCGGCAGGTGGTGGATGCGGTGTTGGAGACGTATCGGTTGAATGGGTTAGATGAGGTTCCGGTGGATCCTGAGTTGTTTTATGCCCAGAAGAGATAGAGAGTGTCGCGTTGTGGGATTGGTTTGTTTGCTATCGCCCTGTTCAGAATCTTGCGGTGCTTGGTCGTGGCTTAGTGAGGATTAGGTAAGGGTGGGGTCGGGTTTAACGTGGCGGCGCAGAAGGCATGCTGATGCGGAATCTTGAGGATCATTCTGCTGGAACCGTGTCGGCCGCGGGGTGTGAGTGTGCTGACGTGTAGGAAAAGGGAACGTGGTGGTTTGTGAACCGCTTTGGGTTTCGTGCCGTTGTCGTATTGGTTGTTGCTTTGGGCTGAGAGCAGCGCGGAGGGTGTTCTCGTATTCTGCTGGGGTGAGACAGTTGAGGGCGGGATGGAGCCGCTGTTGGTTGTGCTAGTCGACCTAGCTGGCGGTGGCGTACTCGACATCGGAGATCGTCTTGTGGGGGCCGTCATAGAAGGGGGTCGTGGTGGTTTATTCGGTTGGGTAGAGGCCGTTGTTGGTCTGCATTGACGCATTGTCGTGGGCATCGCTGAGGCTGCTGTTTGATGGGGTGATAGCTTCAAGGGCGAGGTGTTGAGTGAACCGGATCGCGGTGTCCTGCGAACTGGTGTCCGATTGACAGATCCCGTCGCCTGTTTGATCGGGTGGTCTTGCCGGTCGCGGTCCCGCAACGCCATCGGTCGCGCGGTCTGGATCGGACTGAGGTGTGCGGTGGCGCGGTGCCAGGTCACAATCCACTGCGAGAACACGTCCGCGATGGACGTGGCGTAGGCGAATCCGGCCTCGGCCTGGCATAGGTGATGTCACTGACCCGCACCTTGTCAGGGTGTATCGCAGAAGAAGTTCGGTTCACCAGGTCCGAGGCCTGATGCCTGTCCTTGCCTGGGGGTGTGGTGCGGATACCCTTCGCCCGAACTACACCAGATGCTTCATCCCCCTGCACGACAGCTCCAGGGGTCGCGTCGATACCAGGCCGGTGTGGCAGGGCTTGCTGACACGTAACCGTCAACGATCGGTGCTGGCCACGATGCTGGTTCAGTAACCGCGACACCTCGCTCTTTCACCGCGGGATCAATTCCCTTAGGCATAGTGCCGTCATTCCTAACTTAAAATGACCGGCACTACCTCGGGTGGTTCAGTTTGGTCAGATTGATGTTATTAAGAATGAGTATGTTCTGAGCTATGCTTGCTTGTAGGATTTTAATGGTGCAAATGAAATGAATTTATCTAATTTATTTTTCTTCATATCTTGTGCAAGTTCTTCAGTGAAGAAGAGCTGATTTCCATTCATGCAGTCTCGCACAGCGGATTTGCTAATTAATACTTCGCAACCCTCATATAGGGCCAATTTGCCAATGAAGTACCTATCGCTCTTGCCAGCGAATATCTTTTCCGAGTTGTCTTCATCGACTATTCTTTCGCAATACGTTGTGTGCACTATCGAGTAGTCCTCAACCTCCCCATCTCTACAGCGGATCGTGCATGGTATGACTTGCATGCCATCCGCTAATTGCGACGAGAGGAAGTCTCTAGCCGAGGGGCTTGCGATTAGAATGTCCCCTATCATGTTATTTTTAATGAAAGGCAAGTTCCTAATCTTATTCACAGTCGTGCCCACCGAGAGTGCATAATGAGCAGGGTTTTCTATTGCCTTCGACTTTGTCAGGCATAGTAAATCATCGGTACCTGTATAGGAATCAATTGCGGCGATCCAGCTATGTAGATATGTCTCTTTAAATTTCATTATCATTAAGCTCACAAGTTAGCCTCACGTGATTAGTTTTGTTGCCTATCCGATATCTTTATGTCGCTATTTAAGGCTTCTATTTCTTTGGCCATTATTTCAAATAATACTTGTCTATAGCCATCTGTTTCCTGTCCTTCTATATGCTATTTTTCTACAGCACTACTCGCTGGTGTCAAGTCGTGGTAATAACGGGTAGGTGTTCGAAGGCTTCTTGGGGTTCGGTATTGAAGACGGGCGTGGGGGCAGTTGCTCAAGATCTTCAACGGTTGCGTCAAGGTAGGGCTGGTGGTCGGTGTTCGGCGTCGCTCTTGTGGTCCTCGGTCTGGGCCCCCTGCCGCGATCGCCAAGGTGCTTTCCCGCTACCCGGAGATGCAAGCCCAGGGCGACCCGGTGCACATCTGGCGAACTTAAATGTAGGCCTTGAGTCGCTTAGCATGTATTGGTTGCGGCGGAACAACCGTGCGAGGAACGGTTGACGGAGTCTGGTCTGCACACCCCGCTTGGCAGCGATGTTCTTCTTTGGGGCGATCCCCGTATGCATGGTGGCAATCAATTGAAGAAGTTCCGTAGCCCGCGCTGTGGCCTGCGGGTGCGCGTGCTTGGCCCTCCTGGAAAGCGCCAGTGAAGGTGGCCTTGCCAGGCTGCACCAACCCCAAGGTTTTCGCCAGCTCAGCCCTATCGCACAGCGCGTGGCGGGTCTCCACACCTACCGCCTAAGTACTCCTGTCGGATCTGGGCACCTGTCGCAGGTCGGCCAATGGCGGAGAGGCTGCCCATGGTCTACTGGTGGCTGTAGAGCACCATCGGTGGGCAACTGCGGTACCGGCGCAGCATCGTTGTTCCGCGCCCATCGGCAACTCGCACCGCTCGGCGACATCCGCGAGTGCGCTAGCACCAACCTTGATGTCGGAGCGGGGTATTTCGCGACGCCACACCGCACGTTGATGTGGTGAGGTCACGCATCCTGCATTCGTGTTTCTCGATCCTGCAGGCAGGGATGCCGTGTCACGCCCGACTGGGGGCTGGGTTTCGTTAGCTCTAGGGTCGCTAGGTGCTTCTGAGGCCTCTTTGCCATTGGAAGGAATGTGGCCAAGTTGAGGCTTCCAGACACGGCTCCAACGATGGGGATAACTTTGGCGACACCATGCGCAAACATCTTCTTAGTCACGCTGACGCCAACGTAGCCTGCCGCTTTCTTGACTACCGGATAGATGAGGCCCTTGGTGAGGGCCCGCTGCGGAAGCCTTTAGCCACGTTTGCGGCGATCATGTCCGCAACCTTCGTGCCCCCTCTGCGCGAGCTGCAGGCCGAACATCACACCGACGAACAGGGTCAGAATGCTCTCCGTGGCTTCGTCAAGTTCCTCTCCGTCGGTAAAGAGGTCGGGCCAACTGTACAAATAGGCGAGCTTCTGTGCGATGCGAAGTATGTGACCCATGGACTGGGCCAGATCGGTAGGTACGGTCCCGAGCGGCGCGAGTCCACCGGGCACTCCGGCCACTGTGGATAGCCCGGTCACCTTCGATGTCTCGTACTTAATTGATGTGTTTGCGGCTCGAGTAATGACAGACGGCGGGATGCCTGCGATTGCTGGGGTAGCACCGACAGCAGCCTCGATGTGTTCGGTCGCGCAGGACCTCTCCAGGGCCGTGCGAAGATACGCTGCCCGATTGATCCGCACACCGGGCAGCTTTGCCGCGGCATCCAGGACCTGGGTGAACTTCGTTCCAGGATTCACAACCTCATTGGAACTTTCCATGCTTTTCATCGTATCGATGGGCACTGACAGAGTCATTCGCGCACCTGACTGTCGAACGCGGATACAGACCAAGTGGGCTTACCCGCAGATCGTGGACACGTCCCGCTTACGCGGCTTGTTTCTTGGTTAGGTGCTCAATTGTTGTGTGTTGTTCTTCAAACTCGACTGGTAGCCGATAGCCAAACGTGGAGTGAAGCCGGCAACGGTTGGAGTCGACCTCGATCAAGCGGGTGACCTTGGTGCAGGCTTCGGTCCGGGTTGGCCAGGGTGGTGTCGTAGCGTGGACGCAACACATGGCCAGGGAAAGGGGCGGGTGTGTAGGGCTACTGCAGCTTCGACGCTCATGGCTATAAGTAACGCGAAGCTGGGCCTGTCGCCCAGGGTTACGGGTCCGGACTGTGGCCAAGCCGATGGATCGCGTATGCCCGGATGGCATCGGCCAGCCAACTGGGTAGTGCTGGATCGACTTCAGCGATCATTAGGCGTAGCTGGGGAGAATCCAGGGTGGTCTCTGCCAGGGCGTAATAGGCGGCGGCGTTGGCGGGCCAAACCTGTCTAACCTGGGCATAGTGCTCGGCCATGAGGTCGAGCACCTCGGCGTCGTCAGGCCGGAAGCCTGCTTCCCGGGCGGCGGCCAAGCGACGGAGCAGGTCACGCCCGCGGGCGGCCGCGCGTTCGTGGTCCTGCCGGGTCCAGGTCGCCGTCGTGGTTTCAGCGTTGGTGAAGTGGGCCCGGACGTCGGGTCCGAAGCGCGACACCAGCTCGGTCTCCAATTCTTGAGTACGCCGCTTGAGACCAACAAAGAAATCCTTGTCCTCGAGTTGCCTCACTCCACGAATGTCGTCGATTGTGCGTCCAATAGTGTCGATCACCTGCTCCAGCCGCATGCGCTCAGCGTTGAGGCGGTCGCGATGCTGGAGCAGAAAGGCGAGTTCGTCGCTTTCCCCGTCGAGAATAGCCCTGATTTCGGCCAAAGGAAGTCCCAGTTCACGCAGTAGCAAAATACGCTGAAGGCGGCGCAACTGCGTCCGACCGTACCAGCGGTATCCATTGGCGCCGATTCTGAACGGGTGGAGCAGTCCGATCTCGTCGTAGTGCCGCAGCGTGCGGGCGGTGAGGCCGGTGAGGCGGGCGACGTCTCCGATCGAGCGTTCCATGCGGCACCTCCTCAGGGTTGACCCTCTCGTAACGTCAACTTTTAGCTTTTAGAGTATGCAACCACATCCCCCGTTCACGATCGGAAATGTGCAACCCGTCAGCGCAGGTCAACGGCTCGCCGCAACCCACGTCCGAGTCGAAAATGGCCTGATCACGGCGCTTGGAGACCAGTCAATCGCGCAGGAGAGCGATGCGCTGCTGGATGGCAGGGGCGCAACCCTGCTCCCCGGCCTTATCGACTCCCACGTACACCTGCTACCGGGCTGTGTACAGCTCGCGGCACACTTCGGCGTCACGACTGTCATAGACATGTTCAGCAAACCGGAGGTCATCGACCCGGAGCGCACACGCGTCGGGGCGGCTGTTCGGGGTGAGAGCCCGCCCGTAGCCGATCTGCGGACATCAAGCATCGGGGCGACGGCTCCAGGCGGGCATCCGACACTGGCTTACTCGCCTTTTCCCTACGTCACGGGACCAGCCGATGCCGAATCGTTCGTGGCGGATCGGCTCAGCGAAGGCGCTACGCACCTCAAGATCATCTACGACGACGGTTCGGGCGTGATGCTGGACATCCCAGCGCTCAGCCTCGACACGATAGAAGCGCTCACCGCGGCGGGGCAGAGACAAGGACTGGTTGTCGTCGCCCACGTCTCCACCGCACAGGGCGCCGCCACCGTCGCAAGGCTCGGCGTCGATATCCTGGCTCATGCGCCGATGGACCGCATGACCGTCGAACAGGTCAATCAGATTGCCGCCGCCGGTGTGGCGGTGATTCCGACGATGAGCATAGGGGACGGTTTTCCCAACGCCGACGGGGTTATGCCATTGCTAGCCGATGAGCGTGTAAGTGGGCGGCTTTCGGCGAGCTGGCGACGAGTTTTGGAAGAACAGGCTACGCGGTGGATGCCTCCAGCGCCTGACTTGTCGATCCAGCGCGACAACGTGGCGGCGCTGCACGCTGCGGGTGTGCCGATCCTGGCGGGTACCGATGCTCCCAATCCCGGGCTTGTGCATGGGGCCAGCCTGCACCGGGAGCTTCAACACCTAGTCAGCGAGGGTCTGAGCCCGAGCGAAGCGATCGCTGCTGCCACGAGCACACCAGCGCGGGTCTTCGGGATGCCCGAGCGAGGGGTTATTGAAGTGGGAGCGCGCGCGGACTTGATCGCAGTGGCGGACGACCCCACCCAAGACATCACGGCAACGGCGTCGATCCTTAAGGTCTGGGTGCGGGGGCGAGAGGTAGACGAACGGGTCTACCCTGGCAGCGATCTAGAGCGCGAGGGCGTCGACTGGCTCCGGGACTGCAACGCCAAGATCATGCAAGGGATCCAGGAAACTTGGCCAGATATCCCCGGTTCGGGGTCCTGGGATGGCTGAACCCATTGTGGCGACGCGTCGCCACAATCCCGCCGACCGCGTCGCGTATCCGCACCCGACGCTGCGGCGAGGGCAGCGCCGCTACCGCATCGTCCAGTGCCTGCGTGCGGGAGCCGAGGTCGTAGCGGCGACGCTCGTGCCGGGGGAGCGGTGCTCAGTGACCCAGCCGACGGGTGAAGTGCCGTTGGCGGTGATCCACGATGGGTTGGCTAGGCGCTGGATCGCACTGATCTGGTCGCCACCCCTGGGGGTGGTGTATCGCGGATTTAACAAAAGGGGGGAGGTTCGAGGGGTCTGTGTTTAACAGAAGGGGGGAGGTCCAGCGGGCTCGCGTTTACGAGTTCGTCGACTCGCAACCAGGCCGGGTTAACGGCGGCGCCGCCTATGAGGCCGCCGCCTATTAGTTTGTGACGCAGCAGGCTTTACCAGACCGGGCAGGGCATACCCGGGATCCAGGGGTTTTCGATCCATGATCTACTGGTCGTGCGTAAGGTGCTCCTCGCCGTCGGCGCAGCCTGGCTCGGTGTCGAGCCGCCACTGCCCGAACCTAGGGCTGGAACCGTGTTCATCACCAGTCGTGTCGTCGCTGAGCACTTCCCGGAGCGTGCGGATCTCGTCTGGCCCGACGGCTTGGTTCGGGACGAGCGTGGCGAAGTGGTGGCTGACCGTCGCTTCGCCTGCCCTCGTCCTCTGGGCATTTGAGATGGGGGCTGGACCATCCGTAGATGTCCGTAGATATTTGGGTAACTTGTGGGGATGAAGACGATCACTGTTGGTCAACTGCGGCAGAACCCGGCGGGGATGCTCGCCGAGGTTGAGGCGGGCGAGACCTATCGGATCATCCGGCATGGCCGGGAGATCGCCCGCATCGTTCCATGCGACCATGCGATCGAGTTACTACCCGCCAAACGTCGCACGGGATCGCGCCTTGCGGAACTGCCGCGACAGGAGCTGCGCTCAGCGAATTCGAGTAACGAGCTACTAGAGGACGAGCGCGACCGGTGACCGTCTTCTACCTTGACATATCGGTTGCCCTTCGTGCGTTTTTTGGGCACTCACCCTTAGACGGTTCGTCGATGATCACCGGGTGAGTTGCGTCGACTGTGTTTACGTAGCTGATATTGGTTCAGGTGCAGCGCAAGGATGGCCGAGAAAGATATGCCGAAGAAGCCAGCGGTCACTGCGGAGCCCGTAGCTGCCATTTGGTACCCGAGGAACACCAGTACTGCCACGCCGATGACGGTCAATAGCCACAGTTTCCGCCACGACATGACATCTTGCTTGCGTTGTGAACTGACAGCGGCCAAACATTGCTTGTCAATCACCGGTAAAGCAGGTTGCGCGAGAAGTTCGGTCAGCCAATCTACCGAGGTCTGAGAAGTCTGTCGGGCCATGAACCCTGGTTTCCGGCCCGACTCGCAGGCCTTCCAATCCACCACATCGACATAGGTATCGCAACCGACTGGTTTGAGATAAACGGCCCATGAGTTCCGTACGCCAGTGAGTTGGATCGTCCCGATATGCGTGGTCGCGACATAGGTAGAAATCTGAGCGCCAGCAGTTCCAGGAACGCGCTGTAAGGGTGTTCCTCGCTCCGCTAGGAACTCTCCAAACTCCCGAAGCCGACGATCAGGCTTCCATGACAACTCGGAATACCATGACATGGAGACGGCCTCCTTTCGACAGCGGACTACCTAACGCCAAATTTCCTAGGGGACCCACACTAGGGCGGGAAACACAGTCCTGACTCCGATGTTGTCCATCCAGCTGGAGCCGATCCGGATGTGCTTGGTGAGGGCGTCGCCGACTGAGGAACCAACAGACCAGAATCCGATGCCCTGTATCCTGCTGGCACGTCTGGGACTAGCAACCCCGACCCAGTCTGCGTGTATCCAGCTGGAGGTGATGGGACCATCAGGCCAGAGTCAGTCCTCGAAAACCCAGGGGGAGGATCGGGGACCGCTAGTCCAGAGTCCGTCCTGGTGAAGCCAGAGGGAGTCCCCGGGAGCGCTACGTCGGAGTTCGCTGGTGATGAGGTGGGTGTTGCGTCAGGAGTAGATGGCTTAGGGGGCGAAACGAGGAATTCGAATCCGTCCATGATGCCACCTTCAACTGCCCCTTGGGCCATGTTCTGTGCCATGTAGCCTGCGAATTGGTTGGCTGGCACCTCGTCCCGGAGGCCTGTATAGATCGGCTGGATGCCAGAGCCGGCGGCACCGGTTGCGGCGCCTCGCGCGAACGCGCCGACCAGTGTGGCGGCCTGTCCACCTGGAATCAAACCGGTGGCTCCCGCAATCCCTACCTCTATCAGGTCCGGCGGCTTCCCGGGGTTCTGCAGACCTTGTTGGATCAGATTGGTGCCTGCACTCATAAGCACCGTGCCGGCTAGCTGGCCGCCAGGCACAAACATTAGACCAACACCTAGCGCGGTGACGCCAATACCCGCCACGGCAGTACCGTTGCGCTCCCAGAAGCTGCCGGTATGGTGGCGGTGGGTGTAATCAGCTAGCTCCTCATCTGTGACGGGCCTCAACCCCAGCGGATCGACGGCGTGCAGAGGATCGTTTCCGGCATAGGAATACGGATTACCCGCCCAGGTGGCACCCGGGAAGGCGTCGAGGGGATCCCGGCTCAGGAAGCTCCTGGTAGTGGAGTCGTAGACCCGGCTTCCGAGCCATTCGAGGCCTGCGATCTGCAGGCCGCTCGGGCCGATCTCGATCCCCGCGATCTGCTGCGCCCCAACAGCGCTCCACTCCGAGGCCCCCGATATGCGCGCCTCGCGCCAGCCGGTTGGCTGCCACGAATCGCCCAGCCCCACAAGGCCAGGTGTCTGGGCCAGTTGTTCACCAGCGATCTGCAACGGCTGAGTGCCGTCGGAGTTCCAGAACAGCTCGGCGTCATTGACCCTGGCCAACTCGCTGAGCGCATTAACGTGAACACTAACGACGCCATTTGGGCCCGACACCGAGGTCAACCAGCCCAGTGCGCTCCAGGTGTATTCGGTACGGCCGTCTGGGCCATCCTCAAGGATTCGTTTGCCCGCGTCGTTGTAGGAGTAGCTTGTGCAGGTTTCGCCTGCGTGTCGTTCCAGCAGCTGTCCGGCAGCGTCGTACACGTAACGAATGAACTCGTCCGCGATCTGTTCCGAGACGAGTCGACCCGCCTCGTCATACTGCCAAGTCATCCTCCCATCGGGGCCGTTCAACTCAATCAGTTGGCCGCCTGCGTCATGCACATAGTCGGTGCGCTCACCATCGCGGATAACCGTGCAGATACGGCCATCGTCGTCGCGCTCAATGACGGTCTCGTGCCTGGCATCACAGGTCTCGCTCGTGTGCGCGATGACGTCACCGTGGCGATAGTCCCACATCTGGCGTCCCTGGCCGGTGCGGGACTCAACAAGACGACCAGCTGCATTAAAGCTGTGGCTTACTCGCCCGGCAGCAGCCTCCACCGCGGTGCAGCGATCCACCGCGTCGTACTCGTAACGGGTGCTCTTGCCGTTCGGAGTAGTCACCGCGACGCAACGCCCCACGGCGTCGTAGGACCAGCGGGTGGTCGCATCCCCGCGAGAGCGTTCTACAAGCCGACCATAGCGGTCCCAACTCAGCCGATGCCTCACCAAGGCATCAGGATCCGTCATATCGTCAACCTCGATCGCGCGGTCCGCGAAATCGTGATGATGCGTCGCCAGGACGGCACCCTCCGCGATGACCTGGTGAAGGCCGCCAGCCTGGGTATAGGTCCACTCCAGCACCTCGCCCGTGGCCCTTTCGTGGCGGACTAGTCGGCCCGCGCCGTCGTAGCCGTACCGATTGACCCTGCCTAGTGGATCTGTCTGCGAATCATTCAGGTTTACGCCATTGAACGTGCGACGGGTCAGGTTGCCTAATGGGTCCCTAATCTCGACGGCGCGACCGCCCAGGTCGTATCCGAAGTGGGTGACGCGTCCCAGCGCGTCGCGTGCCTCGATCAGCTGTCCCGCTGCGTCGTAGGTGAACTGCCGCTGACCCATGAATCGGTTCCAGACACTCACCACCCGGCCAACGGCGTCGTATTTCCAGGTGGTTCGGCCTTTGCCCGGGACATGCGACATCACCAGGCGGCCATTGGCGTCGTATTCGTATCTGGTCTCGCCACCCATGGGGTCTACCTCGGCCACGAGCCGATTGTCGGCATCAGTGACGAACCGGGTGGTCTCACCCAGTGCGTTGGTGACCGAAGCGAGCCGCCCAGTGGCGGGGTCGTACTGGTATGAGGTGGTGGTGCCGTCCACCCGCTGTAACTGAAGGATCCGGCCGGCAGGATCGCGGGTGAGCGTCGTTGTGCCCCCATCGGCGTCTACGAATTCGATTGGCCGCCCACAACGATCGTATCGGGTCAAGTTAGTGCCGCCATAGACATTGGTGCTGGAGATAATCCGCCCAGTGCGGTCCAGCTCTATCGAGCTGACAGGCACTCCGGGAGCCTCAACCCCCGAGCTGACCCTCAGCCCATCCTTGCTGCGGTTGGTTCGCCAGGCCCGTCCGGTGGGGTCCTCCTGACGGATTGGCTTGCCATTGACGTCGTAGTCCCACTGCCAGGTCCCGCCCTCGGGATCCAACATGGAAACCAGTCGAGACAAGGCGTTGTGGGTGTACTCCCAGCGACGCCCGTCCGGAAGCTGCGTCGCCGCCAAGTTACCCAAATCGTCGTAAAACGACGCCGTCGCGCGTCCTAACGCGTCGGTCACGACGCTGGTTTGACCGGCTTCGTCGTGGTCTATCACGGTCCTAGCGCCGAGCGGGTCGATGATCTCTCGCAGCCTCCCAGCTGGGGTGTGACTGAACGTCCAGCGTGCCCCGTCCGGATCGATCCGAGAAACGAGCCGTTCCCCCTCCCACTCGTAACGAGTGGTGTTTCCCAGCGGGGTAGAAGCCGCTACGATACGGCCAGCTTCGTCGCGCTCCAAACGGCTGGTATTGCCTGCGTTGCTCAACGCGATCAGATCGCCGAAATCGTCATAGAACATGACTAACTCGACCCCGGTTGGGTCTACCACTCGGGTCAATAAACCGCGCTCCCACTGCATCTTCGTCACGCCCGATTCGGCATCGACGATTGACGTGGGTAAACGCGACTCTCCCTCGTAGGTGAACCGCGTGATCGCGGACATATCGTCGGCGTGTACGGTGACACTCAGCAGACGATCACAATCGTCCCACTCATTGACTATCCGAGCGCCGGTTGGCGTCAGCCGCGTTACTAACCGCGAGCGGTCATCGTACTCATTGACGGTGACCGAGCCATCCCGCTCGGTGCTCATCACCACATTGCCGTACCGGTCGCGAGACAACGCGACGTCGTTCCCATCCGCGTCGACGATCCGCACCAATCGTGCCGACTGATCATGCACCCAGGTATTGGAACGATTCCCGTCCTGGTCGGCCACGATCGTCACATGAGTGGGTAGGTAGGTGAACACCGACTCGCGTCCGTGTTGGCTACGTTGGGCCATTACTCGCCCAAACTCGTCGTAGGTGTTATCGACCTCCACAACGCCATCAGCATCGATGACACGACAAACCAGGCCCTGCTCGCTGTACTCGTATCGACGAGTCGCGTCACCGATGGTGGCATCGATGAGTCGACGCTGGTCGTCGTAGCCGTACTCGACCCGACGCCCATCGCAGGCTTGGGCAGATACAACCCGATCCTCATCCCAGGACAGGTCAACCCACCGGCCGCGCTCATGCTCCAGGCGTCGCAAGCGACCGTCTGCCCATGTCAGGAAGACGGCGAATCCCTCGCCAGCGGCGAACTCAACCAACTCACCAGTCGCACCGAAGTCCCAATACCCGCCGGTGTTGTCTGTGACGCGATGCCCCGTCTCGGTAGCGGTCAGCCAGTAGGCCTCCGAGGTGGCCCGCTCCCAGCCCTGGCCAACGCGGGGGAAGACGATTTCTCGTCCGTCGAACAACGTCCAACGCGCCTCGGTCTCCTCTATCCGGAGCCCAGTCTCCGTCCAGGACGACCATCCCAGACCGAAAGCACCAACCTTGGGGTTCAGCGAGTTATACATCCGCCCCAGCAGCAGGGCGGAGCAGGCACCATCGAAGGCCAGATCGGTCTCCGCCTCCAGGAAGTTGCCGGTGGCTGTGTTGACTGGGTCATTGGCGTAACCCGTGGTGGGTGGGGCACCGTATGCCTGGGGTGGATCGATATTCAGCTGGGACCGCTCAGCGGTTACCCCAGCAGCCTGCATGATTTCGGTGATCTGGGCATTGGGTGCGGTGACGACGCCCTCCTGGCCCGCCTTCTCAAACGCATCGGCAACCGTGTTTGCCCAGCGCACGTCCTCGTCGTTGGCTGCGAGATAGGAATCAAAACCGGCAAGAATCCCCCCAGCTTCCAAGGAGCCCCACCCGCAGCTACTGACGAAGTCGTTATAGGCTGCCCGCACCTTGGCGGGATGCGGGCGAAGTTCTTCGTTCGCGCCAGAGGAGTTGGTGGCGAAGTCGCGCAGATTCGCAGGTCTCGCCGAAGAGGTCCCTGAGTGGGCCGATCCGGTCAGCGGTTGACGTTCCTGCGGAGTGAAAGTGGTGGGAGCTAGTTGCGGTGCCGGATCTGGCGGCCCAACAGGTGGCGCCTCGCCCCCCGTGATCCAGTCGCCGACGACTTCCACCAGGTTGCGTGAATCCTGCCGGGCCTTCCAGTCCCTGGCCGTTTGGCGGCGTTGCTGTTCAGCCGCGGCTGCTGCCTTCAGGTCTCCCACGGCGGTAGCTATCTCTCGCAATCGCGTCGCCACAAGAGTCTCGTCGGATGATGCGACACTGGCGTTCTGTTCGAATAACTCTGAGTAATACCCCGAGAAGTCCTGCAATGCGTGAGAGACCCACGATGAACGCGAGAAGGTCTGATTGTCGATGAGAGAGGCTGCCGTACTACAGGCAGTAATCAACGTGTCGGCGTGCTCGTGGTTGAACCGCACATCCTCGGATATACCTTGCATCACATCGCCCATGGCGCACTCCCAGTGACTTCGATGACTTGCCCCAGCAGCCTAACAACGCCCCGGGTCACGTCTCGTTGGGTTGACCGGCCGGATCATCTTTACGGTGCCGCCGACACATGCGTTTCCTCGTTGCCTGCTTTTCAGCGATTCACGGCACTTCAGGTCGGATTTCGCGGGGATGAATCGCGCAAAAGCAGGTCGCTGCTGCTGAGGCTGTGGTCAATTGGCTGGGCGGCCCAGAGATGGGGGATCAGGCGGCTGGTGTTGAACCCTATCCCACAGCGGAAATCGCCTTCGATGCTGCGTCGCAGTTGCAGTGGGTGTCATCGATGTCAACGGACGCCGTTGGGAATACCCCTGAAGCAGATCTTGGGGCGACGATCGTCGAGAAGGATGGGGGAGAGGTCCTAGTTCTGTGGTTATCGCGCGCCGCTCGAGACATCCTCGCAAAGCTCGCCGATGATCCAGATATTCCAGAAGCTGAAGAGATGCTCGCCGAGTTGACTGACCCCGACTGGTTCGTCGAGGACGGTCAGGAACTCATCAAGCTAGCGGGTGTGGCGAAGGATCGAGATTGGTCGTTGTACTGCTGGATGAGCGTCTAGCCGAGGTTTCGCAGGGATGGTTCCCCGTCCTTTCCTCTGGCGACGCCACGCGGATCCTGTCCTTGGCGGCGACTGACGGTTCTGCAACGGTTGAGCACCGTCACATCAGGACATTCGATACTGCCGCCACCTGGACGCAGCGGTTGGGCTCCGCAATGCCGAGCCCAACCACACTACTTAGACTGGGAGAGTAGCCAGGCACGGACCGCTGGGATGCGATAGGCCACCTCAAAGGAGGCCATGTGCTCATGGGTTTCGGCGGGGTTAGCGGTCAAGACCGAGCCGGCCACAAAGGATGCGATATTGCGAGGCTGCCCTTGCGCGTATAACTCCTCGGCTGCCTTATTTTGTTCTGCCATCGCTGCCGCTGCATCCCATTCAGTAGTAGCCAGGGCATATGGGGTGCCGGCCGCGTCCAGCATCGCTTTGACATCGTTTTGTCCTTGGGAAGCCTTGGCGTCACCGGCAGCCGCGAGATAAGTCCAGGTGCCCTCGCTCAACCCAGCCAATTCGCTGGTTACCCATTGCCCGGAAACTAACAGGACGGCGGTGTAGAGGTCTGGATGCTGCGCCGCCAGATACATCGTCGTCATGCAACCCATGGACTGCCCGGTGCCATAAACCCGGTTCCGGTCCACCGCGTACTGCTCTTGCAGCCAGGTGACTAACCGACCGGTGGCCTCGATATAGTCGGTTTTGGTGAGAGCATTGTTGTTGTCATCAATGATCACCTCGTCATATTGCGGAACCACAACGATGCTGGGTTCTATCTGCTGTTGTTCATCGCCGGCCCACACCAAGGCTCCATAGACGGACAGATAATCTGATGTCTGCTTGCCGACCAAACTCGCATCAGGGATGAACACCACTAAGGGGTAGCTGCCCTGATCGCTGTAGTTTTCCGGCAGGAAAAGATTGAACACGATGCTCTTACCAGATTCGGCATCGTCGTAGCTGACCTGACTGAACTTGCTCTGGGCTTGGGCGATGAGTTCATCCACAGTGGCAACTGTATCGCCGTAACTAATGCTAGGAGAGGCGCTAGCAGCTGCAGCGCTAGTCGGAGAAGAAGCAGCTGAACTGGCAGGCGAGGAGGAAGGTGAGGACGATGCAGTCTGACTCCCCGATGCGCAACTCGCCAATCCAGCCAGGGGAAGCGTGGAAGCGGCAAGCAATACACCACGACGAGGAAGCTTGAAACCTGAAGTACTCATAGCCGGATGCTAGGAAGCCACCCTGTCAACAACCTGTCATCCCGCTAGGAGTTCTCCCGCGATATGTAGTCGCAGCTTCGTCAGATCCATGGTTCCCAGCTGATCGACATGCCGGGTTGGCCACTGGGCGCAGCGATTCACCATCAGCGGTACGGGGACGTCACCCACCGTTCGACGATGACATCAACACCATCACCTAAGCGTCGCCGTTGAGTCACCCTGCTGTCAGCCTCATCGTGGCTGAAACTCGGTGTGTTGAAAACCCGGGATGGCCACCTGGCATGACATGCACTGCTTAATTGCCAAATTGCGAGCGCGGATGAAGTCTTAGCCCCTAAGCTTCGCGGAAACAACGAGAGGAACACCAATGCCGATGATCCCGAAAGGACTCGTAGCCCTTGCTGCTGGTGCGTTATTAGTTGCCGGCTGTAGCCCCGCAGCGACGACATCCAGTGAGCCTGCTACCCCTGCCAGCCAGTCGGAATCAACTGCAACCAGCACAACTGGGTCCTGTCCCAGCTTGCCGGAAGATCCCGGCTGGTATGGCGACAACCATGCCCGACTAGCTGCGATGATCACCGAACTTGGTGACTGCTCAGGCTCCGGAGATGTGACGACGGGAGCACCGTTGGCGCTATTCGACTGGGATAACACCGTGGTGAAGAACGATATCGGTGACGCCATGACCTATTGGATGTTGGCCAACGGAAAGGTGCTGCAACCTACCGATTGGGCGAAGGTCAGTTCCTTCATGACCCCAGAAGCCGCAACAGCGCTGACCACTGCATGTGGGTCAATAGCCAAACCCAACGAACCGATGCCTACTCACACCGAAGCTGGCCTCAAGTGCGCCGATGAAATACTGACGATCTACTCTGATGGAACCACGACCTCGGGGGCCGAGGCCTTCGCGAATTACAACGCTCGGCGTATCGAGCCACAGTACGCATTCGCTGCTCAACTTCTCGCAGGCTACAGCCTCGAGGAAGCTCAATCATTCGCTGCACAGGCCCGGGAACAGAACCTCGCAGCAGCGGAAGGAGCTACCCAGATCGTTGGTTCACAAGAAGTCACCGCATGGGTGCGCTATTACTCGCAGATCACGGACCTTATCGCCACTATGCAAGCCAACGGCTGGGATGTGAGAATCGTCTCGGCCTCAGCAGAGCCGGTGGTGCGGGCTTGGGCGGAGCCGCTGGGACTGACTGGGCCTCATGTTATGGGAGTGCAAGTCGTCGACGACGACGGTGCTATGACCTCGACACTGGCACCTTGCGGAGGCGATCCTGAGTCCATGACCTATATCGAGGGGAAACGTTGTCGAGTCAACCAGCAGATATTCGGTATTTACGATGAAACCGCATGGCAGACGGCCCCTGAGAATCAGCGCCCAGCCTTCGGTGCCGGAGATTCTGACACTGATGTCTCCTTCATGATTGATGCCACTGCCCTGAAACTGGCCATCAACCGCAACAAGACAGAACTGATGTGCCATGCCTATGACAACGAAGATGGCACCTGGCTGATCAACCCAATGTTTATCGACCCCAAGGAGCAGCAGGCGGAGCCTTACCCCTGCTCAACTGATGGAGCGATCCTGCCTGATGGCTCCACCGGACCGCTGACCGACATTTCCGGGAACCTGATTGAGGACCAGCAGGACACGGTCTTTGGGTAATCCTAGGCTCGGGCTCCCTGTTTGACGGGGAGCCCGAGCTGCTACGTGACAAACTCACCGAGGTCGAGATGGGCTCCCTACCTCAGGGGGAGTCTGTACCAGGTTGATATATCTACGTCACCCAGCGGGTGGGTTCCCTGTCTGAGGGAGAGTCGTGGCGTCGGTGGTGATGTGGTGCCTACGTTCATTGTGGCTGCACTGTTATGCCTACAGTGGGATTCCTGCCGGACGGGGGCCAACGCACTAACCGATCACCCTGCGCTTCGGCCTCAGAGCGCTCCCTGAACGAGGCAGCCGACGGCTCCGGGATAAAAAGCAGATATCGCATGTCAACGTGGTCTCCCTGTGTGAGGCGGCCCACAGACGACCCAGATTTGGCGCCTTAGGCTATCCTCAATTCACTGTCGAATAGGAGGCACCGTGACATTCGTGAACATCACCGCTCTGACCTACCCAGAGGGGGCCGAGGCTGAGATTGAACAGCGGTTCGCGGCCCGGAAACGGGCAGTTGATGCGGCACCAGGGTTTGAGTCTTTTGAGTTGCTGCGTCCGGCCTTCGGCGAGACCCGGTATTTCGTGGTGACCCGTTGGAGTTCACGGGAGGCCTACGACCAATGGCGTGAACATCGGGTCGGCGCCTCACATGCCGAGGACCTTCGGCGTGGGATGAGCGTCGAACTGCTAGGTTTCGACGTCGTCCAGCACGACGAGTAGGGCTTCTCGACGCACAGGGCCGCGACTGGCTGCGGTCCGGTCGGGTGGTACCACGATCGCTGGTAACGTCACCAGCGATGGATATATCTGTTGTATCAGCCACTCCGGCAGATCTACCGGAGGCGGCGCAGTTGTTGGCTACCGCGTTTAAAGACGACCCGGTGATTCAAGCTTTCGTTCCCGGGCCGCATGATCGGGTGGCCAGGCTCACCCAAGTCTTTGCCAGTGAACTGCGCAGCGGGGCGCTGCCGGGTGGACAGATCGATCTGGCACGCAGCGACGACGGCACTCTGCTAGGGGTTGGGGTGTGGGTGTCGCCCGGCTACCGAGACCGGATATGGGCCCAGCTGCGGGAACTCCCCTCCCGACTCTCAGCCTTGGGACTGCGGCATGTCCCGCAAGCCTTGCGAACCAGCATCATCGTGGGTCGTCATCGGCCTCGTGAACCACACTGGTATGTGACGGAACTGGTGGTTCATCCCACAGCCCAAGGCGAGGGGATCGGATCTCAGTTACTCAGGCACGGCCTGTCACGGGCTGATCGCTCCGGCCACGCTGTCTATCTGGAGGCGAGTTCCCCAGGTAGCCGGGCGTTATATACCAGGAACGGTTTCGTAGACCAGGGGTTGTTGAATCTCTCTTCGGATGGCTACCCCATGGGGATGCTGCGCCCTGCTATGCCATCACCTAGTCCGTCGTGAGTTGTTGAAGATCCATGAGCACTTGCGCAGCCTTTGCTGAGGTGAACTGGAATCCGTTAGCTGTTTCAATGAGACTGCCGTCAGCTAGTCGGTTCTCCCACCAATCCTCAAGGAAAGCCGGTGCCCAACCTCCCGTACAAAACCCGTAGGGATCAGCGACGGTGCGATGCGGGAGCATGAGCTCGTAACAGGGACGGTCATAGTTGTCCTGACCAGCAGCGCAGTATAGATAATCCTCACGGGACCTGGCTGTAGCAAGGCATGAATACAGCCAAAACATCGAGTCGTACAGTCGATAGGAAAGCTCGTCGGCGTGCAAGGCGAAGAATCCTTTGGCTTCGACGACTTGCTCACCAAGCCTGCGGATCGCAGGTTCGCCTTGGGGGAGACGATCAACGCAGGTTTGAAGGGCCCGAGCAATGATGGGAGAGAGGGACCCATGTCGAACGGTGAGCAGAGCGTTTTCGAGATCCCGCTGCGGGTCTAGGAATTCGTCTTCCTCAACCAGACCTTTGATGAATGAGACGAAATCCGGGGCGACGAAGGTGACGCTGTAGTCGTCCTCCTGATCCACATACACCACAGTGGGTTCGCCCTCGGGGCCACAGTCGCGGTAATCAAGCATCAACTGCTCATGCCCTCCGGTGGGAGTGTCGGCGAATCCGACGCCCCAGGAAGGGTAGCCCCATTCATCACGCATATGCAGTGAACCCAGTTCACCTACAAGGGAGTAGGTGGCCTTCTCACCGATGGCGTAAATCCCGTCGACCATGATGTGGTTCTCAGCCCAGCCGGTGGGTTCAGTCATGGGGAAGCAGCTGCGATGTGGAGTACCGCCGTTGTAGATCCTCGCGAGTTCCACATAGGCATCTGGCAACCGAAATCCCAGCTTCGCTTCGACTGCTGCCAGTTGGTCATCGGTGGGTGGGTCCTCGTGGTAGGAGTCACCCCAATCAGTCCAAAACCCCTCAAAGTCGAACCCGTCGAAGTGGCCGGTGGTCCGGACTCGTGAGCTCATAGCTGCTCCGTTCTGGTGCGGTGATCACGATGCTAATGCCCGACGTGACTCATCCACCTTATCGAGAAGGCCGAAGGACACTTAACAGGGTGATATCTACCTCTGAGACCGGGTGCTTTGCGCCGCCACGTTGGGGATCGGGATTCATGACCGGGTTGCCGACCTCGCGGTGAGTCGGGAACCAGTGATCCTCAATCGCGGGCTACTGAGGTAGCCGAAGTGCGGAATCTGGTACTGAGAATGCCTCGGTGGGGCGTGCGGGGCTCGAACCCGCGACCCAGGGATTATGAGTCCCTTGCTCTAACCGGCTGAGCTAACGCCCCGAGCACAGGTAAATATAGCTTCTCATGTGTGGTGCGCAGCAACGCCACAGCATTGGCACAGATATCGCCGCGAAGGTATCTGTCATGACGAACTCACGACCCACCCCGCGCCTGTCCCGTCGAGCCCTCATCACTGGATCAGTCGGCGTTGTTGGACTTGCTGCTGCGGGCGGCACGGCCTGGGCCCTCGACCGGTACCTGATCGAGCACGCCGATGTCACCTCGGCATCCTCCTACCAAGGACTGCCCGGTACCCAAACCAGTGCCTCCGCGACCGCCTCGGCATCCGCTAGCACCAGCAACGCCTCAGCTGAGGGCGTCCTCGATGGGACGACCTACACCTCAGCCGATCGGAAGATTGTTATCACCGCCCACTCTTCTGGCTCCGGCGAATCTGCGCTTGCCTGGTACGTCGCTGAGGTGACCCTCAATGATGTGACGGCCCTACGTAGCGCCTTCGCCAAAGACACTTTCGGTACCAACATCATCGAAACCCCACGGGCGATCGCACAAAACGTCGGTGCACTCTTCGCCATCAACGGCGACTACTACGGTTTCCGTGACGACGGCATCATCATCCGCGACGGTGTTGCCTTCCGTGACGCCGGTGCCAGGCAGGGTCTGGCGATCATGCGTGACGGGACCATGGTGTCCTATGACGAAACCACAACCAATGCCGCCCAATTGATTGCTGACGGCGCTTGGCAGACCCTCTCCTTCGGCCCGACACTGGTGGAAGGCGGAGCCGCCATCAACGGTATCGACAAGATCGAAATCGATACCAACTTCGGCAACCACTCAGTGCAGGGGAATCAGCCCCGCACTGGGCTGGGCATGATCGCTCCCAACCACTTCGTTTTCGTGGCAGTTGATGGTCGTAGCTCTGGCTACAGCAATGGCATCACGATGCCCGATTTCGCGACCTTGTTCGTCAACCTCGGTGCCCAAGTCGCCTACAACCTCGACGGTGGGGGCTCCACCCAGATGGTGTTCAACAACGAACTGGTCAATAACCCCCTAGGCCGAAACAAGGAACGCGGCACTAGCGACATCCTGTGGATCGGAAAGTGACATGGTTGTTCTCATCCCCGCCTACGAACCCGGAGACTCCCTGGTCCAGCTGGTCAAACAGCTGCGCTCCCACCCCGAGACCGCCACCATGGTGGTCGTCGATGACGGTTCTGGACCCGATTATGACGAGATCTTCGCTCTTTCCCGGATCCACGGCGCTACCGTGCTGCGTTATGGCACCAACCGTGGCAAGGGATTCGCCCTCAAAACCGGTTTCGCCTATATCCGCACCCACTATCGTGACCAGGTGGTGGTGTGCGCCGACAGCGACGGCCAACACCGGGTCGCCGACATCATCAACGTTGCAAGCCAGGTGGATCCCCATACCCAGGAGATGGTGCTTGGTGGTCGTCGTTTCACTGGTGAAGTACCGCTACGCAGCGCCTTTGGCAATAAGGTCACCGCATGGCTATTTAGGGTGCTGACCGGCATCAACGTCGGCGACACCCAAACCGGATTGCGGGCCTATCCGCCCACCGTGCTGGAATGGTTGGAATCCGTCCCCGGAGACCGATTTGAGTACGAACTGTCCCTCCTCCTGCAAGCCAAACGCGCAGGTATCGCCATCCGAGAGGTGGAAATCGAAACGGTGTACCTGCACGGTAACGCCTCCTCCCATTTCCGGCCCATCGTCGACAGCTGGCGGGTATACAAACCATTGCTGGCCTTCGCAGGCTCCTCGCTGGCGGGTTTTGCCGTGGATTTCGTCGCGTTGCTGCTGCTCATGGCCCTCACCGGGAACCTGCTGGTCAGTGTCGTGGTGGCACGCCTGATCTCTGCGACAGTCAATTACCTCCTTAACAGGCATGCGGTATTCAGAGATGGCGACGGCAGCTCCCCGCTACGCTACGCAGCTCTAGCTGGGGTGATCCTGGGCGCGAACTACATCCTCATGTCGGTACTCACCGGCCTGCTGCCGCTGGTGGTGGCCAAGATCCTGACAGAGGTGACGCTCTTTGGCGTGAGTTTCACAGCGCAACGTGCTCTTGTGTTCACCAGGCGAACAGCTGACGAGAAGACACTGGCCCTAGCCAAGCGATAGTCTCACGATCATGCGTACCCCCACTGCCCTCGACGCGATCGCTGAAGCTCATGTCACCGCGTTAGCCGCCTACGAACCGACCACCGCCACTGAATTGGGTATCCCCGGCTATGGTCACCTGCTTCCCGACTATTCACCTGAAGCCACCCAGGATTGGGCCGGGCAGTTGCGTGCCACCCTCAAGAAGGTGGCCGAGGCTCCGCTGATCGACGAGGTAGACAAGGCCACGGCCGCCGCGATGACCGAGCGCCTCGGGCTGGAGTTGGAGAGCATCGAGGCAGGGGATCAGCTGCGGGATGTCAACAACATCGCCAGCCCGGTACAGATCCTGCGGGATGTCTTCGACCTGATGCCCACACAAACAGACGAGGATTGGGCCAATATCGCCGCCCGCTTGGCTGCGATTCCCGCGTCCCTCGAGGGTTACGTAGCCACCTTGCGTCAAGGTATCGCTGCCGGAACGGTGCCGGCTCGTCGGGCCGTCAGCGACGCAGCAGCCCAAGCTGCCCTTCTAGCCAAGCCAGGCTCTCGGTTCTTCGAGTTGGCCGCCGATGCCGGAGCCGACAGCACGGTGACCGCCGCCCTGGAGCGCGGGGCCGCAGCCGCAGCCGAGGCGATGGGACGTATCGCCCAGTTCCTCAGCGACGAGTTGGCACCCGTCGCCCGTGAAGATGACGCCGTCGGCCGGGACATCTACCAGCGTGCCTCCCGCTACTTCCTGGGCTCCCGCATCGATCTGGACGAGACCTACGAATGGGGTGTGGCAGCTTTGGCGGCCATCACCGCCGAGCAGGAGGCCCTGGCTCGTGAGATCGCTGGCCCGCAGGCCACCATCTCGGATGCGATCAAGAAGCTCAACGCGGATCCCGCCAACCAGATCCACGGCACCGACGCCCTCAAAGCGTGGATGCAAGCCACCGCCGACGAGGCCATCGCAGCCCTCGACGGCAAGTACTTCACCCTCGACCCGCGGGTGCGAACCATCGAAGGCATGATCGCCCCATCAAGCACCGGCGGCATCTACTACACCGGCCCCACCGCCGACTTCTCCCGTCCCGGCAGGATGTGGTGGTCCGTGCCAGAGGGTGTGACCGAGTTCACCACCTGGCAGGAGAAAACCACCGTTTACCACGAGGGTGTCCCAGGCCATCATCTGCAGATCGGTCAGGCCGTCGCCCAGGCTGCCAACCTCAACCGCTGGCGCTCGCTGGTGTGCTGGGTCTCCGGCCACGGTGAAGGCTGGGCACTGTACTCCGAACGGCTTATGGATGAGTTCGGGTTCCTCAGCCCCGCAGAGCGTATGGGCATGCTCGACGGGCAGCGGCTACGCGCCACCCGCGTGGTCCTCGACCTCGGCCTGCATCTAGGTAAACCCGCCTTCGACCGTTACGGCGGCGGGATCTGGGACTATGACAAGTGTTGGCGACTGCTGCGCGACAACGTCGCGATGGAGGAGAACCAACTCCGCTTCGAGCTGCACCGCTACCTCGGCTGGCCCGGCCAGGCACCCAGCTATCTCATCGGTCAGCGGATCTGGGAGCAACTGCGAGCCGAGGCAGCGGCCCGCGCGGGGGAGAGCTTCAACCTCAAGGACTTCCATGATGCGGCGCTGCAGGTAGGTTCCTTGCCCCTGGACGTGCTCCGGGAGGTCCTGGCCGGGTAATCTGTCCCGGTGCTGACGATGCAAGACGCCCTGAGGATCCTGTCCGACTATTGGACCTCCCGTGGCTGCCTGACCTGGCAGCCCTTCAACACCGAAGTGGGAGCCGGCACCATGAACCCCGCCACCGTGCTGCGGGTTCTCGGACCGGAACCGTGGGATGTCGCCTATGTCGAGCCCTCGGTGCGCCCAGATGATTCCCGCTACGGCGAAAACCCCAACCGGCTGCAGACCCACACCCAATTCCAGGTGATCCTCAAGCCCGAACCCGGCGATCCCCAGGAGCTGTACCTGGGGTCGTTGGAGGCACTGGGCATCGACCTGGACGCCCACGATGTCCGTTTCGTCGAGGACAACTGGGCCCAACCCGCCATTGGTGCCTGGGGACTCGGCTGGGAGGTGTGGCTGGATGGCATGGAGATCACCCAGTTCACCTATTTCCAGCAGGTAGGTGGCCAAGACCTCAGCCCGATCCCAGTCGAGCTGACCTACGGCGTCGAGCGGATCCTCATGGCCCAGCAGGGAGTCACCCACTTCAAGGACATCGCCTACGCCCGCAAGGCCGACGGCAGCATTGTCACCTACGGGGAGGCCTTCGGACAGCAGGAATATGAGATGAGCCGCTACTACCTCGACGACGCCGATGTCGAGGTAAACCGGAGTCTCTACGAGTCCTATGTCGCCGAGGCCACCCGCATGGTTGAGGCGCGGCTTCCCGTGCCCGCCCACAGCTACATTCTGAAGTCCAGTCATGCATTCAATGTGCTGGACGCCCGCGGCGCGATCTCCACCACCGAGCGCGCCCAAGCCTTCGGGACCATGCGTCGACTGATGCGCGACACCGCCGCGCTGTGGATCGAGCGCCGCGCCGAGCTGGGTTTCCCACTGCTCAAAGAAACCGACGAAGCTCCCGTCGTCGAACCGGCGGTCGAGGCTCCAACCTCAGATACGCCCCAGACCTTCGCGCTGGAGATCGGCCTCGAAGAGCTACCGCCGCACGTCGTGGCCCCCACCATCGAGCAGGTCCGTGCCAGCCTGACCGCAGGGCTGGCTGCCTCCCGGCTCAGCCATGGTGAGCTTGTTGTTGACGGCACCCCACGCCGTATTGTCGCGACCGTGGCCGAGGTGGCCAGCCGTGAACCCGACGCCACCAACCTCCGCAAGGGCCCAAAGTGGGCGGCGGCCTTTGACGCCGAGGGCAACCCCACCAAGCCGTTGCAGGGTTTTATGCGAGGCCAAGGCGTAACCCTCGACCAGATCGTCAAGGCCGAGGTCGGCGGCGCGGAGCACGCCTGCGTGGCTGTTGAGGCTCCCGGCCGCACCGCACTGGCGGTGCTGGGCGACATCGTGGTTAACGCCGTGGCTGGCCTGCGAGCCGAGAAGAACATGCGCTGGTGTGACCCGAAGCTCAGCTTCTCCCGCGCCGTGCGTTGGCTGGTGGCCTTGTGGGGTAACCAGGTCGTGCCAGCCGAGGTTTCTGACCTTGCCAGTGGGCGACGCACCTATCTGCAACGCACCACAGCCAGCTCGCACAGCTCGGGAGTGCGCAGCGACGGGGCACCGGTTGGCTTCCACACCGTGGACACCGCCGACGACCTACTGCCATTGATCGAGCAAGGCGGCATCGTGCTGCCCGTCGAAAAGCGTCGCGCAGCCGTCATCGCTCAGGCCGAGAAGCTGGCCGCCCAGGCCGGGGGAGTCATCGACTTCGACGGCAACGCTGCCTTGGTCGATGAGATCACCAACCTCGTTGAGGAACCCGTAGGCGTGCTGGGTGCCTTCGATGAGCGCTATCTGCAACTACCCGACCGCATTCTGGTTTCGGTCATGGCCAAGCACCAGCGCTACCTGCCAATCCGTGATGCGGCTGGAAAACTGCTGCCCCGCTTCGTCACCATGGCCAACGGAACATGCGATGAAGCACTTGTCGCCAAGGGCAACGAATCCGTACTACGCGCCCGCTACGAGGATGCCCTGTTCTTCTGGAACCAAGACCTCACAGCTGACAGCGTCGAGGTCTTCGTCCCCGGCCTGGAGAAGCTCACCTTTGAGAACCGGCTCGGCTCGGTCGGGCAGCGCGCCCGGCGCATCGCGGCCGTAGCCAACTCCCTGGCCGCGTTGATAGGACTCGACGCGAAACAGGCCGCGACGTTGCAGCGCGCCGGGCTGTTGGCCAAGTACGACTTGGCCACCAACCTCGTTACCGAAATGACCAGCCTGGCCGGTTTCGTGGCCCGCGAATACGCGCTACTCAAGGGAGAGACCCCGGAGGTGGCGAATGCGCTCTATGAAATGGAGCAGCCACACACCTCCGCAGATGACCTGCCCGCGTCGCTTCCTGGGGCGCTCCTTGCGCTAGGGGACCGATTTGATCTGCTCATGGCGATGTTCGCACTCGGCGCGAAACCGTCTGGCTCTTCCGACCCCTACGGTCTGCGCCGAGCAGCCCTCGGTGTCGCTCGGATCCTACGAGAAACCCCAACCCTGGCGGCGATTAGTCTGCGTGAGGGCCTAGAGGCTGCGGCTGAGGGACTGCAGGCTCAAGGAATTCAGGTCAGTGCTGAGGCCATCGAGGCTGCAGAGGAGTTCACCATCGGGCGGCTGGCGCAACTGATGCGTGATGAGGGCTGCTCTGCTGATCTGGTGGCTGCGGTTTTGCCTAGCGCCCACCATCCAGCTGATGCCGCAGCCAAGGCTCGTGACCTGGCCGCAGTGACCGGGGATCCCGGCTGGCGGGCAATCGTTGAGGCCGTGGTGCGGATCCATCGGATCGTACCGGAGGGTACCCAGGCTGCCGTTGATGCTCATGTGCTGGTCGACCATGCCGAACTCGCTCTCTTGGACGTGGTCGAGCAGACCTCACCTTCCGCCACAGTTGCCGAATTCGCTGACAGCAGCCACCCGTTGGTTGCCCCCATCACCAGGTTCTTCGATGAAACCCTGGTTATGGCTGAGGACCCACGGTTGCGGGCGGCCCGGCTCGGTCTGCTTGCCCGTATCGCTGCGCTGGCCCCACCGGACCTGGACTGGGCCGCTATCGACGCGTTAACGAAAACCGCCTAGTATCAGCGCGCGGGCTGCCGAGGCGAGGTAAGCCCGCGCCTGCGCCATCGCCTCAGCTGGGGCCACACCTTCCGGGGTGATGGCATGGGCCGAGGCGATGCCTAGCCGACTGTCGGTGAGAATCAACCCGGGCTCAACCCGGCCAGCGAGCACATGGACCGGAACCTGGGCGGCCGCGGCGCGTCGAGCCACCCCGGCGATGACCTTGCCTCGCAACGACTGGCTATCGAAGGAACCTTCACCGGTGATCACCTGGTTGGCTGATGCCAGGAGCGAATCGAAGCCGACAGCATTCAATACGACGTCGATACCAGGACTGAGTTCAGCGCCGAAGAAAGCCACTAGACCAGCCCCCATCCCGCCAGCTGCCCCAGCCCCCGGGAGGGATTCAACATCGACACCCAGGTCACGGCGGATGACCGCAGCGAGGTGGACCAGCCCCGCATCAAGGTGAGCGACCGTGGCAGCATCGGCTCCCTTCTGCGGGGCAAAGACATGAGCTGCGCCACTGGTGCCAGTCAACGGATTATCCACATCACACATCGCCACCACCTGGCAGGCTTGTAGCGGCTCCGCGAAGCCACTGGGATCGATGGCGGCGATTCGCAGCAGGTTTTCGCCTGTGGGGACGAATACCTCACCTGTGGCATCACGGAATTGGATGCCACAAGCGGCAGCCGCACCACAACCACCATCGTTGCTGGCTGAGCCGCCAATCGCGACGATAACCCGATTCGATTGTTTCGAGGCGGCCAGGATCTGTTGGCCCACGCCATAGGTACTGGCTTGGGCGACCCGACGGTCTTCACCAACCAAGATCAGACCAGCGGTTTGGGCTAGCTCCACCACTGCGGAACCATCTGGCAGCAGTAGTCGGCTTGCCAAGATCGGCTGGCCATAGGGGCCTTGCACCTGATCGGTGTACAGCTCTGCGTCGGTGGCCATGGCTAAGGCGGTTATGGTGCCTTCACCGCCGTCGGCTACCGGAACCAGGGTGGTGCTCACCCCAAGCTCGCGGCAAACCTCGCCTATCACCTCGCAGGCTTCCATAGCGGTCAGCGACCCTTTGAAGGAATCGGGAGCGACGACGATGTGCATTAAACCTCCAATAGCTCAAGGATCTGTGTGCCAACGGCGCCATCCTCATGGCGCCCGATGCGGATGAAACCCCGATCCGCCAGAGCTGGATCAGCCCCAGCCATCACGTAACCGCGTCCTACCAGCTCTAACATCTCCACATCGTTGGGCATATCCCCGAAGGCGACGGCCTGATCCGGGGCGATGCCGAGGTCATCGAGCAGCACCTTCAAGGCAGCACCTTTGGTGACCCCAGGAGCCGTCAGTTCAACAGTCCCACAGGTGTCATGCCAGGAGAAGGTGGTGTGTAGGAGATCTCCGGCGGCTGCCACCGCGAGTGGAGTGAACTGGTGAGTATCGGCGCTGCGGGTGCGTGCGATGACCTTAAGTATCGGCTCCTGAGTCAACAGCTCGGCCAACGGAGCCTCATATATCTCCTGGGCGACGGGGCCGGCTATGTACCCCGGTTCGAGACCCCGATGGTGGACATATTCCACCGCATAGCTCACCTCAAGCTCGGTTGCGATGGCTTGAGCGAAGGTGAGGACTGCGGCAGGGGAAATGGGGCGTATGAGATCGGGTTCTGCTGCGCAGAGCCTTCCCACAGCTGCCCCATTACTGGAGATCACTATGGGATCGAGATCCGCTAACTCGTTGAGTTTGTCAAGCGAACGCCGAGAACGACCTGTCGCCACCACAAAGACGACACCTTCCTCGATGGCCCGTCTGGCTGCCACCAGATTGCCCTGGTGGGGAGCGTTATGGGCGCCGAAGAAGGTGCCGTCAAGGTCAGTGGCGATTAAGGCTGGTTTCATGCCCTCAGGCTATCGGCCTGGGCTCAGCGGCCACCTGGGCCCTGCATACCTGCCTTGTATTGGTTCGCCGGAACCGAACCGGTATCTTGACCATTGATCTGGATGGTGTAGGTGCCGTCAGCGGAAACCGCCGAACCCGAGTACAGGATCGAGGAGAACTGCTTGGGGGAGGTGATGGTAGCGATCTGGGTGCCGCTGGCATCCAGGATTGTCACCGACCCGGTTGCGGAGGTGTTCATATTGGCGAAGACGAAGGCCTGAGTGGAGGAATTAGTGGGGGATTCCGCCATGCCAGCCGAACCCAGCGCCCACAGTTCGCCGCCCGAAACCGCCAACCCGTTTTGCACATCGATGGAGCCGTTGCCGTCCATGGTCGGTCCAAAGACCACCACAGAACCACCCGAGATCACACCCTCGGCGTTGGAGTCGAGGCCATCGCCGCCGGAGTTCAACACTGTGGTGCCACCGGTGATCCAGAACCCCTGTGGGGCGTCGCCGGAAACATTGATGGCATCGTCGGAGGAGGTCATCTCTAATTCGCCACCCGAGATGACGATAGCTTGAGCCTCCATTGCCTCAACCGAGGAGGTCACGGTGATGGTGCCGCCGGCGATACCGACATCGGTAAAGCCCTTGATCCCGTCATCGCCGGAGCTGACAGTGATAGCCCCGCCGGAGATAAAGACATACCCGCGATCAGCGTCGGTTTCGTTGTCGGCTTTGATGGAATCCCCGGTGCTCTCGACGTTGATGGTGCCGTCGGAGATGATGACATAGTCCTTGCCGCGGATGCCGTCGTCGACTGCTTTGACGGTGATGGTGCCTCCGGCGATGACGAGACCGTCGGCGGTGTTGATGCCGTCGTTGTTGTTTCCAGTGACAGTCAGCTGTCCGGTTCCGGCGATACTCAAATCAGCAGCCGAGTCGATGGCTGAGCTTGGGGCGCTTTCCGAGGTGTCGGCGTAGCTGCTGGCATCGGAGATCGAGTTGCTGGTTCCTTCAGCCAGGATCATCGTCACCTCGTCAGCGGCTGAGATCACCATGGGGGAGCCGGTGCTACTGGTCAAGGTCACGCCGTTGAGGATGATCTTGACATCAGCCCCATCGGCATTGACCAGAATCTGTCCCTCAAGGGAGCCGCTGAGCCGGTAGGTGCCGGCTGCGGTGATCGTAACCGTGGAGCCGTCGACGGTGACCCCACTACCGGAGGCCTCGGCGCTGCTTCCGTTGAGGGTGACATCAACCACCTCGGACTCGTTGTAGCTGGAGTCCTCCGTGGAGTAGTGGGATGCCTGATTGGCGGCCAGCATCTGCTCAAGTTCGGCGCTGAGTTCCACAGAGGTGGTGGTCGCGGCGTTCTCAGCGGAGGTGCTGGCTTCGGTGGTGCTGCTGCTGGCGCTGGTGGATGTGTTGGCGGCATTCGAGGCAGAGTCAGTGGCTGCGGAGCAGCCGACCAGACCGATGGTCAGTGCCAGCGAGGCCAGGCCTAGGTGAAGTTTGCGGATCATCGTGGTCTCTTTTCAGTCTCAGTGGTTAGCGGGTGAGGGAGGGGCAGAAGTGGCGTTGCATGGTCCGGTGCCAGCGATTTGCCGGCAATTCGGGATGGAGGGCGGCGAGTCCGGTTGCGAATTTCGACATGCGCTGCGGTCGGATGCCGTGGCGCCACAGCAGCTTGTCTGCTTGGCCGGCTGCCGACCCGGACTTGGTTTCGATCACTGCTAACCGTGGGGCCCGCAGGACCTGCCCGTTTTCGGTCCAGACCAGGTCCTGGTCCAGGGTCAGGCGGGAGCTGCCATCGGGGGCCAGCAGGGTGGTGCGGGTGTAGCTGGTTTCTAAGGCTGGGCGCAGCCATTGCGGTTTGATGTCATAGACCCCACCTGCCTGCAAACATTCGGTGATGAAGCTGTAGTGGTCGGGATCGATGCTGAACAGCTGATTCGCGTCGTGTTCGACCCGTTGTTTGATGGTGCTGCCTGATTTCCGGGTCTTGACCTCCAGGAAGGCGTCACCGGAGTCGCGGTAGTGGCGCACCCGCACCTTGAACCGGTGGGCGCGGCCTCGGGCGGCCATCAGGTAGGAGTGGCGGGCTGTGGTGTCGAAGTACACCGAGGTATAGCCGAAGCGGTGCCGACCGTCGATTTCCAGCACCCTGGTGCCTTCGGGAAGAAGATCGATCAAGGTCTCGGCGGTGCGATGGTTGAGGGGGTATTTGCGATCCACGCGAGCCATCAGCCCAGCGGTGGCATTCAATTCGTCGAGGTGAACGGGGGCGAGTTGGTCAATCCTCATCGCAGGGCCTTCACCTTCTTGTTGTTGTTGACCTTCTCTGCCGAGGCGAGCTCCGTCACGGGGGCGAATCGGACCTCGACCAGGGTCGTGTCGTCGACGAAATCGACCGCCTGAGTGGTGAAGCCCAGAATCCGAGCGTTGAGCCGGTGGGCTAGTTCGTAACGCAGTTCCTCACTGTCGGTGATGGCCCGGTCAAGGGTCACGATCTGGCGACGGGAGCCGTTGCGGAACAAACCGATGTCGGCGATGGCCAGCACAGCGACGATGACTCCCATGAGGACATAGGTGGGGGTCGAGCCACCAAGACCACCAAGCAGGCCTAGCGCCAAGGAACTGAAGTAATAGGCCACTTCATGCTGTTCCAACTCATTGGAGCGCAACCGGATGATGGACAAGACACCGAACAAGCCCAGACCAAGACCGGCCACTGAAGCGCTGTTCGCGAGAACCACCGAGACGGCCATGACGCCAATGTTCACGCCGAGGTAGGCCACTGCCAGGTCGCGACGATGGTGGCGTGGCAGATACACCCCGAATACCAGAATGGAGATGGCGATGACGTTGGCGAGGTAGGGCATGAGTTCCATGGTGTGACCTTGGGCTGTCTGTCGAGGGCTTTTCCCTCGGGCTGAGCACTATTTAGCCGGTCAAAGTTGTGGGAATCCTGTGCGCTTAACAGGTCTTCAATGTGAAGCTGGGGCCAACGGTGACTAGGGTCGATTGACCCAGACGTCGCGCCCAATCGACACAGCTGCGAAGAATCCCGTCACCAGGGGGAGCAGGACCGCATCATGCAGTCTTCAGGTAGTGGTGGGCCTACAGCTTGCGTTCCGGAGATGGCGCACCCTCGCCGGATTCGCCGTCGGAGGGCTGATTCATCGACGGGCTATCGGTGCGACTTGGTTCGCCGTCGGGTTCTGACCCACTGGGACTGGGCGATCCCGACGGACTTCCCGACCCAGAAGGATCCGCCGATTGATTATCAGAGGCTTCGGTTGGAACTGGCGGCGGGGGCGCCACGGGAGGTTGATTCTGAAACACCAGGATGGCCAGGAGCACGGCGAGGGCCGAGATCAGCAACATGATGAGGAAGGAGACCAGCAAACTGATCCAGCCTCCGCGATCTCGACGCCCGGGCCAGGCCAGCGGCCACATCCGCCAGGCTCCTGGCTGGGTATTCGGCCACCAGTGCAGCTGATAGTCCGGGCCCTTGGGGGTGCCCAATTGTGGGGTGTGGACCAGATCGATCGCGGCGAGCACCCGCTGGGCTTCGGCGACAGCTGCCTGGGAGCCGTCGAAGGCTAAGGCTGCCCACGGAGCGAGTGGGTGATGAGAGGCCACGATGGGGTCATCACCTTCGTCGTGGAAACGCACCGCCATCCGACCAGAGTCTTGATCTTGGCCTCCGGTAGCGACCACGGTGTCAATGTGCATGGCATTGATTTCACCCGAGAATCGGGCCCGGGCAGCCGGGTCGGTGGCCGCGCCATCGCTGAGTTGGATGACCATGACCGGGTCTGAATCGCTTTGGTGGGCCGAGTAAGCCATACCTGCAGGGCTGCCTGCGAGCCTGGAATCCAGCCAAAATGGGCCGATCTGCACGGGGTCACTGGGAGCCAGCGGCAAATGCTCGGCGGGAAGCTGGCTGGGATCTGGTAGGTCGGTCATCGTGGTCTATGACATCACATCGTGGGGTTAGGATGCGCGCTGGCCACGGTATCGTGGTTCCCGGTCGTTTCAAGGAGAACCATTGACTATCCCAAACGTGCAGCCCACACTGCCCACCTCAATCGCCGATGCTGCCCGTGTTCTGGGCGTATCCATCAGCCAAGTTCAGCGGGTGATCGTGGGTCAGGAACATATGGTCCAACAACTCATGGTGGCGCTGCTCGCCAAGGGGCATTGCCTCCTCGAGGGTGTCCCTGGGGTCGCCAAGACACTTGCTGTGCGGTCCTTCGCGACGGTCGTGGGCGGAGATTTCGCCCGGGTACAGTTCACTCCTGACCTGGTTCCCTCCGATATCGTCGGTACCCGGATTTATTCGGCTTCCAATGAAGGTTTTGAGATCGAACTAGGTCCGGTTTTCGTCAACTTCGTGCTAGCCGACGAGATCAACCGGGCACCTGCCAAGGTCCAGTCCGCGATGCTGGAGCTGATGGCGGAGAAGCAGGTCTCTATCGGTGGCAAGACCTATCCCGCCCCTGACCCGTTTATCGTGATCGCCACCCAAAACCCGGTCGAGTCGGAGGGTGTCTATCCGCTGCCTGAAGCCCAGCGGGACCGATTCCTGGTGAAGGTGGATGTGCCCTATCCCAAGGGCAATGAAGAGTTTGAGATCCTGCGACGGATGAGTGTAAAGCCGCCCATCGCCGAGCAGGTGCTCAATCCAGAGTTGGTGCGTCATCTGCAAGACATGGCCTCCCAGGTATTCGTGCATAACTTGGTCAGCGAGTACATCGTTCGGTTGGTTCTTGCCACCCGTCAGCCGAGGGATTTCGGCATGCCCGATTTGGAATCAGTGATCCAGATCGGATGCTCACCCCGCGCCACGCTGGGGCTGGTTGCGGCCTCGCGGGCGCTGGCCTTGATCCACGGCCGGGATTATGTGCTGCCCACCGATGTTCAGGCGGTCGCGCGCGATGTGATGGCCCACCGCCTGGTGCTGAGCTTCGATGCAGTCGCGGACAACATCGCCACCACGGATGTGATCGACCGCATCCTGGCCATGGTGCCGGCCCCCACCCCAGTGTGGAATGAGCAATCCCGGCAGCAGCGCCATCAGCAGCACGGCTACCAACCCAACGGCGCCTGAGGTTGACCTTGGCATATCCCGGATTTCAGCCGCCACCGCCCATACCCCCGGACCCGGGGGCGGCGACCTCTGTGCTGCGTGCCCCCAGCGGGCCGACGATTCCATTGACGAAACTCGCCCCAGAGGCGGCCCTACGTCGACTTGAACTGACCGTGGTGCGTCGTCTGGAGGGGTTCCTGCAAGGCGATCACATGGGTCTGCTGCCCGGGCCCGGATCGGATACCAACGACGCGAGGCCCTATCAACCCGGCCAAGACGATGTGAGGATGATGGACTGGGCGGTGACCGCACGAACCACCATCCCGCACGTCCGTGACACCATTGCGGATCGGGAACTCGAGGTATGGGGTCTGCTCGACGTCACCCCGTCGATGAACTGGGGTACTGATGGCATCACCAAACGCGATCTCGGGATCGCTGCGATTGCCACCATCGGTTTCCTTAGCCAGAAGATGGGGGATCGGTTCGGCGGCATGATGCTGTTACCCGACAAGGTCAAGCGGCTACCTGCACGTTCGGGGCGAAACGCACTGTATGGGATGCTCCGGCAGATGCTGACCGAACCCATCGTCGCCGACAATGCCCCCGGTGAACTCGAATTAGCCTCCGGTGTCGAACAGCTCACCCGGTCCCAGCGGCGACGGGGAATGCGGGTGGTGGTTTCTGATTTCCTCACCGCTGGGGAAGCTGAGCTCGACCCGAATCAGCCACCGCCATGGGAGCGGGCGATCCGTCGGCTAGCCGTGCGCAACCAGGTGCTGTGCGTGGAAGTGGTTGACCGCCATGAGCTGGAATTCCCGGATGTTGGTGAGATGCTCATCCGGGACCCAGAGACACCTTTCGCGCGATATATCAACACCTCCGACCCGCAGGCACGTCGCCGCATGGATGAGGCATCCAAGGCGCAACGGGAACGGATCAAGATCGCGCTGCGGCGGGCAGGGGCTGGTCATATCCAGCTGCGAACCGACCGTGACTGGGTTACCGATATCGCCCGTTTCGTCCTGAACTATCGGCGCGTGGCCAGTGCACTCCATGCGCCACCGCAGGGGGTGAGCCGCTGATGATTCCAGAGTTTGAAAGCCCAGGCCGGTTGTGGGTGCTGTTGCTGTTGCCGCTGCTGATCATCATCTACCTGGTGCTGCTCCGATTGAAGGGGAGGGTATCGCTGAGATTCACCAACACGGGTGTGTTGGGTCGGGTGATGGGCTCTCAGCGACGCTGGACCCGCCATCTGGCGGTGGCCATGTCGCTGTGTTCCCTGGTTGCCTTAGGTCTGGCCTGGGCGGAGCCGCTGGGCGTCGAGAAGGTACCTCGAGAACGCGCCACTGTGGTGCTCGTCGTCGATACGTCGTTGTCGATGCAAGCCACAGATGTGTCCCCAAACCGGTTGGAGGCAGCCAAAACTGCCGCCAGTAGTTTCATTGAAGCCTTACCCGAGAGCTATAACGTCGCCTTGGTGGCTTTAGACGGTTCACCCTCGGTGATGATGCCGCCCTCCATCGACCGCGGGGCCTTGGGCCGTGCCCTTGCCGGGTTGGAGCTAGGGGAGGGCACCGCCATTGGTGAAGCCCTCAACATCGCCTTGACCTCCCTTGAAGACGCCCCGGTCGCTGACGATGAGGAACCAGCCCCCGGGATGATCGTGTTGCTCAGCGACGGCGCCAACACCGACGGTGTCGACCCGATGACAGCTGCCGAGGGAGCATCCTCCAAACAGGTTCCAGTGTTTACCATCGCCTACGGCACCGACAACGGCTATGTCGATGTTGATGGTGAACGCTTCACAGTGCCACCGGATCCGCAACTGCTGGCAGCGATCGCTGAAACCACCGGCGGTGAGAGTGTCAGCGCCGATAGCGCGGAGAGTCTCAGCCAGGCGTATAAGCAGATCGGATCCGCAGTAGGACTTGAAGATGTGAAGAAACCCGTCACCGCGCAGTATGCCTTCGGGGCCTTGGGATTTGCCCTGATCGCTGCCCTAGGTGCGGTCATGATGGCTGCGAGGTGGCCGCGATGATTCCACTGATTCTTGAGTTCATGCGTCCCGCGCGGTTGGGGGCCTTGCTGCTGATACCGGCGATCGCGGGGCTGTACTGGTACCTGGCGAGCCGGCTGCCACAGACCCGGCTACCGGACTCGCGGCTGCGATTTGTGATCCCCAAGGATGCCTCATGGAAACGGCATGGGGCTGTTTTGCTGGCCTTGCTCAGCATGGCCTCCTTGATCATCGCCTGGGCGATGCCCAAGGACTACGGTCAGCAGCCCCGGGACCGCGCCACCATCGTGGTGACGATCGATGTGTCCTGGTCCATGGAAGCTGAGGATGTTGAGCCCACTCGTTTCGAGGCGGCAAAGACCTCCGCGAAATCCTTCGTCGAGAGCCTCCCGGAGCGGTTCAACGTCTCGCTGGTCTCTTTCTCTGGGGTTTCCAGCATCGTGGTGCCGCCAACCACAGATCGAGGGTTGGTCACCCGAGCCATCGACAAGCTTTCTCTGGGGCCATCAACGGCAACCGGAGAGGCCGTTTACACCAGTTTGGATGCGGTCAAGCTAGCCCCACCTGATCCTGACAATCCGGACGAGACCGCACCGGCGGCCATCGTGCTGCTGTCCGACGGAGCCCGCAATATTGGCCGTGATTCCGCCGAGGCCGCAACAATCTCTGGGGAGATGGGGATCCCGATCTACACCATCGCCTATGGCACCCAGAACGGTTATGTCATCGATCAGGGTCAGAAGCAACGGGTGGCGGTTGACCATCACGAAATGTATGTGATTGCAGAAAACTCCGGTGGGGCGAAGTTTGCAGCCGAGTCAGGCAGCGAACTCAACAAGATCTACCAATCCATCGCCTCAGACGTCGGATACGAACTCATTCCCATCGAGGTCACCGACCGCTATGCGGGACTGGCGATCGTCTTTGCGGTATTGGCTGCACTGGGGGTCATCTCCTTGGGAGCTCGATGGCCCTGACGCCGTCGCTGAGTTCTTCGATGTCCTTGTCTCAGGTCGTCCGCGGTTTAACCCTCCACAGCTAGCACCGGCACATCAGGGCTGAGCGGCAGCTGAAATACCTGCTCGAGGAAGGACAACTGGGCGGCTAGCGCCCGGCGACGGCTATCGAGACCACGGAATCCATGCCCCTCATCGGGGAAGGTGAGCAGCGCCAACGGGAGCCCTTTAGCCCGGACTGCCTCGGCCATGGCGTAGGCCTGAGCAGGGGGCACCACCCGGTCTTGGAGCCCCTGCAGGATCAGCATCGGGGCATTCAAGCGGTCTAGCTGGGTGATAGGGGAGCGCTCCAGGTAGGTTTGTTCCGCCTCCGGCCAGGGGCCCACCAGCGAATAGGTGTAGCGCGATTCCGCTTTGTGGGTATCGAGGATCAGGGTTCGTAGATCAGCAACCCCATAGAAGCTCATACCAGCGGCAAAGATATCCGAACTGACTAGGGCCTGGAGGGTGGTGTAACCGCCCGCACTGCCACCGGCGATAGCAATTCGTGCGGGGTCCGCCAAACCCTCATCGCAGAGCTGTTGAGCAGCAGCAACGACATCAGCGACGTCCAGGATCCCCCACTGTCCCTTGAGCCGATCCCGGTATTTCCGACCAAATCCGGTGGAGCCGGAGTAATTGACATCCAAGACGGCGATCCCCCGGGAGGTCCAGAACTGCACCACCTTGTCGAAGCTTGGGTAATGCACTGACGTGGGTCCGCCATGGGTGAGCACCAGCAACGGTGGGGTGGTGGAATTCGCCACCGGATAGAACCAGGAATGGACCGGACCTGCTTTCCCTTCAGCCCAACGGCTCACCGGTGCGGAGGCCTGCGGCAGCGGTGTTGAGCTGACGATCTCGTGGTGGTCAGCTGTGGGTGAGATATGCACCAGCGAGGCAGCCCTGTCATCCCACTCAGCAATCACGAAAAGGTCCTCGCCGCGTGCGGCGATAGATTCGATCATCGCAGTATTCGGCAATGGATAGCTGATCTCCCCGCTGCTTGGCTGCCACAGCGCAAGGGTGCCCCGGCCGTCGATCAACTGGACAGTCGCAATGAGATCCTCGTTGAGCGCGCAGGCGGCGGCGCGATCCAGCACCCAGGTGGGGGTGGAACAGTCATGTGGAGTCAGCCATTGGTGTTGAGCTGTGGGGGTGTGGAAATGCCAGTTCCAATAGCCTGACTCATCAGAAACATAGGCCAGTGACTCCGCAGCTACCCACAGCGGATGCTGGGCGCTCACGTCGGCACCCTGAGCCACGACGTGAACCTGCTCTGGGTGATCCAGTGGTGCGGTGCACACCGCTGCCTCATCCCAGCTCATGTGGGGATGCTGCCATTGGAACCACGCCAATGACCCGGCCATGGCGGTAGGACCAGCATAAAAATCGGCTCCGGTGACCAGGACCTGTCCGCCGTCGAGGTTGTCGCCGTCTAAGTCAAGGGCGACGATTTCAGTGCGCTCCTCGGGTGTGATGTCGTGATCCTCACGCACCGCCAGCAGCCAGCGACGCTCCGGAACCAGCGCCAGACCGCCGTAACGGAACCGGGAGCTGCTGGGGGTAATTGGACGCCTGTGTTGACCATCACGCAGCCACACCCGGCGGGTGCGGTCATCACACCACGCCACCAAAGAATCGGCGACGTCGTAGGCCCCACCGCCATATTCCATGACCCGGCTACGAACATTCGCCTCAGGGGTGATGTCGATGATTCCGTCGCCATCCCAGCAACGGATGGTGGATCGTGAGTCCTCTGCTGCGATGCTGGCGAGCCAAAACACGCCATCTGCGCTGGTGCGAACCTGACGGATGGAATCAGAGCCCAGCAGGGCTTCGTCGAGTGACATCGGCTGCATGGCATCTGTTTATACCGGCATACCGGTCCGACTCGCCATGCAGTTGTGTGAATTCGCTTGCTAGGGAAGAATGAGTCACGCCTGGTGGATTCGCGGATCGCAGGGGAAGGCAATCCAGCCGAAACCCCCAGGAGGACAACATGAATGCAGTGTGGGCATCCACGAGTCTGCCCGCGGCGCGAGGAATGATCTTCATTCACTCGACGCCGGCCGCGCTGTGCCCTCATCTGGAATGGGCCACAGCGTCCCTGCTTGGTGCCAAATCGCGCTGGCATTGGACACCCCAAGGGGCCGAGGCGGGATCTTTGCGTGCCGAGATTTCTTGGAATGGTTCCCCGGGAACTGGAGCTCGTCTGGCTACCAGGCTCAGTGAGTTTTCCCGCATCCGCTTCGAGGTGACCGAGGATGCCACGGGTACTACTGAGGGGCGCCGCTACTGCTATACCCCCAGCCTTGGCCGCTTCACAGCGACGGTCGGCATTCACGGCGACATCCTGGTTCCGGAGGATCGCATCCGCAATGCTATGGACACTGCCGAGGCCCGAGGCCTCAGCCTGCACCAGGCCCTGGAGAACCTGCTGGGCGTGGCCTGGGATGAGGAACTTGAAGTGTTCCGTTACGGCAGTGAGGATGCCCCAATCCGTTATCTCCATCAGGTGGTCTAATACCTGCTCACTGCACTAGCTTGACCCTGAGTGCTCGATGCGGCCGGGGCATTATTCGAGTTTTCCGCATCGGCAGTCAGCCCTGATATCAGGGTGATTCTGTGACCCGCGAACTGTCCCCGGTCAGCCCGTTGCAGCCACGGGTCTACAGCCGAGTTTTCGATGGCAGTTATTGCTGTGCCGGGTCCGGTGGCCGAACCATTGAAGATCTGGTGCTGATGACTTGGCTGAGTCGGGTAGCTGGATTTCGTTAACCTACCGGCAGCACAACAGCAGCTGGGTCGAGAGATACTCGTCGACCCAGCCGCTGTTGTGGATATTAGGCGGTGACGTGAGCGTTGGTGATGGCAACAGCCACATTGTGGCCACCGAAACCAAACGAGTTGTTGACCGCAGCCAGGTCACCATCGCGTAGTTTGCGAGACTCGTTGACAGCCACATCGATCGGCAGGTTGGGCTCAATGTTCTCGATGTTGATCGTTGGGGGAACGATGCGATCCTTGAGAGCCATGACGGTGGCAAAGGTCTCCAACGCACCTGCGCCACCTAGGAGATGGCCGGTCATGGACTTGGTGGAGGTCACGACGCACCCGTCCACAGCATCGCCAAGCGCTGCGGCGATGGAATGGGCCTCGGTGATATCGCCGGGCGGGGTGGAGGTGCCGTGGGCATTGACGTGCACGATGTCGCGCGGAGACAAGTTGGCGGCCTCAAGAGCCTTCCTCATGGCTGCGGACTGGCCCTGCCCGGTGGGCTCCGGCTGCACTATGTCGTGGTTGTCATTGCTGATGCCAGCCCCTGCCAGGGTGCCATAGATCTTGGCGCCGCGGGCCTTGGCGTGTTCGAGGGTTTCGATCACCATGATCACGGCCCCCTCACCCAGCACGAAGCCGTCACGGTCTATGTCCCAGGGGCGGGAAGCATGCTCAGGGTCGTCGTTGCGGCGGCTAAGAGCCTGCATCTGTGCGAAGGCGTTGATGGGCAGCGGATGGATGACACCCTCGGAGCCACCTACCACGGCGATATCGCACCGGCCTAGCCGAATCTGGTCGAGACCAAGCGAGATGGCTTCGTTGGATGATGCGCAGGCGCTGACCGGGGCATGCACACCAGCCGCAGCGCCGAACTTCAGCCCCAGGTTTGCGGCGGGGGCGTTGGCCATGAGCATGGGGATGGTGAAGGGGGATACCCGACGGGGACCTCGTTCTTTTTGCACATCCCAGTTACCCAGCAGAGAGTGCAAGCCGCCAATGCCGGTGCCTACGCATACTGCAAGCCGGTCGGGGTCGATGATGTTGTTGTCATCAAGACCAAGCCCGGCATCAGCCCAAGCTTCCAGGCCGGCGACCATAGCTAACTGGGAACTGCGGTCGAGGCGGCGGGCGGCGACCCGGTCAATGCGCTCACTGAGGTCCCAACTCGCCTCGGCAGCGAAGGTCACCGGAAGGGACTGGGCCCAATCGTAGGGCAAGGTGTGTACGCCCGAGCGGCCCGCGAGCATGGCCTGCCAGGTGCTGGGTGCGTCGGCGCCGAGGGGGGTGAAGGCGCCAAATCCGGTGATGACAACGTCGGTCATGGTGTTCTCCTGGAAAGGGCTGGGGTAGCGGTGGCGGAGGCTGCCCTCCGCCACCGGTCAGGGACCTGTAACTCAGGCCTGGGCGCGCTCGATGTAGGCGACCGCGTCGCCAACGGTCTTGAGGTTCTTGGAGTCCTCGTCGGGGATGGACACGCCAAACTTGTCCTCGCAGGCGTAGATGATTTCCACCATGGACAAGGAATCAACGCCCAGGTCGTCGACGAAGGACTTGTCCAAGGCGACGTCCTCAGCGGCAACACCCGCCACGTCGTTCACGATCTCAGCCAGGTCAGCGAGAATGTCTTCGGTGCTAGCCATGTTGTCTCCTCATAAATAGTGCGGATGGCAGGGGGTTATGGCAGGACGACGACCTGGCCCGCATAGACGAGCCCGGCGCCGAAGCCGATAATCAGGGCGGTCTGCCCGGAGGTGGCCTCGCCCGATTCGAGCAGGGCCTCCATCGCCAGCGGCACTGAGGCCGCTGATGAATTGCCCATGTTCACGATGTCGCGGGACACCACGACCTTCTCGGGCAGTTTCAAGTGGCGCAACATTGAATCAGTGATCCGGTTGTTGGCCTGATGGGGGATGAAGACGTCGAGTTGATCGGGAGTGATCCCGGCCGCTTCGAGCGCCTGCTTGGACTTGTCAGCGATGAAGGTGGTCGCCCAGCGGAATACTGCACGCCCGTCCATGCTGATGCGGGGAGCCTTTTGGTCGGGGTTATCGACCTTAGCCCAATCCTCGATCTGAATCGCTAGGGCTTGGGATCCGTCAGAACCCCACACCACCGGACCCATACCGGGTTCGTCGCTGGGACCGACAATGGTGGCTCCAGCTCCGTCAGAGAATAAGAAAGCGGTGGAGCGATCTTCTAGATCGACCATCCGGCTCAGGGCCTCAACCCCGATCACCAGCACATTGGTGGCAGAGCCGGAACGTACCAACGCCTCGGCCATGCCGACGCCATAGCAGAACCCGGCGCAGGCGGCAGAAATATCGAAGGCGGCTGGCCCAGAACTCAACCCCAGCGCATCGGCCACATATACCGACAGCGAGGGGGACTGCTGGAAATGGGAGACCGTCGAACAGATAATGCCGTCAATCTGGCTGGGCTCCAGCCCGGCGCGATCAAGAGCTTTCTTAGCGGCCTGGATGGCCATGAATTCAGGTGTTTCCTCATCTGTGGCCCAGCGACGTGACTGGATGCCGGTGCGCTGTTCGATCCACTCTGGGGTGGATTCGATGATCGTGCACATTTCGTCGTTGTCGACGACTCGTGAGCCGCGATAGCCGCCGACGCTGAGGATACGGGCATAGCGGTGGCCGACAGAGGGGGTCAAGGTCATGTCGTTACTTTCAGACGTTGGGGGTGGCGTGGGTAGCACAGAAGGCGCGGGCATCGTCCAGTTCATTGGGGGTGTTGAGGTTGAATACCTCGACTCCCTTGAGGTTGCGTTTCGCGATACCTGTCAGTGTCCCGGCCGGGGTGAGTTCCAGGATGCCGGTGACTCCCAGTCCCGCCATGGTCTCCATGCAGAGATCCCAGCGCACCGGATTGGCTACCTGGTTGACCAGCCTGGCTAGGTACTCCTTGCCGGAAGTGACTACGGCGCCGTCGGCGTTACTGAGCAGCTTGATCGTCGGATCGCTGGTGGTGGCGGCTTGAGCGAGGGCATGCAGCCGATCAACAGCGGGGGCCATGTGAACGGTATGGAAGGCCCCAGCCACGCTCAACGGGATCAGCCTTGCCCTGCGGGGGGCATTGTCAGCTAAGGAAGACAACTGTTCGACAGTGCCAGCCGCAACGATCTGTCCGGTGCCGTTGTTATTAGCTGCGGTCAGCCCAGCGGCTTGGATCGCGGCTAGCACCTCCTCGCGGTCCCCACCGATAACAGCGGTCATGGAGGTGGGGGTGACAGCGGAGGCCTCAGCCATGCCCCGGCCTCGTTCCCGGACCAACACCATGGCGGTCTCTGGGCTCAAAGCCCCAGCGATGGCCGCCGCTGCGAGCTCACCAACTGAATGGCCGGCCACCACTGAAATAGCGGCGGCATCAGCGGGGGTGGGGAATAGTTGCTTGGCAGTTGCGATGGCGGATGCGACAAGCAGTGGCTGAGCTACAGCGGTGTCACGGATGGTCTCCGCATCCGAGGTGGTGCCGTGCGCAGCTAGGTCAATATCAGCGACGGCGCCCAGCCAATCAAGTTGGGTCTTGAAGGAATCATCCTCAAGCCAAGGGGCGAGGAATCCGGGGGTCTGAGCGCCCTGTCCAGGCGCGACGATCACGAGCACGTCACCAACTCTGCCTTGGATTTGATCGAAAAGGTGGCTACCGAGGCAACGAAAATCCAGGCGATGACGTTGTGGGGTTTCTACAACTCCAATACTTAGTCCTGCAGCCGTCCCAGCGTAATCGCTAGCCGCAGCACGAAGGCCTCGCGGGCATCTGTCGGGTTGTAACCAGTGACCTCCTGGATCCGACGCAGCCGGTATCGAACCGTATTGGGGTGGATGAACATCGCTCGTGCGGTGGCTTCCATTGATGAGCCTGCATCGAGGAAACCAATGCAGGTTTCAAGTAGCTCTTTGGAACCCTTCAACAGGGAGTAAATGTCGTGGGCCAAACTGCGGCGAGCATGGCCATCGCCGGCGAGGGCTCGCTCCGGTAAGAGATCGGCGGTCAGGAGGGTGCGTGGGCCCTCCGGCCAGGCCTTTGCCGCCCGATACCCGGACAAGGCGGCCCGGGCTGAAGCGGGTGCCCCGCCGAGACCTTGGACGAGCGGTCCCACCACAACCGGACCGTCGCCGAAGTGTGGTTCGAGTTGGGATATCAGGGCGCAAGCTGACGAAGGGTCAGTGAGCTTCTCACCCGCGAAGATGCACACCAGCCGCTCGCCCTGGGGGGCGGCCAACAGCTCCACTCCTAGTCGGGCTGCTGCTCGGCGAAGGTCCTCCAATCTGAGATCCTTCGGTGTGGCCGCGATGACAACCACTGTGGGGGCTTCGGTGTTCCAGCCCAAGGTCGATGCCCGAGAATGCACCATCTCGTCGGTTTCTGCGCGAACAACTGCATCGACGATGGTGGCTTCGATCCTGCTGTCCCAGGCGCCACGGGATTCAGCCGCTCTGGCGTAGATCGTGGCGGCGGCAAAGGCGATCTCTCGGGAATAGTGGACGATGCCCAGCAGCAGCGGTTGTCGGTCGGCACGGGGAAGCAGTAACTGGATTTGTTCTTCCACGACATCGGTGGTGGTACGGACCAGGTCGACTGTCTGCTGCAGGCTAATGCGACCTGCCAGGGCCCGGGGCGCGGCGTCGAATACCGACTCTGGATTGAATGGGGTCCCACCCACCCAGTTCACGAAACCATCGATCCCGCTGCGCGCGAGAACACTAATCCACGACCGAGATTCCGCATCCAATTCAGCAAACCAGCGGTGCCGATCCTCTAGGGCAGCCAGGGTGGCTGTGTTCATCGTTGCCGTCGCGGATCCCAGGCGCTTGAGGATCGAGGCTCTGGCGCGGGCCGAGGAAATGGTGGCGGGCAGCGTTCCCGCACGCGTGGAGGTAGCGCTCATGGTAGCTCCAAGCCTACAGTTTCACCGGCTTGGCCAGGACTTCTCGACGCTGCCCAAGGCCTGTGCACTCGTGAGGGTTCCCGATAGCCATTCCGTCATGGCTACCAGCAGCGTGCCTGTCCCGACGGCTTGGGGCATCTGATCAGAACCGTCGAACCGGATTGTGGTGGCCTCATCGGTCAATAAGTCGAATGCCATGCGGTCGACAGGGGAGCTGAGTTGGGAGCTATCGAGGGTGGTGTTGGCTGAGATCCAGCCACCCGAGACATTGGCTGCCATAGTGGCCGAAAACTCTGCAGAGGCGAGATAGGCCTGGAAGGCAGCCACTTCTGGGCGGTCAGCGAAGGCGGCAGCAAATTCGCCACCGATGAGGATCGGGGGAGTCTGCTCGGACGAGCCGGGCAGGACAAAGGCATAGACATCGCCTTGTGGATCGATCGAGGCGGTTGTTGGCCAATTGGTTGCATAGGAGGAGGACTGCCGATGCAAGAAACACTGCCCGGTCAACAGCGGCAGACCTCCTTCGTCAACAGAGGTGGTGGCAGCGGTGCGAGCAGCGGTGGTGTAGCCATCATTACGCAGGATGGTGCCTACCTCATCCAGGGAGGCCACCACGGCGGGATCGTCGACCGGAATGCGATGGGCCACCCAGGAGTCGAAAACAGAGGTTCCCGATCGACGCAGGATGACATCCTCTAACCAGTCGGTAACTGGCCAGCCGGTCACATCTCCGGCCTCAACACCAAGACACCACGGTTTGATACCGGGATTGTCTTGAGCGATCTGCTGGGTCAGGGTACGTAGCTCCTCCCAGCTGGTGGGGACGGCATAGCCGTGCTCAGCGAAAGCCTTGGGGGAGTACCACACCAAGGATTTCACGCTGGCGCTGACTGGCACCGCATAAGGGGGGCCAGAAACCGAGGCGTAGTCAGCCCATTCGGGTGAGTAATGAGCGTTCAGATTCTCCAGGGCCACACCGGATACCGGGATGACCTGCCCTGGAAAGTGTTCCACCAGCCAGGTCAATAACCCCGGCTGTGGAATAAAAGCAATATCGGGAGGTGAATCGGCGTCGAGTTTGGCCCGTAGCTGGGTTTCGAAGTCCTCGGCGCCCTCGTACTGGATGTCGGCGCCGGTACATCTTTCGAACTCCTCGAAGGCATCGACATAGGGCTGGTCCTTTGGATGCAACACGGGGGTGTAGACACTGATGGCTTTGCCTGTCAGATCGCCATACACGGTAAAGGCTGCGCAACTTGGGTCAAGCGAGGATGCGGCTGATGAAGGAGCCGGAGTCGGCGTGGAATCTGTGGCGCAGGCTGCTTGGGCGACCACAACTGCGGCGCACAGCATCGCCAATCGGTGTCTCAGGCTTCGATTCACGCGCATCAACCCCTGGATATGTCGGCATTCCCGGCCCCCATCGCCCATGACACCGGAGCAGCGTGGAGGATGGCAAGTTGAAGCGGTCACGATCTAGTAACGATTCCCATCACGTAGCTGTGGGCCACTGTTGGCCGGGTCAACCTGAGGGGTCGAAACCCCTGCGATTCCTTTATTACGTCGTGCAGTCTCAGTGGGGTGACGGCTGACAGCTGTGGCAGGGTCGATCGTGAGGATGACGAGCCCGCCCCTACCGGGTGATGGCGGAGTAGACCATGCACTGAAAAACACCGCATCCAAAGTTGGGTAGCGTAGAGTTATTTCGGCAACTCGGCACTAGTTGCCTGCAGCACAACGAGAGGACTCATGTGAGCATCCAGGACGAGGTTGGGCCGATCATCAACGGCCTTCCGACGAACCTCCCCGATACTGATCCCGGGGAGACCGCGGAGTGGTTGGAGTCGCTTGACGGCGTTATTGAGCACGGGGGTCGCAACCGAGCCCGCTATGTCATGCTCAAGCTGCTGGAGCGCGCTAGGGAGCGGCACGTTGGTGTGCCCTCGCTGACTGGCACCGACTATGTCAACACCATCCCCGTTGACAAGGAACCCGCCTACCCCGGTGATGAGGATTTAGAGCGGCAGATCCGCAGGCTCGTGCGGTGGAATGCCGCCATCACGGTCCATCGGGCTCAGCGTCCGGGGGTAGGTGTTGGTGGTCACATCTCCAGCTACGCATCGGCTGCCACCTTGTATGAGGTCGGCATGAACCATTTCTTCAGGGGCAAGGACCACCCAGGCGGCGGCGATCAAGTCTTCTTCCAGGGCCATGCCGCGCCCGGCATGTATGCTCGCGCCTTCCTGGAAGGACGGTTAGAGGAGGCTGACCTGGAGGGCTTCCGCCAGGAGAAGAGCCACATCGTCGATGGCAAGGTTCGGGCCCTGCCAAGCTACCCGCATCCACACCAGATGCCGAATTTCTGGGAATTCCCCACGGTGTCGATGGGGCTAGGCCCGATGAATGCCATCTATCAGGCGCAATTCAACCGATATCTTCATGATCGGGGTATCAAGGACACCTCAGATCAGCGAGTGTGGGCCTTCCTCGGTGACGGGGAAATGGATGAACCGGAGTCCCGAGGCCTACTGCAGGTCGCGGCCAATGCCGAACTCGATAACCTCACCTTCGTCATCAACTGCAATCTGCAGCGTCTTGACGGCCCGGTGCGCGGCAACGGAAAAATCGTCCAAGAACTGGAAGCCTTCTTCCGTGGCGCAGGCTGGAATGTCATCAAATTGTTGTGGGGCCGTGGCTGGGACCCGCTGCTAGCTGCCGACAGCGATGGGGCGCTGGTCAATCTGATGAACTCCACCCTTGATGGCGACTACCAGACCTTCAAGGCCAACGACGGCGCCTATGTCCGGGAACACTTCTTTGGTCGTGATCCGCGCACCGCAGCCATGGTCAAGGACTGGAGCGACGAGCAAATCTGGAGCCTTACCCGCGGTGGTCACGACTTCCACAAGGTCTATGCCGCCTACAAGGCCGCAACCGAGTTCACCGGAGCCCCCACTGTCATCCTCGCCCACACCATCAAGGGCTACTTCCTCGGTCGCCACTTCGCAGGCCGTAACGCCACCCACCAGATGAAGAAGATGGCCTTGGACGATCTCAAGGCCTTCCGTGATCGGGTTCACCTGCCGATCTCTGATGCGCAATTGGAAGCGGATCCCTACCGTCCACCCTTTGTGCGCCCGCCCGCCGATGATCCTCGGATGCAGTACCTCCAGGAACGTCGTCGGGCCCTCGGCGGTTACGTGCCTGAGCGTCGCGGGGATCGCAAGTTCATCTCACTGCCCGCAGACAAGGCCTACGATTCGATCCGTAAGGGCTCGGGCAAGCAGGGCGTGGCCACCACCATGGCCTTTGTGCGGCTGCTCAAGGACCTGATGAGGGATAAGGCCTTCGCGCCACGGGTGGTTCCGATCATCCCGGATGAGGCCCGAACCTTCGGTATGGATGCTTTCTTCCCGACGATCAAGATCTACAGCCCGCACGGGCAGAACTACACCCCGGTGGATGCGGACCTATTCCTGAGTTATCGGGAGGCCACCTCCGGGCAGATCCTGCACACCGGTATCAACGAGGCAGGCTCAATGGCTGCCTTCACTGCCGCCGCGACCTCCTATGCCACGCATGGGGAGCCGATGGTGCCGATCTACGTGTTCTATTCGATGTTCGGGTTCCAGCGCACCGGTGATTCCATGTGGGCCGCTGGCGACCAGCTCGGTAGGGGATTTGTTATCGGCGCCACCGCTGGTCGTACCACCCTGACCGGTGAAGGAACCCAGCATATGGACGGCCACTCGCCGATCCTGGCGGCTACGAACTCTGCCTTCGTCTGCTACGACCCGGCCTACGGCTATGAGATGGCACACATCGTCAAGGATGGGCTGCGTCGTATGTATGGCGAACAGCCTGAAAACATCATGTACTACCTGACGGTCTACAACGAGCCCTATGTGCAGCCAGTTGAACCAGAGGGCGTAGACGTCGAGGGCATCCTCAAGGGCATGTATCTGCTGAAACAAGGGTCCTTCGAGGGCGTGGGTGCCGATGCCCGTCGCGCCCAAATCCTGGCCTCCGGGGTCGCGGTGCCGTGGGCCCTGGAAGCTCAGGAACTCCTCAAGCGTGACTTTGGGGTCGTGGCTGATGTCTGGTCGGTCACCTCCTGGGGTGAGCTGCGCCGAGATGGTCTGGCCCATGACAAGGCGAAGTTCCAGGATCCCTTCGGCGATCATGCCCCGACCTGGGTGGAGTCGAAACTGGCAGGCACTCAGGGCCCGATCGTGGCCGTCAGTGACTTCATGCACGCAGTGCCCGACATGATCCGGCCTTGGGTTCCACGTGAGTTCATGACCCTGGGCGCCGATGGTTTCGGTTTCTCCGATACTCGGGCGGCGGCACGTCGTCACTACCATATCGACGGCCCCTCGATCGCGGTGGCTGTGCTGCAGCAGCTGGCAGCCAAGGGGGAATTGCCCCAGCAGACCGCTATCGACGCCTACCAGCGGTACCGACTTGATGATGTCACCGCTGGCAGCTCAGGTGCCGCCGACGACGAGTGAGCCAGAACTGGTCACAAAATAGATGCCCCGGGTGCACAGCGCCCGGGGCATCTGGCAGGCTATGGCTTGTGGGACACATAGTGCAGTGGGAAGTGTCATGAATTCCTCACGCGGAGCCGCGCTGCTCGGCTTTGAGCCCGGCATGATTGTTCAGGAACTCGGGTGGGACGAAGACACCGAT
>JBHAEB010000028.1:0-13617 GCA_041855345.1 Arachnia sp. | reverse complement strand
TCTTCTTCTTTTTTGGGCTAGCCATGATGTCCTTGCACTATCGAAACTCGTCTTGGCGGGGCACAAACACCCCCTAGCTGGCTCGTCTCGTCCCATAGAGAAAGCTCAAACACAAGACGGCCGATGGCGCTGAAATCGCGCGATGCTGACATAAAGACAATCCCGGGTCTGGGTCAGCGGCGAACCCGGGGGGCCATGAGATCAGGCCGACTGCTTAGTTTAGCTGACAGCCGCGATTCCACCCAAACCACCGCTGTGTGCCATGGCCGACCGCACGACATCACCGATCTGTCGGTGGTGTCATAAACTGGCAGTGTGCGTGTGGCTATCGTCGCCGAGTCCTTCCTTCCGCAGGTCAACGGTGTAACCAACTCAGTTCTGCGGGTATTGGAGCATCTCCGCGATACCGGTCATGAGGCGATGGTCATCGCCCCGGCCGATGGCGATAGGACACCCCCCCAGTACGCAGGCTTTCCGGTCGAGACCGTCGCTTCGGTGGGTTTGCCGGGCTACGACGTGGTTCGGGTGGTCACTACCTCCTCTGCAACCATCGAACGGCATTTGACTCGATTCGCCCCCGATGTGGTCCACCTGGCTGCCCCCTTCATCGTCGGCTATAAGGCTGCCTCGGTGGCGGCCCGGCTGGGGATCCCGATGGTGGCGATTTACCAAACCGACGTGCCCTCCTTCGCGGCACGATATGGCTTCCCCCAAGCTGAAGCCCTGTTATGGAATCACGTGCAGCGGGTCCATTCCCTGGCCACCTCAAATTTTGCGCCCTCGACCTGGGCGCGACAACAGCTCATCGAGCACGGAATCCCTAGGGTGCGGATTTGGGGGCGCGGAGTGGACTCGGTGCGTTTCGACCCAGCAAAACGCGACGCTGAACTCAGAGCCGCATTAGCCCCTCACGGTGAACAGCTCATCGGCTATGTGGGCCGGTTGGCTGCCGAGAAGCAGGTTCATGACCTCGTCAGTCTTGACGGCATCCCCGGTACCAGGCTGGTCATCATTGGCGACGGGCCCTCCCGCCTCGATTTGCAGCGGCAGCTGCCTACCGCCAGTTTCTTGGGTGAATTGGGTGGCGAGGAGTTGCCTCGGGCCATGGCCAGCCTCGACTTATTCGTCCACACCGGCGAGTTAGAGACCTTCTGCCAGGCCATTCAAGAGGCGAAGGCTTCGGGTCTGCCGGTGCTGGCCCCCCGCAAAGGCGGGCCGATCGACCTGATCGCCCCCTCCCACACCGGCTGGCTATATCCCCCAGGCGATCTTGCCGCTCTGCGTGCTCAGGTTGAGGATCTGGTCGGTGATGACGTGAAAAGGGCTGCTTTCGGTGCCGCCGCTCGAGCTTCAGTGGTTCACCGCACCTGGCGCAATGTGTGCTCTGAGCTGGTGGAGCATTATCAGGAGGCCATCACCAAGGGGATCCGTCGCAAACTCTTGGCCGGGTAATCTCCCCCACCACCTCGGGAAATCGAGCTGCCTGCACATCGGGGGTGTGGGGCCCTAGATAGCGGGTCGCGGTGATGGCTTGAAGACTGGCTGCCAGCAACCCTGCCTGCCATGCCGGTAATCCAGCTGCCAACAAGGTTCCGCAGGCACCGGCTAGGACATCACCTGAGCCAGCTTGTCCGGTCCAGGCTGGGCCGGGGATCGCAGTCCACACCTCAGCCTCAGGGGTCACGACGGGTTGGATCGCGCCCTTCAATAGCACGGTGACCCCCAACTGTGATGCGGCTTGGGTGGCTGCCCCGATGGGATCGGATTCGACATCGACCCGATCTGCACCCAGCAGTCGTGCCAATTCCCCAGCATGGGGGGTGATGAGGCTGTTGCCCGGCAGCCCTTGAGGTAGCAGCCCAAGGCGTCAGCGTCGATCACCAGCGGTACCTGTAGCGCCACGGCCCGTTGCAGTCGTTCTTTGGCGTCGGGAAGCTCACCCCACCCAGAACCCAGCACCATCGCCTGCACCTGCCCGGGAGCTGCCACTACTGACGGATATCGGTGGACAATCACAGTGGAAGGCACCTGCCCGAGGTAACGCACCATGCCTGGTCCTGCCCCAAGGGCGCCAGCGACGGCCAACAGCCCGGCCCCTGGGTAGGAAGCAGATCCGGCATCGATCCCCACCACGCCTCGGGTGTATTTGTGACTCTGGGCATCGGGGACCGGCCACCAGGCAGCAACCTCTGCAACAGTGATCGGCTGCGCCGCAGTCATGATTCACACACCACCATCGCTAGGGCAAAGCCACCGTCGTGGGACAGGGACAGATGGATACGGTTGATACCGAGTTCCTCAATCCGAGCCTGAACTGAGCCAGTTGTTTTGAAGCTGGGGGCGCCGTCGACGTCCTTGACCACCTCACAGTCCAACCACCGCATCCCGCCGGGTGAACCCAGCGCCTTGGCAAGGGCCTCCTTGGCGGCGAAGCGCGCGGCCTGTGAATCGATAGCGAGACTCCGCTCCCCCTCGGTGAGCAGCCGCTCGGCTAATCCGGGGCGACGTTCCACCATTGCACGAAAACGCTCAAGGACCGTTAAGTCCGTCCCGATGCCCACGATCATGAGGCCAACCCTACGGCGATAGGGTCGATACCCATGAATATCATCTCGCTGCCCACAGCTGATCGCCGGGGCGCTGACTCCTTCTCAATCGCCGTGATTGAAGACCCGAACAGCTTTGAGGAACTCATAACTGAGTTTCGCGGCCTAGCTGAGGGGCGCGAAGGCAGATGTTTCATCACCCTCGATTTCGTGGAGCAGTGCCTCTATACCTCGACCCATGCACGGCTCAGCAATGGGTTAGATGCTGAGCTGGACTATCCCGATGACCCAACCCCCGAGTCCTTGGCCCTCTTCGATATGGCGAATTTCCGCCACGCTCAGCAGCTCTTGGCCGACCCAGCCAAGGCTGTGGAGTTTTCACAGCTAGCTGGTGAACTGAACTGCACTGACACGGTAGTTGAGGAGCTAGTCGCCCTCAATGAGGATCCGGACCTCCTGCTGGACGATATCCACATCGTTCAGCAGCTACCCACCAGCGACCCCCTCGATCTTCTTGCCGATCTTCCAAACGGCTACTTCGCTGACGATCTCAACCCGTTCCAGGTCCGGTCGTTGGCCTCACGTATGGCCCAGCATGGCTATGAGCTATTCGGTATGGGCTCGTGCAGCCTTGGCTTCGCCAAGACAGCCGACCCATCACCGGCACTGATCGAGGACCTCAAACTCGTCTATGGTCAGCCCGACTCCACAGCCTGGATGGAATTGTTGGATCTGCTCACTGGGTCCCCTTACCTGTTCTTGGGTTTCACCGATGACTTCAGTGAGTGTGTCCAGAGCCAATAGCACGATCCCACCGATGGTAGTCGCCCGCTGGGTGGTCAACAGGGAGCGGCAAGGCAACCACTACCGACATTCTGGGCACACGATGCACATCCCCCAGCAGGATGCAGCGCTCTGCTGGGGGGATGGCTTGACAGGGTCGGCGAGCCCCACCTGTTGCAAGGCCATCGGAGGCCCATGAGGCAGCGCCCAGGCGGGGATTATTCCACCGTGACGGACTTGGCCAAGTTGCGGGGCTGATCCACGTCGTGGCCGCGGAGGGTCGCGATTTCGCAGGCGAACAGCTGCAGCGGAACGATGGCGGGCAGCGGCTGCAGCAAAGTGGAGACCTGCGGCAGCTCGATGAAGTGATCGGCATTTTGTCGGGCCTGCTCGTCACCGGCCTCAGCCAACACGATGGTGCGGGCTCCTCGCGCCCGAACCTCAGCAATATTGGAGATCACCTTGTCGCGCAGCTGGTCACGACTATGCGGCGGCACCACCACGAACATCGGTAGGCCTTGACTGACCAAGGCGATGGGGCCGTGCTTGAGTTCACCGGCGGCGAAACCTTCGGCATGGATATAGGCCAACTCTTTGAGTTTCAGCGCGCCCTCCAAGGCGACGGGGTAGCCAACGTGGCGGCCAAGGAACAGCACAGAAGGTTCATCCTTCAAGGTCGCTGCCAGCTGCAGCACCTGATCTTGGGCATCCAGTAGCCCTTGCATCGCTGCTGGCATCCGCTCCAACTCTTGGAGCACGCTGCGGATCTCGTCGGCATATTTCATGCCACGGACCTGCGCCAAGTACAGGCCCAGCAGATAGCAGGCGATGAGCTGGGTGGTGAAGCCCTTAGTGGATGCGACGCCGATCTCCGGCCCGGCATGGGTGTAGATCACCGCATCGGATTCGCGGGGAATGGTGGCGCCATTGGTGTTGCAGATCGCGATGACCTTGGCATGTTGCTCCCGAGCGTGCCGAATGGCCATGAGGGTATCGGCGGTCTCCCCAGACTGGGAGATCGTCACCACCAAGGTCATCGGGTCGATGATGGGGTCGCGGTACCGGAACTCGCTGGCTAATTCCACCTCACAGGGGATACGGGTCCAGTGTTCGATGGCGTACTTGGCCACCAGTCCGGCATAGAAGGCGGTACCACAAGCCACCACCACGATCTTGTTGACGCGACGCAGTTCCTCGGGACTGATGCGGATCTCGTCCAACACGATCTCACCACGCTCGTTGGTGCGTCCCAGCAGGGTGTCGGCCACCGCCCGCGGCTGTTCGAAGATCTCCTTGCGCATGAACCAGTCGTAACCCTGTTTCTGGGCGGCGCTGAGGTCCCAGTCGACGTGGAATTCACGGATCTTTGCCGGGCCACCGTCGAAGGAAGTGACATTGACGCCATCCCGGGTCAGCTCAACGATCTGGTCTTGTCCCAATTCAATGGCGTCTCGGGTGTGTTCAATGAAAGCCGCCACATCGGAGGCCAGGAAGTATTCGCCCTCACCAATACCCACGACGAGGGGGGAGTTACGCCGGGCAGCCACGATCCGATCACCATCGGCCGCATCGATGGCCACGAGGGTGAAGGCTCCCTCTAGGCGCGCAACGACTGAGCGCATAGCGGTCACCAGGTCAGCCCCTGCTGCGACCTCGCGGTTCAGCAGGTGGGCAGCGACCTCAGAGTCAGTTTCAGATGCGAAAGCGTCGCCCAAATCGGCCCGCAGCGCGGCGTGATTCTCAATGATGCCGTTGTGGACGATGGCGATGCGGCCAGCCAGATGCGGGTGTGAGTTCGCGTCGGTGGGTGCACCATGGGTCGCCCAACGGGTGTGCCCGATGGCTGTCCCGGATTCCGGAAGGGGCTCAGCCTCAATGGCTGCCTCAAGGTTTTTAATCTTGCCCTGCTTCTTCCGGGCGCTGAGCTGACCCTGCGCAACGACGGCGATGCCTGCTGAGTCATAGCCACGGTATTCGAGGCGACGCAGTCCATCAATCACGATCTTCCGACCGTCGCGGCTTCCTAGGTATCCGACGATTCCACACATAGCAGAAAACTGTACACAATAAATGCACAATTCTTGACATTTGACACTCGCCCTGTCGCGACCGCCCCTTCGCGGTATCGCGCCCGTGGATTTCCAGGACTCAGCTTACAGGCATTGGACAACTATCGAGGATCGGACATGCCGGGGCATCACAGATCGGGGGCGACCATCATGGCCAGGTTTCGCATTGCGGTGTAAAGGCTCCGCCTGTCAGGGTCCTCCGCCTATCGGCCGAGTGTGGGATCGGCCGGTCATGGTGTTGTTGCCCTGCCGATGATCCAGGCGGGCTGCCGCCCGGTCAGGAGACAGACGTTGACCGCTACTGGGGATACGCCCTGATCAGTAACCCAACCCGGAGGATCCGCACTAGAACTGGTAGCCACGCCAAAGACTACCCGCCGGTAACCGGGGGCGCCTGTGGCCCAGTAGGCTTCCCGCATGGACTTCTTCAATGTCTACGCCCAAGGTTTTGTTCGCGTGGCGGCAGCCACCCTCCCGGTGCAAGATTTTGAGCCCGCAGTCAATGCCACCCGCACTGTTGAACTAGCCCGGCAGGCCCACGATCGGGGCGCAGCCGTCGTGGTATTTCCAGAACTTGGGCTCAGTGGCTATGCCATTGACGATCTCCTATTGACCGACTCGCTCCTGGACGCCGTCCTCGAGGCTGTCGCCTACCTGGCTGAGCACACCCGCACCTTGCGCCCAGTTCTGGCGGTCGGGGCACCCCTGGCCATCGGAAACCGGCTCTATAACTGCGCAGTGGTGATGCAACAAGGCCGCATCCTTGGGATCGTTCCCAAGTCTTATCTGGCCAACTACCGGGAGTTCTACGAATCCCGCCAATTCGCGGCCACCAATACAGAACTCCCCCCGACGTTGAGGGTCAGTCAATGGGGCCAAGACGAGATTCCCGTCGGGAATGACCTGATCTTCCAAGCCAGCGATCTGCCGGATCTCAAACTGCATGTTGAAATCTGCGAAGACCTATGGGTGCCAGTGCCGCCCAGTCATCTCGCGGCCCTGGCTGGGGCTACCGTGCTGGCGAATCTGTCGGCCTCTCCCATCACCATCGGAAGAGCAGCGCAGCGTCGCGAAATGGCCTCATCAGCTTCTGCCCGCTGCCTGGCCGCTCATATATATGCCGCCTCGATGTTCGGAGAATCCACCACCGACCTGGCCTGGGACGGGCACACCATGATTCACGAACTGGGCACCCTCCAAGCAGAAGGCGAACGGTTCCCTCGCGAGGCGCAACTGACCATCGCGGATATCGATCTAGACCGGATCCGTCAGGAACGGCTACGCCAGGGCTCCTTCAACGACAACCACATCCGCCAGGGTCGCTACATCACCACGGTGGAGTTCACCTTGGCGCCCCCGGCAGGGGACCTGGGCTTGGAACGTGCCGTGGATCGTTTCCCCTTCGTGCCCAATGATCCAGACCGCCTAGATCTTGACTGTTTCGAGGGCTATAACATTCAAGTCTCCGGTTTAGAGAAACGGATGCTCGCCATCGGCGGTGGTGATCCACAACGGGCCCCGAAACTCTGCATCGGGGTCTCTGGGGGCCTAGATTCCACCCATGCTCTCATCGTCGCCGCCAAAGCCTGCGACCGGTTGGGACTGCCTCGCACCCACATCATGGCCTGGACGATGCCTGGCTTCGCTACGACAGAACACACCCGCAACAATGCCCAAGCATTGGCTCTGGCCCTCGGTGTCACCTTCGAGACCGTAGATATCCGGCCCATGGCCACCCAGATGCTGGCCGACCTCGGGCACCCCTATTCAGGGGGCGAGGAGGTCTATGACATCACCTTCGAAAACGTCCAAGCAGGTATCCGATATGACTTCTTGTTCCGGGCGGCAAACCATCACGGCGGGATCGTCGTTGGCACCGGAGATCTCTCCGAGCTGGCGCTGGGATGGTGCACCTATGGGGTCGGCGACCACATCAGTCACTATGGCGTCAACGCTGGCGTTCCCAAAACGCTGATTCAGCACCTCATCAGCTGGGTAGTTCGCTCGGGACAATTCAGCGACGAGGTGAATCGGGTGCTGACCTCGGTGCTAGATACTGAGATCTCTCCCGAACTGATTCCCACCCGTCCCGGTGAGGTACCACAATCCACCGAAGCCAGCATTGGCCCATATGAGCTGCAAGATTTCACCCTCTACCACCTGCTGCGACACGGGTTTAGGCCGCGCAAGATCGCCTTCTTGGCCTACCATGCTTGGCGAGATATCGAGGCTGGGCAGTGGCCCACGGGACATCCGTTGGCTAAACGGCACAGCTACGATCTTGAGACCATCGCACAGTGGTTACGCGTTTTCCTGCGCCGTTTCGCCGTCAATCAGTTCAAGCGCAGCACCCTACCCAATGGCCCCAAGGTGGTCGCGGGTGGATCCTTGTCGCCGCGTGGAGACTGGCGCATGCCCTCCGATGTAAGTGCAGCGGTATGGCTGAGCGAACTTGACCGGGACCTGCCCACCCGCTGATAGCATTTTCGAACTAGTCCTCGTCACAACGGAGTATCGGATGCCCACACCACACGTGGTCCTGCGTCGAGATGCGTGGGCGGCGTTGGCCAACAACACCCAGATCGATCTGGATGAGGCCACTCTTAATCGGCTTCGCGGTCTCGGCGATCCCACCTCCGCTGAGGATGTTGCCGAGATCTACCGGCCGCTGACCCAGCTGCTGCATCTCTACATCGCCAACACCGGACGGCTCTTCGATGACGCCAACCGGTTCCTCGACCTTCACGGCAGCAAAACCCCGTTTGTCATCGGGGTGGCCGGATCGGTAGCCGTCGGGAAGTCCACCACGGCCAGGCTGTTGCAGGAGTTGCTTCGCCGGGCCCCCGGCAATCCCAAGGTCGACTTGGTGACCACCGACGGTTTTCTGCTGCCCAATGCTGAACTTGAACGCCGCGGCCTAGCTGCCCGTAAGGGATTTCCTGAATCCTATGACCGGCGGGCACTACTGCAATTCGTCATGGAGGTGAAATCGGGCAAGCCGATGGTCACCGCCCCGGTCTATAGCCACACCATCTACGACATCGTTCCCGATCAACAGGTGACCATCGAGGGTCCAGATATTTTGATCGTCGAAGGGCTCAATGTGCTGCAGCCAGCACGGGCCGAGGCAGGTTCTCGTCCGAGCTTGTCGGTCAGTGATTTCTTCGATTTTTCGGTCTATGTGGATGCCGACGAGGCGGATATCAAGAGATGGTTCCTGGACCGGTTCATGGTGCTCAGGGATACCGCCTTCCGCGACCCGAACAGCTTCTTCAAAAGGTTCACGCAGCTCAGCCGCGCCGAAGCCTTGCAGTTCGGCAGCCATATCTGGAACACCATCAACGGTCCGAATTTGCGCGAGAATATCGTCACCACCCGGGACCGGGCCACCGCCATCTTAAGGAAGGGCCCGGACCACAACATCGAGACCATCGCGGTCCGCAAAATCTGAGGGCCGCCTAGATAGCTAGCCGCTCCTTGACGAGTTTGGCCAGCCGCTCCGCGATCTCCCAGGCCTGGCTTTCCTCGGGTGCTTCCACCATGACCCGCACCACTGGCTCGGTACCGGAGGGCCGCAGCAATACCCGACCGCTGGTACCCAGTTCATGGCTGGCATCGGAGACAGCCGAGTTGATCGTGGGATCGATACCAGCGCGCAGCTTATCCACCCCACGCACATTGATAACCACCTGTGGGAGGCGCTGCATCACAGCTGCCAGATCCTGCAAGGTACGGCCCGTGGTGGCGACCCGCTTGGCCAGGTGGAGGCCGGTCAGCACACCATCTCCGGTGGTGGCGAATTCACTCATGATGACGTGACCGGATTGCTCACCGCCGAGGGAAAAACCGTTGGCTCCCATAGATTCCAGAACATAGCGATCCCCGACCTTAGTTTGATCGAGCCGTATGTTGTGCTCCTCAAGGGCCAGTTTGAGGCCGAGGTTGCTCATCACAGTGGCGACCACAGTGTTGGAGGCTAGCCGGTGGTCCTCCTGGAGGGCCAAAGCGAGGATCGCGAGGATCTGATCCCCATCGACGAGATTTCCTTCGTGATCGACGGCGAGGCAGCGGTCAGCGTCGCCGTCAAAGGCCAAGCCCAGATCTGCGCCAGTGGTTTTTACAGCCTGTTGGAGGTCCTCTGGATGGGTGGAGCCACAGCCGGCGTTGATATTGAGGCCGTCGGGGGTGTTGTGGATGGCGGTGACCGTCGCGCCAGCTGCCTCAAAGGCTGCGATGGCGGTCTGGTAGGAGGCCCCATTGGCGACATCCAGCACGACGCTGAGCCCTGCCAGCGGGCGTTCTGCCCGCAGGGAACGCACGAGGTGGTTGACATAGGATTCCACGGCCCCTGGTTGATCGATGATACGACCCACCTTGTCACCGATGGGACGTTGCCAGTCCTCCCCCATCCGGGCTTCGATCGCATCCTCTAGGTCGTCGTCAAGCTTGACTCCTCCGCGGGCAAAGAATTTGATGCCGTTGTCTGGCATGTCGTTATGTGAGGCGGAGATCATCACGCCAAGGTCCGTGCGAAACTCGCTGACCAGGAAGGCAGCCGCTGGGGTGGGTGCGACTCCGATGCGCAACACATCCACCCCTGCGCTGGCCAGGCCAGCGCACACCGCAGCTTCCAGGAACTCACCAGAGGCCCGAGGATCCCTGGCTACCAAGGCTGTGGGTTGGCGCCTGCCAAATACACCAGCCTCACCTAGGGTGTGTGCCGCTGCCACAGCCAGATCGAGAGCCATCTCTGCGGTCAGGTCCTGATTCGCGACGCCGCGAACCCCGTCAGTTCCGAAAAGTCGAGCCATGGTGGCTAGCTTAGGGCGCACAGTCCAATTGAGCGATTCGGCCACACGAAAACGCCCCCGCTGGTAGCGAGGGCGTTGTTCGGCAGTGCTGGAATCAGCGCTTCGAGTACTGCGGGGCCTTGCGGGCCTTCTTCAGACCGGCCTTCTTACGTTCCTTGACGCGGGCGTCGCGGGTCAGCATGCCAGCCTTCTTAAGGGCAGGACGGCTGGCCTCCGCATCGACCTCATTGAGGGCGCGGGCAATGCCGAGTCGCAGGGCACCCGCCTGGCCGGTGACGCCGCCGCCGTCGATGCGGGCGATGATGTCATAGGAGCCCTGAACACCGGCGGTGACCAGCGGATCATTGATCAGCTGCTGGTGCACCTTGTTGGGGAAGTAGTCATCCAGGGTGCGACCGTTGATGGCCCACTGACCGGAGCCAGGGATGATACGCACGCGGGCCACAGCCTCTTTGCGGCGACCAGTTGCGGCACCGGGAGCGATGATCGCGGGGCGAGCGGACTCGCCTGCCGCGGCAGCGGGGTTGGAGTCGGAGCGGTACGCGATCTCACGGTCCTGCTCGTCGACGAAGGGCTTGATCTCGTCAGCGGTCTCCTCGACCGCGATGGGGGTCTCAGTCATGTCCGGATTCCTTCGGCTCACTGGGCGATCTGGGTGATCACGTAAGGCTGGGGCTTCTGCGCAGCGTGGGGGTGGTCCGGTCCGGAGTACACCTTCAGCTTGGTGAGGAGCTTACGGCTGAGCTTGTTCTTGGGCAGCATGCCCCAGACCGCGCGCTCGACGGCCTTGCGGGGGTCCTTAGCCAGCAACTCGCCGATGGTCACCGAGGTGAGGCCTCCTGGACGACCGGAGTGCCAGTGACGCAGATCATCGGTGCGCTTGTTCCCCGTCAGGGCAATCTTGGAAGCGTTGACGACAATCACGAAGTCGCCGCCGTCGACATGCGGGGCGAAGGTGGGCTTGTGCTTGCCACGCAGCAGCGTGGCTACCTGGGAGGCCAGACGGCCGAGGACAACGTCTTCAGCATCAATCACATGCCAGTTCCGGGCGATTTCGCCAGGCTTTGGGGTGTACGTGGACACGGCAACTTCCATTCGTCTTCAAACACTTGAGAGGTCACACACCGCCGACTGGCCAGCCGAAGCTGACAGGGCAGCACGCAACAGCGCCCCAGTCTATGTCGCCGAGCCGGGCATGGTCAAAACCGGGGCAGGCGGCCGCCTTGGTGACAGGCCCTCACCCGCTGCAACGACCTGCTGAGATCCGCGGCTCCCCCGGCAGCCCGAGATCTTGATGATCAACTCTGCTTCCGGATCCCACTGGTAGCTGATGCCGAAGGCATTGAGGGCTGGACCGATGGTGTTACGTATCAGCGTCGGCAGATGCTCTGCGTAGAAGTCGTCCTCAGATTGGTCTGCCGGAATGTGGCTGCGGCTGATTCCGCACTCCAGGTCAGCTTCTCCCGTAGCGCTAAGACGGTCCCGTTGTTCGGCAACCACGAAGAGGTAGCCGAACCAGTCCTGCTGGCATCGATAGAACTCATCGAGCACGCAAAGGTCACAGCAGCCGAACCGGGGATGCCCGTAGACTCCACCCTCAGCCATCTGCCGAAAAGCCTCAGCCAACTGTGACGGCAGCACAAGATCACAGCTGCCATCGGACAGACTGCCAGCAGCGTATGAGGATTCGCTCGTCAACTCATCGCTCCTCTCCTCTTCTCGGGATCGAGAGCCTAACAGTTCGACTTGTCGGGCCGGGTCGGCTTCAGGTGGGGTTCTGAGGGATAAGAACTCAGGCAGCTGGTCTGCGACACGCCCGATAGCCCAGGTCTTTATCCACATTGTTGCCCTTGCTGCAGCATCGTCTTGATAAGCCAGCGGCGGTGTCCTTGGGCCCGGAAATTACCCAGACCATCAGCCTGCCAATACCTGGTGGCATCGGCAGCGATCTTCGGCATAGTGAGGCGCCGCAACCACAATTGTGTGACGTTCAGTTATTGAGGGGAGGGCCACTAGGGACTATTGTTCGTTCATGGCCTCAAAGTCGAGCACACATGTAGCAATCAGTTCCCCCGATCAGATCCGCAATGTCATCCTCGTTGGGGCAAGCGGCTCGGGAAAGACCACCTTATTCGAGCACCTGCTGCGTGCCCGGGTGGAGGGATACCGCGGTGAGAAGGACACACCGGAGCGGGCAGCCTCCCTCACCTTGGCTTCCATCCCAGCCACGGATGTGCAGATCAACCTGCTAGACGCGCCTGGACACCCCGAATATGTCGGTGAGTTGCGCGCCGGGTTGCGTGCTGCCGACGCTGCGGTCTTCGTTATTCCCGCCGGCGAGGAGGTGCAACCTGCCACGATCGCGCTGTGGGAGGAATGCCAGGCAGTTGGGCTTCCCCGAATCATCGCGATCACCAAGCTAGATCAGGGCCGTGCCGATTTCCTCGCAATGGTCGAGGTATGTCGCGACGCCTTCGGCGAAGGCGTGGTCGCAGCCTTGCTGCCGATCCGTGATGGGGAAACCTCCACCGGAAATATTTCCCTACTCAACAAGCGAATCCACGATTACTCCTCCGGCACCCGCATCTCCCGCGACGCGAATGAGGAAGAAACCCTCCTCATCGAGGAACAGCGAGCCCCGTTGCTGGAGGCAATCATCACTGAACTCCAGGACGAGGACCTCATGGAGCGTTACCTCGAGGGCGAAGAGATCGCCGTCGCTGAGGTTTATGAGGTCCTCAACCGGGCCATTATCAGTGCCCGATTCTTCCCGGTATTGCCTGCCCATACCACCAGCGATGTCGGCACCGAAGAGCTATTGCGCTGGATCGAGAAGGGCTTCCCAGCCGCCAACACCCACACGGTGCCCGATATCGTCACCCTTGATGGAGAGACCCTGCCACGTGCCACCTGCGATCCCGAGGGCCCGCTGGTAGCTCAGGTCATCCGCACCACCTCGGATCAGTATTCGGGACGGTTGTCGATGGTCCGTGTCTTCTCCGGCACTTTACGAGCCGATGACCCGGTGCATGTCTCCGGTAAACGTGAACTCTTCGGAGAAGACGTCAACCCCACCCATCCAGATCATGACGAAACCGACAAGGTGGGTCAGTTGTCGGCTCCTATCGGATTGGAGTTGGTAGGCAAGGACAAGGCCATCGCTGGTGAGATCGTTTACGTCGCTCGCCTATCGAAGGCCGAGACCGGAGATTCGCTGTCAAACCCTGACCGGCCAGGGGCTATCCGACCTTGGCGGGTGCCCCAATCCCTGCTGCCGGTGGCTATCGTCGCTGACACCCGCAACGACGAGGACAAACTCGGCGGGGCGTTGCAGCGGCTAGCTGTCGAAGATGTCACCGTCCGCCTGGAACGACACCCAGAGACTGATCAACAGATCCTGTGGACCAT
>JBHAEB010000027.1:0-7037 GCA_041855345.1 Arachnia sp. | reverse complement strand
CGGGAAAGCGTTAGTTGCGGGTTTTCTACTATTTGCACCTCGGTGGCAACTTGAATCGGCCGCAGTGGAAAATGTGTTGGTCAAACTGGTAACTGGCCCAATGGCGGGGGCGTTGACTCCTATCAACGCCTTCTTCATGGCTTTCCCCCTTGAAATACCGTTATGCGTTCCAGGTCAGCCAATTCCGTCAACTGTCTGAGCCGTTTATGCTGGTTAATACTGTAGATGGGCTGTGCGATGGGCGTCAAGGGGTCGACGAATAATATTTGGGTTCGTAACTAGCGGGGAGATGCTGTGCCGCAGGGAGGCCGCGTCGCGGGGAGGGCCCCGCTCTGATGGCAGTGCGGATGGCGGGTCAGGGGCCGGCCAGCTCCGTGGGGTGGAATTAGGCGGTGGGTTTGAAGGTTTCCATTGAGATGAGGCCGCCGTCGCTGACGTGGAGGGCCCGTACCTCAGCGACGACCATCGGTTTGTCCTTGATTCCAAGGCCGGCATACATCTCGGGAAGCACAGGCCGGTGTCCGCAGATCGCGGTGGGTCGATCCAGTCCGGCCAGCAGGGAGGCCATGAGTTTTCGTACCGCCTCTGGGTTCTTGGCGGCTGATTCCTCCGTTAACTCCTGATAGGTCTCGACTTGCAGGCGATGGGCTTTCCCATAGGGCTCCAAGGTTTGTGCGCAGCGCGCGGAGGCTGAACTGATCAGTCGCTCGATCCCAAAGCACTCCAGTAACTCGACCAGCCGTTTGGCTTGGCGACGGCCCCGACCAGATAGTCGACGTAGCTGATCATTGCCGGTCCAGTGTTTGCGCTGCATCGCCTTTGCATGACGGACAATCAGCAGGGTGTTTGTGGGGGGCTCAGCTACGGCCTGCCGAAGCAAGGTCCGCTCGTCATCGTAGGTCATGATGTCCAGGGCCTGTGCCACCGGAAACCAGGTGATAGCTGAGATCTCCTTATCGGGTCGTCGTGGGCGCTGTTTAATCGGGCTGGCCCGCCAATAATGGGCCACCTTAGGGCCTTGTGAGACCGTGTACTTCAGGCTCTTGAGTCGGGTATCCAAACGTGCTGCAACACCTGTTTCCTCCATGATCTCGCGGATAGCGGTCTCAGGCAGCAGCTCATCGGCCTGCCCCTTTCCCTTGGGCAGGGACCAATCCCCGTATCGGTCGCGACGAATCAGCAGCACCTGCAATCCATCCTTGTGAGGACGCAACACCACCCCGCCTGCTGCGATGATCTTGGGTTTTTTACTCACCGACGTCTCCTCTGGCGGGTACGACGCACCAATTCCTCCTGTAGATCAAGCAATGGTTGGCCATCGGCGTCGGTGGTGTGGGCGGACCACGTGCTATCCACCAGTTCCCAACGCACCGTGCCGTCGTCGAAGGCGAGATCAAAGAGCTGTTTGATCTGCTGTTTGTGTTCCGGACTCGATAACGCGACGATGGCCTCGACCCGTCGATCCAGGTTGCGGTGCATGAGGTCAGCTGACCCGATTCCGACATTGAGTTTCCCCGCCGCCTCAAACCAATAGATTCTCGAATGCTCCAGGAATCTGCCCAGGATTGATCGCACCCGGATATTGTCGCTTAGCCCTGGTACCCCGGGGCGGATAGTGCAGATCCCCCGCACCAGCACATCGACGTTCACTCCGGCCTGGGATGCCCGATACAGCGCATCAATGACGGTCTCGTCGACGATTGAGTTGACCTTGATTCGGATTCCTGATGGCTTACCTTCCCGATGATTGGCAATCTCCGTCTCAATGGCGGCGACTAGCTGGTCGCGGATCCCGTGGGGGGCTACCATGAGCCGCCGATATTGAGTCTGTTGGGTCATCCCCGACAAGTGATTGAACAATCTCGCCAGATCGTCAGTGATTACTGGGTCAGCGGTGAGTAGCCCCATATCCTCGTATCTTCGGGCTGTTTTTGGATGATAATTGCCGGTGCCGATATGGGCGTAACGACGTAGCCCCTGCGCTTCTTCTCGTACCACCAGGGTTACCTTGCAGTGGGTTTTCAAACCGAGCATCCCGTAGACGACGTGGACCCCGGCTTTCTCCATTCGGCGCGCCCAGGTGATGTTGTTTTCCTCATCGAAGCGGGCCTTGATTTCGACCACGGCCAGCACTTCCTTGCCGGCCTGCGCCGCCTCGATGAGCGCATCGACGACGGGGGAGTCACCGGAGGTACGGTAGAGGGTCTGTTTGATCGCCAACACATGAGGATCGGCTGCGGCCTGCTCCAGTAATCGCTGAACCGAGGTGGCGAAGGAATCATAGGGGTGATGAACCAGCACATCGCGTTGGCTTAGGGCCTTGAACAGGTCTGCCGGAGATGAGGTTTCTACCTCAGCCAAATCGGTGTGGGTGGTGGGCAAGAAATTGGGATAGGACAGGTCTTCGCGGGGCACAAGGCTGAGCGCGAAGAGCGCGGTCAGATCCAGCGGGGCCGGTATTCGAAATACCTCATCGGGAGCAACGGATAGCTCCTCAACGAGGGTTTTCAATAGTTGCTGATCAATGCTGGCGTCGACTTCAAGGCGCACCGGTGGGCGTCCGACGCGACGTCGAAGTAACTCCCGCTCTAACGCATCGAGGAGATTCTCGGCGTCATCCTCCTCGACCTCGATGTCTTCATTACGGGTCACCCGGAAACAGGCATGGCCTAGCACTTCCATGCCGGCAAAGAGTTGGTCGAGGTGCTGGATGATGACCTGCTCTAATGGCAAAAACCGCCCTTGGGCTAGCTGAATAAATCGGTGCAGGTTGGTGGGCACCTTGACCCTGGCAAACTGAGTCGTTCCGGTCGCCGGATTACGCAACTGAACTGCTAAATTCAGTGATAGCCCTGAGATATAGGGGAATGGATGAGACGGGTCCACCGCAAGCGGAGTGAGCACCGGAAAGATGCGGTCGCTAAATAGGGTTCGCATCTGTGCGACTTCATCCTCGCTCAACTCCTCCCAGGTGAGCACCTCGATGCCTTCCTCCCTTAACTGTGGGTGGATCTCATCGTGGAATAGTCGTGACTGCTCGGCTACCAACTCTGCGGTGCGGCGCAGCAAATTGAGGTGAAGCACGCTGGGGCGGGTTCCGGTATTTCCCGGAACCGCCACCCCTGCCTGGATTCGGCGACGCAACCCGGCGATCCGCACCATGAAAAACTCGTCGAGATTACTGGCGAAGATCGCTAGGAATTTCGCCCTTTCTAGCAGCGGAATTCGAGTGGAATCACGTGCCAGATCAAGGACCCGGTTATTGAAGTCGAGCCAAGCTAGCTCCCGGTCAAGGTATCTGTCCTGCGGCAGTGCACTCATATCAGGCCCGATAACTGGTGTCGGTGCTCACGATGTCAAAACCCGCTGCCTGGTACAGGGCAACAACCCGCTGCTGATCGGCCTCAACATAAAGCTGAACCCGGGTACAGCCGATCTCCTCCAGGTAGGCAAGCCCTGCGCTCAGTAAGGCCCGCCCCAGGCCGCGCCCTTCATGATCTGGGTGGACGGCGATGACATAGACCTCGCCCAGCTGGGTGTCGTGGCGTTTGGTCCAGTGGAAGCCGACCAGCCTGCCGTCGTAGAGCGCAACCAAACACCCCGCCGGATCGAACCACGGCTGATCGGTCATGGTGAGGAAATCCTCTAGGCTGAGCCGACCCTGCTCTGGATGGTGGGCGAAGGCGGCGGCGTTGACGGCAACGAGCTGTTCAGCATCCTCGGGTTGGAAGCTGCGGATGGTGTAGCCGACCGGAATGGGGCTGGGGGTCTCGCCGTCGAGGGGGCGCTGCATGCGTAGCAGTTCCCGAACTGCGGTCAACCCCAGTCGATGGGCGACGGCGCGGGCAGCTGGCAGAGTGTGGAAAGCCCAGAAGGCGTGGTGAGGGCGTCGCTGCAAGGCCTCAGCAGCCAGCGTGGTCCCGAGTCCTTGGCCCCGGGCCTCTGGGGCGATGGCTAGCATGATCGTGCCATCGTGATCATCAAGGACAGCGAACCCGTCAGGGGTGGAGATCACGCGCCCATCACGCAGCCCATCAAGGATCAGACGTGCCGAGTCGTTGAGGGGACTGACCCCGTCGGCGAGTTCGCAGGTCGCGGCTATGGCGCGTGGGTGGGGGTTCGACACGAGGCTCCTTCATCAAACGCGACAGGCATTCATCGTATCCAACGCCATGGCGGTGAGTTGCGCCACCGTGGGCTTGTAGCATGGCGCCATGTCCAAGCGCCTGCCCGATGAGCTGTTCCGGCAGACGACCTCGGAATCCCATGACAGTCGGGACAATCGCGTCGGCCTGCCACGACCCAGTGGTCGTTCCCGACTGCGACGAGCCTCTGGGGTTTCGGGGCGGTTGGTGCTGGCCAGTGCCCTTGCGGCCCTGCTGGTGGGCTATTCCACTATCCGCGTAGGGATCCAACTCAGCATCCCGAGCGTGACCGCTACCCCCACCATGGCCACCGCGGTGGCTTCCGATCAGGCACCCTATGACGGGGCCGTGGTCTCGGTGCTGCCAGATGCCGCCTCTGGGCGATGCCTGAGTGGTGGCGAGGATTTAGCGCCTAACCTGGTTGAGCCTGGCACTCAGACGCCTTGGCAATGTGCCGGCGATGGTGTGGGTGAGAAGATCGTGTTTACTTTCGCCGACGGCACCGAGCTGGTTGGGGTCCGGTTGGTCAACGGGAACACCCAGGGATCCGGCTATGCCCAGCAACGGCGAATCCTGGCAGTGCGCTGGACCTTCGCTGATGGTTCTTGGGTGATTCAGCCCTTGGCTGCGAATCAGACCGCTGATCAGGAGATCAGATTCCCCCCGGTGATGACTGGCGTGGCTGAACTGGAGGTGCTCACCAGCACCGCGCCCGGCAATGACCAACCTGAATACGACGCGGTAGCGATCTCGCGGATCGAGTTCCTTAGCCGGTATTAGTGGCGTGTGGCCGCCATTGCTCGACGCGGACCAGGGTCGGTTGGTGAACTACCCTGTCGATTTGCCTGCTTTTTGCGGTTGATGGGGGCTCTTGGGGATTTCAGGCGGATGAATCGCGAAAAAGCAGGTTGGGGTGCGGGTAGCGTCTGCTAGTCGCGGAAATCGTCGTGGCTGCGGATACTGGCCAACTCAATGCGATCCTCCCCCCGCCAGTAGTGCAGCCGCCGAGCCTGTGGGGTACCTACCTGCAATGAGACTCGCCAAGCCGTATCGCGGCCCCGGACCCTGGGCGGGTCATCGCCGCCGGTACCGGTGCGCAGTTGATGGAGTTCCCGTCCAGGCAGGTTAGGGGCCAGATCAGTGAGGACCTCCACAATGACATCGACCACTTTGCGACGCTCCACCCCCTGAACCTCAGCCCATGAGGAGAAGAAATGCTCGCCAACAGTCCAGGTCATCATCGCACGGTTGGTTTTTCGTTCCTGATCGGAGAATCGACGTACCCAGGCGAGGTAGACCTCGAAACGGAGCTGTTCCTCGGGGTCATCGAATCGGGCGCCGTCGGCATCCAGAATTTCCCGTGCTGCAGAATCGCTGCGCTGCCGCTTGGCCCGCTCCAGCTTGCGGATTCGTGCGGTTTGGGCCTCGGCTGCGTTCTTGAGTCGGGATATCTCAGCCCCCATGGCTTGTAGCTGCCGGGTCAGCCGTCGATTCTCGCTGAGCAGGCTGTCAAGTTCAGTGGGGGTGTGAGCCGTAGGTTGAGGCGGTGGCGGGCTGGGTTTGGGTGTAGTTGGCGTCGGTTGGTCTGGCTCATCTTGTTGCAGAGCCAGCCAGGGCGGACCGGCGGGCAACAACGACGGGGCTGGTTGCGGCTGTGCATGGTCAGCCACCAGCGCAGAGATACTCCACTGCTTCGATGTCTCCAGTATCTCAACTGGGATGACCTCACGCAGCGAGACCATGGTGCGTAAATCCCCGGATTCCCCAGGTGGCAGAATCCGATCAATCGGCAGATCGATGCGCACCCCCGGGTAGGGCTCGACCACGCACAATTCAGCTTGGACGCTGGTCACCCGGACCAAGATCACATCCCCACAACTCACTTCCGCTAGCGCCTCGCTGGCCTCCCGGATCCGCGGGTAGAGCCGTCGGGTTTCGACGTCGAGCCGACCAGTGACGCGTTGACCTCGGGTGAAGACCTGCTCTGGGGCGACGTCGGCGGTGACGAGCTCTGGCCAGGCGTATGCGGTTTGGCCGTCGTCCAATGAGATCAGCGCACGTCCCGCAACGACTCCCAGCACGATGCCACTGGCTCGTATCTCGGTCTCAGCAGGTGAGTCTGCATGATGCTCGCCGGGTGCCAGGTGCCGCAACGCATCCGCCACCAGCAGTGGAAAGGCTGCCGCTCCCTCCTCCGCACTGGTGGCAAACCGTAGCGGCACTTGGAATGGGTCGTGGGTCCATTCAATGCCAGGCGGGTAGACCCGCGCGGCTCCAGCATAGACATCGCCATAGGGCGGTAAAACATCGGATAGCGCCCAGGTGGCGGCACCGGTGGGTATGACATAGACAGGCGCAACCCCCTGCAGCTCGGCGGCCAGTGCGGTGGCATCGACATAGGGTGTCGCGGCACCACGATCAACGGTTACCACGGCGACGGGGTGGGTCCGGTCAGGTGAGATGAGGTGCTCTCCCAAAGCGGTGGCCTGGGTGGTCGTCTCTACCCAGCTGTAGGCGGTTGGTTCGGCATCGGTCGGGTCGGGTTCAGCCGCAGGCAGGAAGCGTCGCAAGGCTGACATGAGTGTGCTTTGCTGGCGCTTGGCCTGAGCCTCAGTCATCGCAAGAAATCGTGGTGCCGCGTAGGGGTCCTCACGCCAGGAATCGCCCGTCGGGTAGATTCGGGCAGCACCCGCGAAAACGGTGAGCCGACGTCCCAGTGCATCAGTCAACGCGAAACAGGCAGTCTTGTCCGCCACCCACACTTCAGCTCCGGCAGCTGCCGGCACACTTGGATCGGTGAAGATCTCACCTGTCTCAGTTCGGCTGATGACCACAAGGGGTGCGGTGCGGGTGGGGGAACTGATCCGCTCCAGAAGTTCCCGCCGGGTCTTT